>WHSQ01000009.1:15346-66190 GCA_009380005.1 Actinomycetota bacterium | reverse complement strand
GTCAGAGCGTTCGAGGCCGGAGATACCGAGGTCCGGCCCTGGAGCGGAGCCTCCGACACGATCGCGGCGGGCCTGCGCGTCCCGGCTCCGAGCGAGGGATACCTGGTGCTCGACAAGATCCGAGCCTCCGGCGGGACCATGGTGTCGGTGTCCGAGGAGGAGATCGTCGACGCGGTGCGGGAGCTCGCTGCGACGGAAGGGGTGTTCGCCTGCCCGGAGGGAGCCGCGACGGTCGCGGCCGCGGACCGCCTGGCTCGGAAGGGTCGGCTCGAGGGTCCGGTCGTCCTCTACAACACGGGGGCCGGAGCGAAGTACCTGGACATGCTGTCGGGGGTCGCCTAGCCCGGTTTCGGGCCCTTGACGAGCGAAGCTGCGTGCTCTACTATCGAACATACGTTCGCATCCGGAGCAACGCCGAGCCTCTCCCCGTAACTCGGCGAGCGGGCAGGGATCCCCGGCCCCGCCCGCACCGGAGCGAACCCAAGGCTAGGGGCCCGGCGGGTCTGTTTCCCGTGGCAGACCGGTCGGGTCCCCTTTGCTCTCTAAGTTCGGAGGAGCGCGAGCGGCGGGTGACGAAGCGGTACGACGAGCCTATCGAGGTGACCTCCGACCCCTTCGATCCCAACGCGCCGCTCGCCTTCAGGTGGCGGGGGAGGCTCTACGAGATCGACCGGCGGTTGAGCTCGTGGCGCGAGGCCGGCGAGTGGTGGGCCGGGTCCAGCGGGTCGGAACCCCAGGGGTCGAGCACCAACGGGAACGGTACCCACGACCAGACTCGCCGCGCTCGAGATCGCGATTATCACCGGGTCCTCGCCCGACCGGCCGGTCTCTATTCGGGTGGGGACCTGGATGCCGACGGTTTCATGCGTTCCGTCGGCGCGGTCTACGACGTATACCGGGATCGGGCGGCCGGGCTCTGGAAGCTCGCCCGGGTGTGGGACTGATGTCGGAGCCGGACGGACGTATCCGGTGAGCTCGTTCGTCCACCTCCACTGCCACACCGTCTGGTCGTTGCTGGATGGGGCGTTGCCGGCCGAAGCGCTGGCTCATATCGCGGCCGAGTGGGGGTACGAGGCCGTCGCGATGACCGACCACGATTCGCTCACCGGGGCGGTTCGGTTCGCCAAGGCGTGCCGGGACGCAGGCATCAAGCCCATCTTCGGAGCGGAGCTGAGCCTGACCGGCGGCGAGCACATCACGGCCATCGCTCGGGATCGAACGGGTTACGCCAACCTGTGCCGATTGATCAGCGACTCTCACCTGTCCAACGAACGCGGTGAGCCGGCGACGACGTTCGAGAAGGTAACGGCCCGTTCCGAGGGGTTGTTCCTCCTATCGGGGTGTAAGAACGGGGCGGTCTCCCGGAGCGCGGCGCAGGCCGACATCCCCGGGGCGATCGAGACCGCCCGGCGCTGGCGCGAAGCCGTCGGGGACGGGTACCGGGTAGAGGTCTACGACCATCGTGGTTACGGGGACCGGGCCTTACGCGACCGCCTCCTGTACGTGGCGCGGGAGGCCGGGATCCCGGCAGTAGCCAGCAACGATGTCCACTACGGTGTGCCGCAGCACGCGGGATGGCACGAGGTCCTCCACGCGATCAAGGACATCGTCCCCCTGTCCCGCGCCCGGGCGCTAAGGGCGACCAGCGAGTACTACCTGAAGGACCCGGCCGAGATGCGTGGTCTGTTCAGCGACGCACCGGAAGCATGTGACGAGACCTTGCGGATCGCTGACGCATGCGAGTTCGAGCTCGATGTCGGAACGCACCATTTCCCCCATATCCCGATGCCGGCCGGCGAGACCGCGACCGGGCTCCTAGCCAAGCGCTGCTTCGAGGGGGCCCGCCGCCGTTACGAGCGAGTGACGCGAGAGGTCGAAGACCGGCTTCAGCACGAGCTCCGGATGATCTTCAAGCTGGGCTACGCCGCGTATTTCCTGCTGGTCGCCGACATCGTCGAGCACGCCCGGCGCAACCTCGGCATCCGTTGCGCCTGCCGGGGCAGCGCGGCGGGTTCGCTCGTCTGCTACGTCCTCGGCATCTCCGACGTCGACCCGGTCCGTTACGACCTGTTGTTCGAGCGCTTCATGAACGAGCGCCGGGAGGAGCTGCCGGATATCGACATCGACGTCGAGTCGCACCGCCGGGAGGAGGTGCTCGAGCACATCCTGAAGACGTACGGCTCGGAGCAGACGGCCATGTGCTGCATGGTCGACACGTTCCGGGCCCGGGGGGCGATCCGGGACGTGGGCAAGGCCCTCGGCATCCCCGGCGACGAGATCGATACCATCGCCAAGGCCTTCCCTCGCATCAGCGCGTCGGCCATACCCGAGGCCGTCCGCCGCTTGCCCGAGCTGCAGGGGACGAACCTCCTCGCCGGGCAGCTGGCCCAGCTCTTCGAGCTGTGCGAGGCGATAGACAAGTTCCCCCGTCACCTGGCGCTCCACCCCTCCGGGGTGATCCTGTCATCGCCCGACCTGGCCGACCGGGTGCCGATGCAGCACTCGTACCTCGGCTTCACGATGCTCCAGGCCGACAAGGACGACGTCGAGGAGCTGGGTCTGGCCAAGCTCGACGTCCTGGGGGTACGTATGCAGTCGTCGATCTCGCATGCGGTGAGCGAGGTGCAGCGCACCCGGGGTGAGGCCCTCGACCTCGACTCGCTCCCCCACGACGACGAGGCCACGTTCGAGTTGATCCGCACGTCCCGGACCCTCGGCTGCTTCCAGATCGAGTCGCCGGGTCAGCGTGACCTGCTGGCGCGGTTCCTTCCCGATCGGTTCGAGGACCTGATCATCGACATCTCCCTGTTCCGGCCGGGACCGGTCAAATCCGACATGATCAACCCGTACCTCAACCGCCGTCACGGCTTCGAAGGTTTCGACTACGTCCATCGCACCCTGGCCCCCATCCTGCGCGAGACCAACGGCGTGATCGTGTTCCACGAGCAGGTGATCCGGGTGATCGCGGCCATCACCGGATGTTCGTTGGACGATGCCGACTACGTCCGGCGCCACCTCGATGCCGAGCGGCCGGCGATGCCCGACGATCCCAACGACGCCCCGAAGGACCGAACCGGCGGAGCCGCGGTCTGGATGACCCATCCCGGCAGCGACCCCAAGAGGGGCCGCGGGGCTCCGGCGAGGCCACCCGTGGGCGAGGGGTGGAAGCGCAATCCACGGGTGAGGTACCACGGCGTCGCCGGCCCGATCGAGATCGTTCCGCCCGAACAAGACGTCGCCGCGTGGTTCGTCACGTCGGCGATCCGTAACGGTTTCGACCTCCGGCAGGCCGAGGCGCTATGGAAGGAGGTGTTCAGCTTCGCCTCCTTCGGCTTCTGCAAGTCCCACGCCGCGGCGTTCGCCCTGCCCACCTATATCAGCGCGTGGCTCAAGGCCCATCATCCGGCCGAGTTCTATGCCGGGATCCTGACCCACGATCCCGGGATGTATCCCCGGCGAACGATCGTGGCCGACGCACGCAACCTCGGCATCCCCATCCTGCCCATCGAGGTGAACCGTTCCGACGGGGTCTACCGGGCGGAGCCGGGCGCCGGAGGCACGACCGGGGTCAGGCTTGCCCTGAGCGAGGTTCGGGGCATATCGGAGGCCGAGATCGACTCGATCCTGCGGGCTCGGTCGACCGAGCCGTTCGGTTCACTGGAGGACCTGTGGCGACGGACCGAGCTGGCGCAGCCGGTGCTCGAGAACCTGGTCGAGATCGGGGCGCTCGACGCTATCGCCGGAGGCCGCTCGCGGCGCGAGCTGTTGTGGCGGGCCATCGACCTTACGAACGAGCGCAAGGAACGACCGGGGGCCCAGCTCGCTCTGAGCTTCGACGATCCGATCCAGGAGTCGCTGCCGGGATTGCCCGGCTACACGGCGATGGAAGAGACCGAGGCCGAACTACGGATCTCGGGCATCGATGCCCGTCGTCACGTCGTCTCGTTGTACCGGCCGCTGATAGCCGAGCTCGGTTGTCACAGCGCGGCCGAGCTCGCGGGCGTCCGGAACAGATCCGACGTCTGGGTGGCGGGGATCAAGGTCTCGACCCAGACCCCCGCGATCCGATCCGGCCAGCGGATCATCTTCTTGACCCTGGAGGATCTGACGGGGCCGATGGACGTCACGGTGTTCGAGCGGGTCCAGCCGTGGTGCGCTCGCACCGTCTTCCATTCGTGGCTGCTGCTGGTGCGCGGCGAGCTCCGCAAACGTGGGGGAGCGTCTCGTCGCCATCGCACCGCGGCGCGCAACACCGGGATCACGATCTCGGTGGAGGAGGTGTTCGACCTGGCCGAGATCTACAAGGACAGAGGGGCCGGGATGTCGGTGGACGAGGCCATCGACAAGCAACGGCGGCGTCAGCGCGCCGCGGCCGTTGTGCCTCAGGAACAAACCCAACCGCCGGCCAAGCTGTGGCACGCGTCCGGCGGCTCCGCCGGCCGGTGACTTCACTCCATGGAACCAACGATAGAACGCAGCACGTCGCGCGCCTCGGTCAAAGGCGCCCAAGCATGGAGCGAAACGACCCGGTCGATCCCTTCGTCTTCCCATCGGAAGACCAGATGACCTCCGTTCGCCCCCCCGCCGCTGGGTCCGAGGAAGAGCTCACCTTCTCGTCCCGCCCACGAGAACACACCGAACGAGAACCATTCCCCGCCGTCCTCCAACAGCGAATCGCGGAATCCGGCGTCTCGATGGTTCCTGGACTTGAAGGCAGGGAAGTCCTCAGAAACGTCCCCCGTGTAGACCTGCAGATGGAGGAATCGAGGAGGCCGGTTACGAGAGAGCGCTCCCTGCTCGTAAGGGGCGCTCGCGCCGAACCCCAGCACAGAAGTATCTGCATCGCCTTCGATGTCCCAACTTGCGACGGTGGTCGTGCGAGGGACGCGTCTCGGACAAGAATCCGCCAGCAGAGGGTCCCGGTTACATGCCTGCAACGCGAGCTCAGGCACCTGTACCCACCGGATCGGCGTGCTTTCGACGGTTCTGGGCCGGGTCGCCAGGAAAAAAAGGGCGATGACCAGCGACGCCGCGGCGAGGGACCGTAACGTGAAAGGTATGCGCATCGCCGAGCCGATCCTCCACGTCGACATGGACGCGTTCTACGCGACCGTCGAGACGATCAAGGACCCCAGTCTACGCGGGAAGCCGGTCATCGTCGGGGGCCAGGGGACCCGGGGGGTCGTGACGTCGGCGTCCTACGAGGCCCGCGAGTTCGGCGTCCGTTCCGCGATGCCGATCGTGACGGCTCGCCGGCTGTGTCCCCACGGCGAGTTCATCTCGAACGACCCCGCCAGCTACCTCGAGTACTCGAAGAAGATCCGCCGGGTGTTCACGAGCTTCACGCCCCTGGTCGAGCCGCTGTCGCTCGACGAGGCCTTCCTCGATGTCTCCGGTTCGGTTCGGATATTCGGCGAACCGGTGGACATGGGTCGCCGGATCAAGTCGGGCATCGAGGAACTCGGCCTCAAGTGCACCGTGGGCGTCGCCCCCAACAAGTTCCTGGCCAAGCTCGCCTCGACCCGGGCCAAACCGGATGGGTTGCTGGTGGTGCCCGCGGCCGGTGTCGAGGCCTTCCTGCATCCACTTCCGGTCGACGCGCTCTGGGGAGTGGGCGAGATCACCGCCGAGGCCCTCAAACGACTGGGCCTACGGATGGTCGGCGATATCGCCTCGATATCCCGACGGACGCTGGAGCGGGCGGTGGGGGATGCGCTCGGAGCACATCTCCATGCCCTGGCCCACGGACGGGACGATCGCGCGGTGGTTCCGGACGAACCGGCCAAGTCCGTGGGCTCGGAAGAGACTTTCTCGTACGATCTGGATGACGCCGGCCGGATCCTGAGGGAGATCCTGCGGCTATCGGACCGTACCGCCGGGCGCCTTCGTTCCCACGGCCTCTCTGCCCGGACGATCACGCTCAAGGTCAGGTTCTCCAACTTCAAGACCATCACCCGGTCTCGCACCCTTCCCGAAGAGATCGACACGGCCGCCGAGATCTACTCCGTGACCCGCGATCTCTACGAGAGGCTCGATCCGGACCGTCCTCGCATCCGGTTGCTGGGCGTGAGCGTCTCCGGGCTCGAGGCCGGGCCCCCGAAACGCCAGCTCGATCTGCTCGGTCGCGGCGATCGGCGGTGCTGGGACGAGGCCGCCCGAGCGGTCGACGACATCCGGTCACGGTTCGGCGACGAGTCGGTCGCCCCGGCCTCCCTGTTCACGCCGGGTGACTCCTGAGAGGATCGCTACTCCCTGTTACCCGGCGACCCAACTATCATCGACGTAGTGGCACCGCTCTCGGAACACGAACAGAAGATCCTCGACCAGATCGAGAAGAGCCTCACGGACCAACCTCCTTCCGGGCCCGTTAAGACCGCCACGCCCGGCGAGCATGCCCGCCGGGTCCGGTTCGGTGCCGCGCTTTCCATCGTCGGGTTCCTGCTACTCATCGCGTTCTTCGTAACGCAGCAAGTGATCGTCGGCGTGCTCGCTTTCGGTGGGATGGTCGTCGGTATCGTCGTCATGGCCGGAGCCGCCGGCCGTTACGTCACTGCTCGCAATGCCTCTCAATCGTCCACGAGAGCCAAGCTGGCGCGTTCGTTCAAGGGCTGGGAAGAGACTCTTCGGGATCGCTACCGACGAGAGTGAGAAAAAACTTCGCGAAGATCCGTCGTTCCGCCTGATACGGTCTGGCGCGTCGCGGGCTCGGGAGTTAGATTTCTGCGTCTGTCGTTCAACGTTCCGTCAAACGGATCTTGTAGGTACGACCATCTGATCAATCGGAGGTTCGCGCGCTCGCATGGAGGGGTTCACCGCAGATCAGGCGTGTCGCTTCACCAGTTGTACAGCACATCAGCTTCGTTACTGGGATCGCATCGGACTCGTAAAGCCGAGC
Organism: Actinomycetota bacterium; assembly: GCA_009380005.1. Lineage (GTDB taxonomy): Bacteria > Actinomycetota > CADDZG01 > CADDZG01 > WHSQ01 > WHSQ01. Next base: position 59,295 of record WHSQ01000009.1, on the reverse strand, counting down.
GTGCAATCCACCGGGGGACGTCCGGGGATCAGACGTCTGTATTCGTTCCGTGACTTGGTCGCGCTGCGCGTGATCCGGTCGCTTCTGGACGGCGGCATGAGTCTCCAACGCGTCCGCCGCGCCCTGCAGTTCCTTCGCAAGAAGGCTGCCCTGGAAGACCATCTGTCGGAGGTGCGCCTCGTCAGCGATGGATCCAGCATCTTCGAGATCAGCCGATCGGAAGGCGACTTCATCGACGCTCTGAAGGAAGGCCAGCTCGCCTTCTTCATCACGATCGACAGCGTGGCGCGGACCATCGATTCGCGGGCGAGTCGCTACCTGTACGACCAGGAGGAGTTCGTGTCGACCTTGAGACGGCTGGAATCCGAGCTCGAGCGGGAACTTCAGCCTGCGGCACGGCAGCGCCTGCGCACCGCTCGCTGAGGCGTTATCAGCCGGTTCGGAGCCCCCGAGGCGAGAAGAGCCTGACGCCGCGCTCCCACCAACTGGACGTGCTCCACAGACGGCCACGCAGCTCTCGCGCGAGCCGGCGCGCTTCATCGGCCTGGGGGCGACTGACTCCGTTCGCGCTGTACGCAGATTGTTCGTAGAGCCCCGCTAGTCGGGACGCCGTACGGCGCGGCACCCGTGCCATGGACGCGATACGCGTGGCGTAGGAGGTCGCCGTCTCGGACGGCGAGCGCGGCGAGGCGAGCCCACCGGCTTCGGACTCGAACTCGGCGAAGGCTGCGGCGGCCGCCGCGACCGCATCCGCCGCGGTGCGGTAGCGATGTGCCGTACGCCACTGTTTGACCAAGGGCACCACGATCAGGAACAGGATCACGGCGATGAGGATGACGGCGGCGAGTCGTTCGAACGCGGCCTCCCACACCGTGGGGCGACGGGGTCCCCTCGGTTCGGGCAGGAGTCCGTCTCCGGCGCCGACCTCGCGCACGTCGCTGCAACCGCGCGTCTGACCGGTCTCGCACGCGCCCCCTCGCCGCACGTCGCCGAGACTGCCGCGGACCGTATCCGCCGTCGAGCCGGCTCCACTCGGATTGTTGGCGAAGCCTCCGTCGGCTCCCACGCCGGGTATGAAGCTCGAGCCCGGGATCGTGTAGCCGGGAGGGGTCGTGGCAGAACGTGGCGTCGGTTCGAACGGCACCCAGCCGACGCCGCTGAAATAAACCTCGGGCCACGCGTGTGCGTGCGTTCCGCGCACGACGAATCGATCCTCCCGACCGGGATCCTGTTCGCCGGGGAGGAACCCGACCGAAACGCGCGTGGCGAAGCCCTGGAAGCGTGCGAGGATCGCGAACGCCGTGGCGAACTGCTGGCAGTAGCCCGCGCGGGTCTCGAGGAGGAATCGAGAGAGGTAGTCGGTGGTCGCCAAGGCCTCGACGTCGAGCGAATACTGGAAGCCGCGCAGCCGATCCTGGATCGCGATCAGCTTGTCCAAAGGAGTCTGCGCGCTCGCCACCCACCCCCGGACCAATCCCTTCACGTCGTCGGACAGGTCGGACGGCACGTCCACGTATGCCGGGCCGGGGGAGGCCGGATTCGCGTCACGAAGCTGCGCGTAGGAGACGGCGGGGACGAAGGACGCCACGTCGTAGCTCAATCCTTGGACGTTCTGGGGCTGGTCCTCGAACGGATCGAGGAGACGCAACGAGCCCTCTCTATCGGTTATCAGACGGTCCTCGTCGAACCGTGGGTTGCTCGTGCGGAAGTCGATGGCGACGAAGTTCGCCTGCACCGCCGCAGGCAGCTGATCGCCCTCGAGGCCGGTGAGCTCGAACCTCTGCTCGAGCTCTCGCACCGGGGCGCCCTCCGGGACGAGGGGGAGGGCACCGGCAGTGCCGTCGTTCTGGAGTGGGCGCCAATCGCGGCCGTCGAAGTCGGCCAGCGAGCCGAGGCGCCAGTAGCCGGGCTCCTCGGCGCGGACGTTGAACAGGACCTGATCGGTCTGGCGGATCAGGCGTGGGGCGATCGAGACCAGCTGGTTGATCCTGCCGGAGTCCCCGCCACCGAGTCCCCCGCCGAGGCCTTCTCCGATCTGGGTTCGCCATGCCAGCAGGCCATCGCCGAAAGCGGGCAGGAGCAAGGGGCTGATGATCGCGACCGCGACGGTGGCGGCGCCCATGCGCCGGGCGAGAGAGCCCGTGACCGCGGGCGCCTCGATCTCTTCGGTCGCGCGGTGGCTCCAGGCCGAGATCGTACGACCCCAGGAACGGAGCCGGTGCGCGGCCTCGAGGGCCCAGAAGGTCATCAGAACGGCGAGGAACAACGAGATCGAGAAGCTCGCCGCCTCCTGAGTACCGACCACCATCACGAGGCAGAACAGGGTAGTTGGTAACAGCGTGGCGAGGAGCGGTCGCTTCCAGCGGAACGCCGCGACCTCGGCGAAGGTCGCGGCCAGCCACATACCGGCGACGATCAGGATGACGTATCCGGTTCGCATCGGAACCGGTGCGTAGTCGGTGCGGCTCGCGGCCATCGCCCGGTCGATGGCCCGCCAGAGTCGCTCGCCCGCGCCGATGGTGGGCAACCCGTACAGCGAGTGGTGAGGCGCGAAGACAAGGGCCAGGTAGACGAGCATCACGATCAGCGAGATCACCGTGGAGAGCGTCGAGCCCAGCCCCCCGCGCCGCGTGATGATGGCGAGTCCGGTGGCGACGCCGATGGCCAGCAAGGCGGGGCCGACGTAATCGGTCGCATCGAAGACCTGTCCGAACGTGAAGAGGGTCAGGACGAGGAGGCCGACGAGGCTTAGACGAGCTCGGGCTTCGGTCCCCAAGTCTTCACCTCACTCGTCCGTCCCTGTGCCAGCGCGTTCCATCCCATCGACACGGGCTCGTCGGGCCCCACGACCAGGCTGCGGATCCCGGATCGGGCCAGCAGCCCAACCTGTTCGACTATCGCCGCCTCGCCCTCCCATCGGGCCCTGGTCGTCTCGCTGCCGAACCTGTGAGCCGGGTGGATCACCGCGGTCACCTGTCGGAACCGGACGCGGCATCGCACCAGAGCCAGTGTGGCTTCCGGTGTGGGCGTGCCACAGACCACAACCAGCGCGGCCTCCGCAAGCGACGAGCGCGTGAGTTCGGACAACCGGAGTGCCAGGGCATCGTCATCCGCGGGGGCGCCCGAAGGCGACATCGTGGCGAGCAGGTCTAGGCACCGGCGGTGGTGTTCGCTGCCCTTGCCCGAAGGGATGCCGGGATCGACCGCCCCCACGAGCCGGTAGGAGTAGCCGACTCTCTGGTACAGATCGGCCACCGAAGCGGCAGCGACGACCGAACGTTCGAAGGAGTTGTCGTCAGCGTAGCCCTCGTGCACGCTCCGGTCGTCTAAGAGCACCGTCGCTCGCGCTTGCCAGGGCGTTTCCTCCTGCCGGAGCATGAGCTTTCCCAACCTGGCGGTGGAGGGCCAGTGCACCTTGCGGAGATCGTCTCCGTAGGCGTACTCGCGCATCGTGTAGAAGTCTTCGCCGCGAGCCCCCGTCAGCTGCTTGACCGCGGAACTGCTGACCGAATGCCGCTCGCCGATGTCGCGAAGGAGTTGAAGGTTCTCGATCGCCGGATAGACGAGGAAGTTAGATGCCGCCGCGGCCTGGATCCGTGCGCGGGCCAGACCGAAGGGGTCGATGAACGAGATGTCGAGAGGGCCCACCGCGTAGGCTCCCCGCTGCCGGGCGGTGATCGTGAACGAAGTCTCCCGGGCACCGCCGGGCTCGATCCCGTTGACCGCGAATCGCGCATTGCCGGCGACGCCGTTCGGGATGCGATCTTCGAGCAACAACAGGGGAGCGTGGCCTCGTCCCTCGTTGTGGATCTGCAACGAGACCGTCACGGGTTGGCCCGACCGAGCGCGTTCGGGAGTTACACGCCGCGCAACGCGGATCTCGTGCCTTCCGAACCGCACGACACCGACCGCGATAGCGACGAGACAGAGCAGCGCGAACCCGATCTGATCGAGGGGCGGCGCTCCCAGGGCCCGCCCGGTGCCCCAGATAGCGACGGCCGTCAAGATGACCAGGTAACCGCGGGGGGTCGGCATCAGCCCGTGACCTGGGGCATGGATGCCTAAGCCTGCTCCCGCGCCGGGACGGGCACGCGATCCATCAGCGCGTCGAGGAAATCCTGCGACGTCGAGCCGTGCAGCTGGGTCTCCGCCGAGAGCAGGATGCGGTGCGAGAGCACCGGAACGACGAGATCTTTGATGTCGTCGGGCACGACATAGTCGCGCCCGCGGCTGGCCGCCTGGGCGCGCGACGCCTTCAACAGGTAGAGAGAGGCTCTGGGACTGGCGCCCAGGTGGACCGATGGATGCTCGCGGGTTGCCTCGGTCAGATCGACGATGTACCGCTTGAGACTTTGCGCTACATGGACCTCGCGCGCCATCTTGATGAGCGAGATGACCGACTCTGCTTCGGCCACGGCCTGCAGCTCCTCGAGCGGAAAACGTTCGCCGTGCGTATCGAGGATCTCGAGCTCGGCCGCCCGGCTCGGGTAGCCCATCGATAGCCGCATCATGAATCGGTCGAGCTGCGATTCGGGCAGGGGGTAGGTGCCCTCGTGCTCCACGGGGTTCTGGGTGGCTATGACCATGAAGGGCTCATCCAGCCTGTGGGTCACGCCGTCCACGGTCACCTGACGTTCCTCCATGGACTCCAGCAGCGCGGCCTGCGTCTTGGGCGAGGCCCGATTCACCTCGTCGGCCAGGCAGATGTTCGCGAACACCGCACCCGCCTTGAACCGGAAATCGCCCACCTGCTGGTTCCAGACGTTCACCCCCGTCACGTCGCTGGGCAACAGGTCCGGGGTGAACTGGATGCGGCTCCACGAGCAACCCAGGGACTTGGCCAGGGACTTGGCCAGCATGGTCTTCCCGACGCCGGGAACGTCTTCCAGGAGCACGTGACCTTCCGCCAGGAGGGAGACCAGGGCTAGGCGCACGATCTCCTCTTTGCCCTGGATGGTCTTCTCGACGTTGCCCACGATCGACTCGAAGGCCGACTTGAAGTGATTGAAATCCGTCATTCCCGGCCTCTCCTTGGCAGTCCACGAGAAGTTCAGTCAGGTTAGCAGCGCAGCCGTTCTATCCAGCGGCGTCGCGCGCACGCCCCGCGCGACGATGCGCCCGGCTAACCCTAGCGACCCTTGCGCTTTTTTACTACCCGTGTAGTAGCGGCGGCGGAGGCCGCGGCCTATACTCCGAAGGTTGTAGTAGGGGGCAGGCAGGGAACGGGAAGGGGCTTGGAATGGGCAGATCTGCGAAGTTGGTCCCGCTCCTCCTCGCGCTATCTCTGATCGCGGCAGCGTGTGGGGGTAACGGCGGCGAGGGAGGGGGCGAGGGCGGCGCCGAAGAGAAGGACGCGACGTTGACATTCGGGACGTCGGCCGATCCCGTCGTTCTCGACGGCGCGCTCGTGTCGGATGGAGAGTCGCTGCGGGCGATCGATCAGATGTTCGAAGGCCTGGTAAGCCTCGAGCCGGGGGGCACGGAGGTCGCGCCGGCTCTCGCCACCGAGTGGGAGATCTCCGAGGACGGCAAGACCTACACCTTCACGCTGCAAGAGGGCGTGAAGTTCCATGACGGCACCGACTTCAACGCGGAGGCCGTCTGCTTCAACTTCGACCGCTGGTACAACTTCAAGGGCTCCTTCCAGAACCCCTCGGCCAGCTACTACTGGCAGACCGTCTTCGGCGGATTCAGCGACGGCAAGACCCCATCGCTTTACGAGAGCTGCGAGGCTCCCGACGAGACGACCGCGATCCTGAACCTGACGAAGGCGTCGGCTTCGGTCCTGGCCGCGCTCAGCCTGACCAACTTCACGATAGCCAGCCCGGAGGCGCTGACCGAGTACGACGCCGACGAAGGCAAGGTCGACGCCGAGGGCATCTTCGGCCCGACTGGCACCTACGCGACCGAGCACCCGACGGGAACGGGTCCTTACAAGTTCGAGAGCTGGACCCGTGGGGAGAGCCTCACCATGGTCCGCAACGAGGACTACTGGGGCGAGTTCCCCGGCAACATCGGCACGCTGATCTTCAGGCCGATAGCCGAGGGCTCTGCACGTCTGCAGGCGCTGCAGGCCGGTGACATCCAGGGATACGACCTCGTGGACCCGCAGGACTACGAGACGATCGAGGGTGACGACCAGCTGCAGCTGCTCAACCGCCCGGCGTTCAACGTCGGCTACGTGGGCTTCAACCAGAAGGTCAAGCCGCTGGACGACGTCGCCGTTCGTCAGGCGATCGCGCACGCGATCGACCGCCAGGAGGTCGTGGACGGGTTCTATGCCGGCCAGGGCGAGGTGGCGCACGAGTTCATGCCGCCCGAGGTCGTCGGCTACGCGGACGACGTGACGCAATACGAGTACGACCCGGAGAAGTCGAAGCAGCTCCTGGAGGACGCGGGCTACACGCTTCCCGTGGAGATCGACTTCGCGTATCCGACCGACGTGTCTCGTCCGTACATGCCGGACCCGCAGGCCAACTTCGAGGCGATGGTCGCGGATCTCGAGGAGTGCTGCTTCAAGGTCGAGAAGAAATCGGCCACGTGGAGCCCGGACTACCTGGACAACGTCGACAACGGCCGGTACGGCCTGTATCTGCTCGGCTGGACGGGTGACTTCGGGGACGCCGACAACTTCGTCGGGACGTTCTTCCAGACGGAACAGCCTGCGTGGGGCTTCAACAACCAGGAGATCTTCGAGGCGTTGGATGAGGCTGAGGTCGAGACCGACGAGGCCACGCGCGAGGAGCTTTACCAGGAAGCCAACCGGCTGATCATGGACTTCTTGCCGGGTCTGCCATACGTGCACACGAAGCCGGGTCTCGCGTTCACCGCGAACGTGAGCGGCTACCAGCCGAGCCCGGTATCGCTCGAACCGTTCTCGATCGTGACGGTCGAGTAGCCGAGTCCAGACGGATAGGAGGGAGAGGCCCGGGTGACCGGGCCTCTCCTGGCTTAGGGTTCCGGAGCCGATGCTCAAGTACATCGTCCGACGTCTCATCTTGACGGTCCCGATCCTGCTCGGGCTCTCGATCCTGGTTTTTCTGTTCGTACGGGCGTTGCCGGGAGGCCCGGCCATCGCTCTCTTGGGCGAGCGAGCGACGCAGGAGTCGGTGGAACAGATCGAAGAAGAACTGGGGCTCGATCGGCCCCTTCCGGTGCAGTACCTGAGCTACCTGCGGAACATCCTCTCGGGCGATCTGGGGTCCAGCGTCTCGACCCGCCGTCCCATCGTGGACGAGTTGAAGCAGCGTTTCCCCGCCACGTTCGAACTCGCCGCCATGGCGATGCTCTTCGCCGTCGCCGCCGGAATACCGCTGGGTTACGTGGCCGCGAAGCGATACCAGGGGGTCCTGGACAACGTGAGCCTGGTGGCCTCGTTGATCGGTATCAGCTTCCCGGTCTTCTTCCTGGCCCTGTTGATGAAGTACGTGTTCGCGGTGAAGCTCGGGTGGCTACCGACCGTCGGCCGCATCGACGTGACCCGCAGCCTGGAGCATCCGACCGGGTTCTACCTCCTCGACGCGATCATCGCGGGCGATGGAGAGGCATTCGTCGACGTTCTGGAACATCTGATCATGCCCGCCATCGCACTCGGCACGATCCCGCTGGCGATCGTGGCACGGATCACGCGAGCGGCGGTGCTGGACGTCCTGGGCGAGGACTACGTACGGACGGCGAAGGCCAAAGGCCTCGATCCCAGCGTCGTCGACCGCCGCCACGTTCTGAGGAATGCGATGTTGCCCGTGGTCACCGTGATCGGCCTACAGACCGGACTGCTCCTAACGGGGGCCGTCTTGACGGAGACGGTCTTCTCGTTCCCAGGTCTGGGTAGCTGGATCCTGAATGCCATCCGCTTCCGGGACTACGCGGTCATCCAGGGCGGGATCCTGTTCTTCGCCGGGATGTTCATCGTCGTCAACCTGCTGGTCGACATCTCATACGCGTTCTTGAATCCGAGGATCCGGTACCGGTGAGCGTCGCCGAAGCGCAGGCAGCGGAGCTCTCGCTCGAACGCCCGAGTGGATTGTGGCGGGACGCCTTCGATCGTTTCAGGCGCAATCCCGCCGCCCTCGTGGGCGTGGGTCTCCTGTTGGTGCTGATCATCGCGGCGGTGTTCGCAGCGCAGCTGGCCCCTCACGAGCCGAATCAGCAGGTCGGGCCCCTATCGACCAACCCGGCCGGACCGGGCGGCGGCTTCACGCTCGGGCTCGACGAGCAGGGCCGCGACGTGTTGTCGCGGCTGCTGTTCGGAGCGCGCCTGTCGTTGCTCGTAGGTGTCGTCTCCGTCGCCATCGGATTGTCGATCGGGCTCGTCTTCGGGGCCGTCGCGGGATACATCGGCGGTTGGGTGGACACGGCGATCATGCGGGTGATGGATCTGTTGCTGTCCGTTCCGTCGCTACTGATGGCGATCGGTCTGGTCACGTTGCTTGGACGAGGGATGGTGCAGATCATGTTCGCCGTGGGGGTGACGACGGTTCCGATCTTCGCGCGTTTGCTACGAGGCTCGATCCTCGGGCAGCGCGAAGCGGACTACGTACTGGCCGCGCGTTCCGTGGGAGTCCCGGGCCGGCGTCTGCTCCTCGGTCACATCATCCCGAATTCGATCGCGCCGGTCATCGTGCAGGCGACGCTCACGATGGCGACCGCCATCATCGAGGTGGCCGCCCTGAGCTTCCTCGGTCTCGGCCCGGGCGACCCTTCGCTGCCCGAGTGGGGGAAGATGATGGCCGACAACGCGAACCGTCTCGAGTCCGCCGCCCACCTGGTCCTTTTGCCCGGCTTCGCCATCGTCATCAGCACGATGGGCCTGAACCTGATCGGTGACGGTCTCCGGGAAGCCATCGACCCCAAGTTGAGATCCTGATGGCTCTGCTCAGCGTCGAAGATCTCGAGGTTCGGTTCTTCACCCGGCGCGCGACGATCCATGCGGTGAATGGGATCTCGTTCGATCTCGATGCCGGCGAGACCCTCGGCGTCGTGGGGGAGTCCGGATGCGGCAAGAGCGTCTCGTCGCTGGCGATGCTGGGCATCCTGCCCAAGACCGGACGGATCACCCGAGGGGAGGTCAGGTTCGGCGACCGTGACCTGGTGAAGCTCAAGGACGCCGACCTGCGGGAGATCCGGGGCCGCGACATCGGCATGGTGTTCCAGGATCCGATGACGTCTCTCAATCCCGTACTCAAGGTCGGCGACCAAGTCACGGAGGTGCTTCGGAAGCACCTCGACATGGACAAAGACGGGGCGAGGCGCGAGGCCGTGGCCGTGCTCGACCGGGTGGGGATACCGCACGCCTCGGAGCGGGTCTATGACTATCCGCACCAGTTCTCGGGTGGGATGCGACAGCGCGTGATGATCGCCATGGCGATCGCATGCCGCCCCAAGATCCTGATAGCGGACGAGCCCACGACGGCTCTCGACGTCACGATCCAGGCCCAGATCCTGGACCTGCTCAAGGGCCTCGTGAAGGAGGAGGGCATGGGCCTCATCCTCATCACGCACGACCTGGGCGTCGTGGCGGGCATCTGCGAGCGGACACACGTCATGTACGCCGGACGTTTCGTCGAGACGGCTCCGACGAACGAGCTCTTCGACCGCCCTCGCCATCCGTACACGTTGGGTCTTCTGCGCTCCGTGCCGCGCCTCGATGCATCCCAGAAGGAGAAACTGATCCCGATCCCCGGCGCACCTCCGGATCTCTCGATCCTGCGAGAGGGATGTTCGTTCGCGCCGCGCTGTCCCTATGCGACGGACGAGTCACGCGAGCGCACTCCCATGTTGGAAGGGATCGATGGGCCCATGCACCGCGTGGCGTGCTGGAACCCCGTGCCCGACGCGGAAGTGGCCACCGTCGCTTCGAGCTCGCTGGAAGCGAGCGGGTCGTGACGATCTCGCAGGCTGACGAGAGGAGTCGCGCAGCCAATCTCGTCGAGGTCGAGGACCTCAAGGTCTATTTCCCGGTCCGCTCGGGCATCATCGTCGATCGTCATGTGGGGGACGTGAAGGCCGTGGACGGGATCTCGTTCGAGATCAAACGCGGCGAGACGCTGGGTCTGGTCGGCGAGTCGGGCTGCGGCAAGACGACGGCCGGCCGGGCCATCCTTCGTCTCCTCGAGCCGACCGGGGGCCGCATCAGGTTCGACGGTGATGACATCACACATCTGCACGGGGACGAGTTGAGGCGCCTGCGACGACGGATGCAGATGGTGTTCCAGGACCCCTATTCGTCTCTCAACCCCCGTCGGAACGTGGGGAACATCGTCGAGGAACCTCTGAACGTGCATGGCATCGCCCGCGGGAAAGAGGCGGACGGCCGAGTACAGGAATTGCTGGAAGTCGTCGGTTTGCCGCGCAATGCGGGCAACCGATACCCGCACGAGTTCTCAGGAGGTCAACGCCAGCGCATCGGCCTGGCGCGGTCACTGGCTCTGCAACCGGATCTGATCATCGCCGACGAGCCGGTCTCCGCGCTCGACGTTTCGATCCAGGCTCAGATGATCAATCTGCTCGAAGAGCTCCAGGATGAGTTCCAGCTTACCTACCTGTTCATCGCGCACGACCTCGCGGTCGTACGACACATCTCGGATCGCATCGCGGTGATGTACCTCGGCAAGATCATGGAGGTCGCGCCGAGCGCTCGCTTGTACGAGCGGCCCCTGCATCCGTACACGAAGGCGTTGCTGTCCGCGGTCCCCATCCCCGACCCCGCCGTGGAGTTGGAGCGCGAACGTATCCTGCTCAAGGGCGACCTGCCGTCGCCTACCAACCCGCCGTCCGGGTGCCGGTTCCACACGCGGTGTCCGTTCGCGCAGAAGAAACGATGCCCGGACGAGGTGCCGGAGCTGCGCGTCCTGGAGAACGGTCACACGGTCGCCTGCCATTACGTCGAAGAGATCGACGCCGGCCGGATCACCACGCGAACGCTCGAGGCAGCCGAGCCCGTGGCGGTCCCCGGGTAGGCTGCGGCCCCAACGCACGACAAGGAGGGCCGGATGGCGGGTTGGGGAGACGACCCAGAGCTAGAGAGATTGAGAAGCTTGATCGATGATGGTTGGACCGTGGTGGAGATCACCGAGGATCCGAAGGCCCCCGGGGGCCCGGCCGACACGGTCACGGTCGAGAAGGATGACCGGACCGAATCGATCACCTCGGACCATCTTGCATTCCACCGCTACGTCGAGTTCCTCCGTGAAGACCAGGGCTGAGCGCTCTCCGTAACCATTTCTTGGGCACGCACGCCCATATACTTCTGCGCAGTGGCCAGAGCGTTGGTGTTGAACGCGTCCTACCAGCCGCTGTGCGTGGTGCCAGTACGGCGGGCGCTTGTTCTTGCCCTGAAGGGCAAAGCGGAGGTCGTCCACACCAACGGCGCGGTCTACCACTCCGAACGCCTCGCCATCGCGTCGCCGAGCGTGGTGCGCCTCAACTATTTCGTGAAGGTGCCGTTCAGGTCGCGCGCCTCTCTGTCGCGCCGGGCCGTCCTGGTGCGGGACAACTTCGAGTGTCAGTATTGCGGCCGCCCCGCCGAGAACGTGGACCACGTCGTGCCCCGGAGCAGGGGAGGGGGGCATACCTGGGACAACGTCGTGGCGGCCTGCCGGCCGTGCAACTCACGCAAGGAGAACCGCCCCCATGCCGACCTCGGCATGCGCCTGCGGCGCTCGCCCCAAGCGCCGCACGACAGCGTGTGGATCATCGTCGCCGTCGACCGGGTCGACCCCCAGTGGGAGCAGTACCTGAACCTGCCGAAGCACCGCGTCAAGGGCCTGAAACCGGCGATCCAACCCGCCTAGCCCCGCCCGATCGGAAGGCCGTCGGGGACCGGCTTCATATCGGCGCGAGCGGGTGCGTCACTCGGGCCGGGTAGGGGGGACCAAGGTCAAGCCCGGCAGCGACAAGGGCCGGCCGCATGCCCAGCGCGATGGTTGCGCGAGTCGGGCCTTGGTTCGGGGTCGCGGGACTCCGGCTCGGTCGCGGGGTCAAGGTCGAGGTCAAGCCCAGGCAGCGACGAGGGCCGGCTGTTATGCCGACCCAGCTCGCTCCCGCCGCTCCGGCCTGGGTACCGGGCTGCGGGCGCAGGGTGGTCGTTCTTTTTCTAGGAGAGTCCCGGTATTGAGCCTGTCGCAGAAAGGTCAGGGGTGGCTGGGCGCTGAGAGGGCGAGATTCGCCAGATCGGTCACTCGCTGGCAGAGCTTCCTCAGGTTGTATGCGGACGCCACCAGTTTCCATTCTGTGCCGCACATCGGAAGGCCGCGGTGCAGGAACCGACGCATGCCGCGGGCTTCCTTGAGCTGCCCGAAGATCGGTTCTACGCTGCGCCCGCGCACGGCATAGAGAGCTTTCCCCGCGTCGCTGGCAATCCGATCGAGCATGATCTCTTTGATGCTCTTCGGTGGAGGAGGCCCGGCCCGCCGTTCGATCGCTTCCCGTCCTCCGGAACGGAACTCGTTGCGCAGCGTGCACGCTCTTGGGACCTGGACCCCTAAGCGTTTCGCTAGCTCGCTCAACGGGAGGTTCTCTGCGACCGCTAGTTCGATGATGTCCGCACGCCGGCGCCATTCGTGTGACCGCTTCACGTGCTTATCCCGTCGCTGTGCCAATTGCTCATCGCGTGCGGCAAGCCGACCTTGCTCCAAGCGTTCCTTGCGTGCTGGTGGGATCACGATGTCACCAGCACCCTCGAGCGACGCAGCCTCTTCGCTGTAGTAACCGGCGTCGGCCACCACCGCACCGATCGGTGTTTCGGATCCTGCTTGCTGCAGGTTCTCGGTGCTTCGTTCGACGAGCGATACGAAGTGCTGACGATCGGCTCCGCTGTTGCTGAGCTCGGCGGTGACGATGAACTGGTCCTCTGTCACCACCAGCTGGGCGTTGTATCCCTGCAGGAAACCCTTGGGGCCCATGAGGACAGCGCTGTCGGGATCGGTCGTGTTGATGCGGCGCGGCTTGCCCCGCCGGGTGGTGGGCCCGTGCTCTTCGAGCTGGTCGGCAAGTTGCCGGCGGATCCATTCGATGCGGCTCTTCCGATCGGCGAGATGCTGGGGCAGCTCGTCGCCCCTGCGGTCGCCGTAGAGCTCGTCCTCAGCGGCATCGATCGCGTCGGCCTCCTCGAACAATCGCCGGATGTGTTCGCGCAGCTCGTCGTCGGTGAGGTTGCGGGCCCGCGACGCGTTGGCTTCCAGCTTGGTGCCGTCGATGGCGATGACACTCGTATCGATCGCCCCCGCGGTCACGCAGAGGCGCAGGACCTGGAGGAAGAGCTGTGCCAGCGCATCCCGATGACGTTGCCGGAAGCGGCAGATTGTCGAGTGATCGGGTCGCTCGTTGGCCGCTATCACGCGGAAAGCGACGTCTTCGAGCAGGCGGCGCTCGATCTCACGCGCAGAACGGATGCCTTTCCCGTAGGCGTAGAGCAATAGCGTCACGACCATCTTCGGGTCGAACGCCGCCCGTCCCCAGCCGTCGTCCCGGTGGCGGTCGTAGAACGGCGAGAGGTCGACCTGGTCGACCGCCTCGATGACGAACCACACGAGGTGATCGTCGGGCAGCCACTCTCTCAGGCTGGGCGGCATCAGGAGCTCCTGATCTCGATCACACGGCACGAAGTTCTTTGCCACACGGACCTCCAGGCTCGGGTGGTTCCAGTGTGTCGAAGTCACGCCCGGAACGCGAGCCTTTGCGGGGTTTTCGCGACAGGCTCGGATCCGGGATTTAGCTCGAAAAGAACACCGGATCCCCGTGGGCGCGCTCTTTTCCCGATGGTGCTCCGTTTCCGAGCCGCAGGCGGAAAAGAGGGGGTTTGGGGCGTTTTGGGCGCTTCTACGCTGTCACAGGCAAGCACAAGCATTCACAGGAACAACACCAGTAACGAATCACAGAACTGTAATTAGGGGCCGAACGTTGACTTGGGGGTTTCCGGGGGCGTAACTTGCCCACTCAGTGGAGTGAAGTGGAGGGAAATGGGGGAGAAGGGAGCCTCCACGCTTCTCGGCCACGGCTCAGGGATCTCCGGGCAACGGGGCCCGGCCCCCGGGCGGTAACGCAGTCGCTACGAACGGCGGAGCCATGCAGGGGAGAGTACGTGTCTTTCACGGGGATCTACCGGCATTCGATAGACGCCAAGGGGCGTCTCATCGTGCCGTCCCGGCTGAGGGACAACCTCGAGGACGCCATGGCGACCCTCGTGGTGATGCCGGATGGGTGCATCGGCCTGTGGTCGGGGGAGCAATGGCGGGAGCTGGAGCAGCGCCTGATCGAGCAACGGCGCACCGGCGACATGGCTACCCGGCGAGGCATCCGGCGGATGGCCTCTCTCACCTTCCAGGATCACGTGGACGGCCAGGGCCGCATCTCGATCCCGCCCGACCTGCGCGAGGCGTCGGGCATCGAGCGCGACGTCGTGATCATGGGCCATCTCGACCACGTCGAGATCTGGAGCACCCAGAGGTGGGACGAAGAGCAGGCCACGTTGGACGAACAGGACCCAGAGGAAGTCTCGAGTCGGATCCAGTTCTAGGAAGGAGCGAGGACATGGCTAAGAGGATCGCAGCGCCCCGCACTCGCTTGGCCCGGGAGCTGAGTCGGAGCATCATGTTGTTGGCTCTGACCGGTTCGTCGGTCGGCGGTTTCCTCGGCATGGTGGCGATCGCCACCCGCGCGCTGGGCCGGGGATGATGGTCATCCAACTGGAGGGCCCCACATGGGACACATCCCGGCCCTACTCGGACGCGTCGTCGAGCTCCTCGTCCCTGCGCTGGAGCATGGGGGCGTCGTCGTCGACGGGACCCTGGGATCCGGCGGCCACGCTCGAGCGATCCTCGAGCGCTCCCCGCGTGCGCAGCTCGTCGGCATCGACCGTGACCCTGGCGCGCTGGAGACGGCGCGGGCCAACCTCCGCCCGTATCAAGAACGCGTTCGGCTCGTCCGTGACAACTTCGAGAGCATCCCGTCCGTACTGGAACGACTCGGGGTTGAGGAGGTTCGCGGAGTCATACTCGACCTTGGAGTTTCTTCACCCCAACTGGATGAGGCGCATAGAGGGTTCAGCTTCCGCGGTGCCGGACCCCTCGACATGCGGATGGACCCGGAACAACCCCTGATGGCATCCGACGTCGTGAACGGATACGCGCAGCGTGACCTGGCAGCGGTGATCCGCCGCTACGGCGAAGAACGCTTCGCGTCCCGTATCGCGGCCGCGATCGTGAGGAACAGACCGATCCGAGACACCACTCACCTGGCAGAGATCGTGAAAGGTGCGATCCCTGCTGCAACGCGGCGTACCGGCGGCCACCCGGCACGTCGCACCTTCCAAGCTCTGCGGCTCGAAGTGAACCGCGAGCTGGAAGCACTCGAGAGCGCGCTACCCGGGGCGATCCTCTCCCTCGCCCCCGGTGGCCGCCTCGTAGTGATCTCGTACCACTCGCTGGAGGACCGCATCACGAAGCGCGCGTTCGCCGAGGCAGCGCGGGGATGCATTTGCCCTCCCGACTTCCCGGTTTGCGTGTGCGGAGCCGAAGCGGAGGTGCGCGTCCTTACGCGTCGTCCCATCCGGCCCAGGGAGCAGGAAGTCGTGGACAACCCCCGGGCCTCGGCGGCGAAGCTGCGTGCGGTCGAGAAACTGGGGGCGGCGGCGTGAGCGCGCGCCCCGAGCCGGCCGTCGCCGGTGAGGCTGCGGGGGGTCTCCGGGTAGTCCGTCGCAAGAAGCTCAAGCTGATCGAACGCGTCGGCGTGAGCCGCATGATCCCCTACATCGTCGGAGGTGCGATAGCGACCGTGGCGGTGGTCTTCGCCGTCGTCCTCGCACAGGTGATCATGGCCCAAAGCGCTTTCAAACTCGCCGAGTTGCGACGGGACCTCGTCGCCGCGGAGGCGAAGCACGAGGAACTGCTCCTGGAGGCGGCGAAGATGGAGAGCCCCGATCGGATCGAGGCGATCGCTCGCAATCAGCTGGGAATGATCGACCCCAGCTCGGTCGAATACATCGTCGCGGACATCACCACCGGGTCTACAAAGACGCGGTCGAGGCCGGGGGCTGCTCGGATGACGGTACCGGGGGGCCTAGCGTCGGGCACCGCCCGAGACGACGGGACGTAGAGGGTGCCGCAGCGTCGCCCAACCAGGACACGCAGCAGGGGCTCTGGCCGCCGGCCGGGCCCCTCTTCGCGACGCAGGCGTCCGCGTTCGCGCTCGCCCCGGCGATTGGTCGCGCTCTTCGTCATCGTCGTGCTGTCATTCACGGGGATGGCGACGAGACTCGTCATGCTCCAAGTGATCGACGCTCCCGCCTACGCCAAGCTGGCCGCGAACCAGCGCGAGCGTGAGGTCGAGTTCCCGGCCCGTCGTGGCGCGGTCTTCGACCGGGACGGAGAGCCCCTGGCCATCTCGGTCGACCTCTACACCGTGTTCGCCGACCCCAGCCTCGTGAAGGATCCCGTAGATGCGGCCGCACGTCTGGCCCCGGTCTTGCACAAGAAGCCGGCGGGTCTCGTGAAGAAGCTCCGAGGGACGTGGCCGGGTGATCGCTTCGAGTATCTGGCGCGTTACGTCGAGCCCGATCTGGCGCGATTGATCCGGTCCCTACGGATCCCGGGCGTCTACATGGAGACCGCGCCCAAGCGCTACTACCCCAACGCCGGGCTCGCGGCGCACGTGCTCGGATTCGTCGACCTGGACGGGAAGGGTCTGACCGGCATCGAGCTTCAGTACGAGAAGATCCTGAAGGGCAAACCGGGCAAGATGATCCTCGAGCAGGACCCCAAAGGTCGTGCGCTCCCGCAGGCAGAGTTCGAATACGAACGTCCCGAGACGGGCCGCTCGCTCTTCCTCACCATCGACAAGGAGATCCAGTACTACTCGGAGCAGGCTCTCGCGAGCGCCGTGCAGCAGTTCGGCGCGGACGCCGGCACGGCCATAGTCATGCGGCCGGGAACCGGCGAGATCCTCGCTCTCGCCAACGTGCCGACCTTCGATCCCAACGAGCCGGGCCAGTCGGAGGCACAGAACCATCGCAACCGGGGTCTCACCGACATGTATGAACCGGGTTCTGCGTTCAAGGCGGTGACCGTTTCCGCCGCGCTCCAAGAGCGGGCCGTCAAGCCGAAGACCACATTCGTCGTACCCGAATCCATGCAGGTGTCCGTCGAAGTCATCCACGATTCTCACTCTCACGCGACGGAGCAGATGACAGTGGCCGAGATCATCAAGGACTCGTCCAACGTGGGCACGGTCAAGATCGGCATGAAGTTGGGCGGAAAGAAGCTGGACGACTACATCCGTCGGTTCGGCTTCGGACAAAAGACGGGTCTCGGCTTCCCGGGAGAGGTTGCGGGCTCGATGCTCGACCTGGAGGATTGGTCCGGGGTGACGATCGGGAACCTTCCCATCGGCCAAGGCATAGCCGTCACGCCTATGCAGATGGCGGCCGCCTTCTCCACCATCGCGAACAAGGGCGTCTGGGTGGAACCGAAGCTCGTTTACGGAACCATGGGCGACCGGGGCAGCGTCGAACGATCGTCGGCGCCGGTGACCCGACGGATCCTTTCGCGGCGAACCGCTCGCGAGGTACGGAAGATGCTCACCGCCGTCGTCGACGATGGGACCGGCGTCAATGCTCAGGTACCCGGCTACAACGTTGCGGGCAAGACGGGAACGGCGCAGAAGGCCCTGCCGACGGGGGGCTACGGGAACTCGTACGTGGCATCCTTCGCGGGTTTCGCGCCGGCACGCCATTCGCAGATCATGGCCATCGTGGTGCTCGACGAACCGCGTCCGATCTGGGGCGGTCACACGGCGGCCCCGACGTTCCAGAAGATCATGGAGTTCTCCCTTCGCCACCTGGGGATATCGCCCAGCGGCAACGCCGTCCAGGCCGCGCGTGAGATCGAGGAAGCCCGTGCCCAGGCCGGCGACGTGCGGGACTAGCATCGGTCCGCTGATGTCTGGACTCCCTCCCCCCAAAGGGCTGCGCGAACTGGCCGACGCGACCGGTGATCTCCTTGTCGAGGTCCGCGGCGACGACGCGACGGTGGTCACCGACGTGGCCTACGACTCCCGTGCCGTCGCTCCCGGGACTTTGTTCTTCTGCGTTCCGGGCGCGCGCACCGATGGCCACGAGTTCGCACGGGTCGCGGTCGGGGCCGGAGCGGTGGCTCTCTGCGTCCAGCGGGCTTTGGACCTAGACGTGCCACAGATCGTCGTGACGGACGCGCGTCGAGCTATGGCGCTCATCTCCGCCGCGTTCTTCGATCAGCCCGCCGGACGGATGCGGATGTTCGGGATCACCGGCACGAACGGCAAGACGACCACGACCTACATCCTGGAGGCGATCCTGCGGGCCGCCGGCGAGAGGACGGGCTTGATAGGCACGATCGAGACGCGGATCGGTGACCGCGTCCGTCCCGGCGTGAGGACGACGCCCGAGTCGCTCGACCTCCAGCGAACGCTGTGGGACATGGTCTCCGAGGGGGTCCAGTCGGTGGCGATGGAGGTCACGTCTCACGCCCTGGCACTTGCTCGCGTGGAGGGCATCCATTACCGGGCCGCCGCTTTCACGAACCTCACGCAGGACCACCTCGACTTCCACTCCGGGATCGACGATTACTTCGAAGCGAAACGGTCGCTGTTCGTACCGGAGCGCACCGACGTGGCCTTGGTAAACGTCGATGACGAGTATGGAAGGCGTCTGCGTGCGTCGACGACCGTGGCGGACCTCGGCTACGGACTGTCGACGGAAGCGGAATGGCGAGCCGAAGACATCCGCTACGACCAGTGGGGGACACAGTTCGTCATCGGCGCGTCGCCCGACGAGCTCAAGATCTCGACGTCTCTGGTGGGGACCTTCAACGTCTACAACTGCTTGGCGGCGACGGCGTGTGCGTTCGTCGCGGACGTCCCTGCCGGGTCGATCGAAGCGGGCGTCCGCGATCTGAAAGCCGTGCCGGGTCGTTTTGAGTCGATCGATGAAGGCCAGCCGTTCGCCGTGATCGTTGACTACGCACACACACCGGATTCGCTGGATAACGTCCTGAGAGAAGCTCGTCGGCTAGCCGATCTGAGCCAAGGTCGCGTGGTTTGCGCGTTCGGCTGCGGGGGGGATAGAGACCGTGGGAAGCGGCCGTTGATGGGGGCCGTCGTCGCTCGGCTCGCGGACGTAGTGATCGTTACCTCCGACAATCCACGGTCGGAGGACCCGGACGCGATCATCGCCGAGATCCTCGAAGGCGTCATGGCGGAGCGCCCGGATGGACCGGACGCGTCCCTGGTGGACCGCGCCGAGGCGATCGCATCGGGCATGCGAAGCGCCCGATCCGGCGACGTGTTCGTCATCGCAGGCAAGGGTCACGAGACGGGTCAACAGTTCGCCGACCGCACGATCCCGTTCGACGACCGCGAAGTAGCGAGGGACTTGATCCGGGAGCTGGGGATCGGGGGACGCCGGTGACCAACATCATGGTCGCCGGAGCCGTCGCGCTGGTGATCAGCCTGCTGGGAACGCCCGTCGCCATCCGGATGTTCCGCCGGTGGGGGTGGGGCCAGCTGATCCGTGAGGAGGGCCCTCAGGCCCACTACGAGAAGCGCGGGACGCCGACGATGGGTGGCTTGGTGATCCTGGCAGCCGTGGTGATCGGCTACGTCGTCGGGCATGTGGGATCGGGTGGGATCTCGGATTTCTACGACTCCGGGTTGCTGGCGCTCGGCACCATCGTCGCGTTGGCCATCCTGGGTTTCCTCGATGACATCATCAAGATCCGGAAGGCTCGTTCTCTCGGGCTCCAGAAGCGAGCGAAGATCGTCGGGCAGTTGATCATCGGCCTCGGGTTCGCATTCCTGGCGGTCGAGGTCGTCGATATCGGAACGGACCTGTCGTTCTTCCGGTCGACCGCGCTCGACTTCGGATTGTTCTTCTACATCTGGGTCTTCTTGATGATCGCCGCATCGTCCAACGGGGTGAACCTGACGGACGGGCTGGACGGCCTCGCCGTGGGATCTGCGGCGCAGGTCTTCGGAGCGTTCGTGGTCATAGCGTTCTGGCAGTTCCGTCACAAGATCTTCTACGACCTCTCCGTCACGGGTTCGGATCCCTTCGATCTCGCGCTCGTCGCCTCGGCACTGGCCGGGGCGTGTGCCGGATTCCTGTGGTGGAACACGGCACCCGCGAAGATCTTCATGGGTGATACCGGTTCGTTGATGCTCGGTGGGGCGATGGCCGTACTTGCCATCATGTTGAACACACAATTGCTGTTGGCTCTGCTCGGTGGCCTCTACGTCGTAGAGACCATGTCGGTCATCTTGCAGGTGGCGGTGTTCAAGCGCACCGGCAAGCGCATCTTCCTGATGGCTCCGATCCACCACCATTTCGAGCTCCAGGGGTGGCCCGAGTTCACGGTTATCGTGCGCTTCTGGGTCCTGTCCGCGTTCTCGGTTGCGTTCGGTATCGGGCTCTTCTACGCCGACTTCCTGACGAAGGGCGGCAACTTGTGAACCTCGAAGGGCGTTCCGTGCTCGTCGTGGGTCTCGGCATCAGCGGGTACGCGACCGCGACCGCGCTCGCCTCTCTCGGTGCTCGCGTCATGGTCACCGAATCGGCCTCGGACGACGTGATCGAGTCTCGCGCCGAGCGTCTGAGGGCCGCTGGAGCCACGCTCGAAACGGGCGGTCACGACGTGGCGGCGCTCCAGGTGGACTTCGCGATAGTGAGCCCCGGCATACCGCCGGACGCTCCCGTCATGCGCGCCCTGCGCTCGGCTGGAGTAGATCTCATCAGCGAGATCGAGCTGGCCGCGAGGGTCGCGCGTTGCGATCTATTGGCCGTCACCGGAACGAACGGCAAGACCACGACGACCTCGCTGCTGGCGGCCATGCTGGCCGAGGGCGGCATCCCCTCGACCGCCGCCGGCAACATCGGTCGGCCGTTGATCGAGGCGATCGGCGAGGTGGGCGATGGGGGAGCCATCGCGGTGGAGGTTTCGAGTTTCCAGCTCGAGACGATCCGGACGTTCCGCCCCCGGGTGGCCGTTCTCCTGAACGTCGCGGAGGACCACACCGATTGGCACGGGAGCTTCGAGGCGTACGCGGCCGCCAAGGCCAAGATGATCCGGAACCAGACGACGGAGGACATCTTCCTCTACAACCTCGACGACGAGACCGCGTCGGCGATCGCCGAGGGCGCGATCGCTCGCACGATCCCGTTCTCGGCGGCCGGCGCCCCCCCGGGGGGGATCGGCGTGGCCGGGGACCGGATCGTGTGGTCGGGAGACGACCTCCTGGGGGTCGACGACCTTCCGCTGCTGGGGAGCGCGGGACTGGAGGACTCGATCGCAGCCGCGGGAGCGGCCCTTGCCTACGGGGTGGAACGCGCTGCGGTGCTGCGCGCCCTCAGGGGCTTCCGGCCGCTGTCTCACCGCTTGGAGCTCGTGGCCGAGGTTCACGGGGTCCGCTACATCGATGACTCGAAAGCCACCAACCCCCACGCGACGCTGGCCGCGGTTCGAGGGATGAGCGATGTCGTGCTGATAGCGGGTGGTCGTAGCAAGGGGATCGATCTCTCATCACTCTCGGGGACCGTTCCGCCGGTCGTCGCCGTCATCGCGATCGGGGAGTCTCGCGACGAAGTCGAGCGCGCCTTCCACGGTCGCGCGCCCGTGGAGATCGCAGATTCGATGGGCGAAGCGGTTCGGTTCGCGTCGAAGCTCGCAACACGCGGCGGATCCGTCTTGTTGTCGCCGGGCTGTGCCAGTCTGGATATGTACCAGAACTACGCGCAGCGAGGCGAGGACTTCGCGCGGGCCGTGAAACAACTAGTCGAAGGCGGGAGGGGTGATGGCGAGTCGTAGCGGCGCTATCGCAACGAAGGTCGCCCCCAGGTCGACGGCGGGGTCGACGTCACGCCCCGCGGTCCGGCCGCGCACGTCCCCGGGTGCGCTGTTGACCCTCTCCTCCGTCGTCCTGGTCGCGTTGGGACTCGTGATGATCCTGTCGGCCAGCTCCATCACCGCCTTCGCGGATTACGGGTCGTCGTTCACTTTCTTCCGGAGACAGCTGCTGTGGGCCATCGTCGCTTTCGCGGCTTATTTCGCGTGCGTGCGCGTCGACTACCACCGCTGGCGCGGCCTGAGTGTCGTCCTCTACGTGTTGTCGGCGGGCCTCCTCGTGGTGGCGCTCGTCCCGGGGGTCGGGCTCAATGTGGGTGGGAGTGCGCGTTGGATCGGGGTCGGGCCTCTCAGCTTCCAGCCATCGGAGATCGCCAAGCTCGCGCTCGTTCTCGTCGTCGCGGGGGTGCTCGATCGGAAGGACGAGAAGTCGCTGCGCGAGCTCGGTCATACGGCGCTTCCCGTGCTCCCGGGCCTGGGCCTCCTGGCGTTCCTGGTCATGATGCAGCCGGATCTGGGAACGGCCATCGTCCTCTGCGTCATCGCGTTCGGTCTGTTGTTCGTGGCGGGCGCGCCCCTCCGTCATCTGGTTCCGTTGGGGGTAGCCGGCACGGGCCTGGCGGTCGTCGCCGCTCTGGCCGAGGACTACCGTAGGGCTCGCATCCTGGCGTTCTTGAACCCGTGGGCGGATCCGCTCAACACCGGGTACCAGACGATCCAATCCCTCATCGCCCTGGGCTCGGGAGGGATCTTCGGCGTGGGGCTGGGAGCGAGCCGCCAGAAGTGGTCCTACATCCCGAACTCCCACACCGACTTCATCTTCGCCATCCTCGGCGAAGAGCTGGGTCTGCTGGGGACGTTCATGGTGCTGGGGATGTTCGTGTTCATCGCCTACCTCGGCATCCGGATAGCCAAGAGGGCCCCCGACCGGTTCGGGATGCTCGTCGCGTCCGGCATCACGATCTGGATCGCATTCCAGGCGCTGGTGAACATGGGCGCGGTGACGGCCGCGATGCCCATCACCGGTGTGCCGCTGCCTCTCGTATCGTTCGGAGGTACGTCGCTGCTGGTAACGCTCGCGGCGCTCGGGATCCTGAACAACATCGCAGCGCAGGAGCGCAAGCCTCGAGCCGCCGCCAAGAAGCGGAAGGACGAGGAGCGATAAGCCCCAAGGTCGTGATCGCCGCCGGCGGGACCGGCGGCCACATCTATCCCGGGATCGCGCTCGCGGACGCGTTGCGTCGCAAGGATCCGGCCATCGACGTGTTCTTCGTGGGAACGATGAAAGGCCTCGAGAAGGCGCTGATCCCACGGGCAGGCTACGACGTGCGGTTCATCGATATGCGTCCGTTCCAACGCAAGATCGGCCTGGCTCCGATCATGGCCGGGCTCTCCCTGTTGCGTTCAACGGCTCAGGCCCGGAAGCTGCTCGACGGTGCTTCTGTGGTCGCCGGCATGGGCGGGTACCCGAGTCTGCCGACCGTCGCCGCCGCGCGGCTGGCCGGGATCCCATCTTTGATCCACGAGTCCGGCGCGACGCCGGGTCTCGCGAACCGAGTGGCTGCGCGCTTCACCCGGAACGTCGGGCTTGCGTTCCCGGAGGCGGCATCCGGTTTCTCCAGGCGCGTGGAGCCGCGCGTCGTGGGCATGCCGTTGCGGGAGGAGATAGCGAACTTCGATCGGGACGGGTTGCGATTACGCGCTCGCGAGGAGTACGGGATCCCGGAGGGCACGGTGGCGCTGCTCGTCATGGGCGGCAGTCTCGGCGCGCTTCGGTTGAACGAGGTGGCGATCCAACTTGCGGAGCGGTGGCGTGACCGGCACGATGTGCGGATCATCCTGAAGGCCGGTAACGACCACGTCGACCGAGCGCGCGCCGAGCTGGAAGCGAACGGAGGGATCGCCGTGGCCACCACCCACGGATTCATCGACCGGATCGATGTCGCCTATGCGGCGGCCGACCTCGCCCTGGTGAGGGCCGGAGCCGGCACCGTGGCCGAGATCCCGGTGGTGGGCTTGCCGTCGATCTTGATCCCCTACCCGCACGCGCCGGGGGACCACCAGACCCTCAACGCCCAGCCGCTCATGAAGGCCGGGGCGGGGATCATCTTCGCCGACCACGAAGCCAATGCCGACCGCGTGGGCCCGGCGATCGAGGATCTACTGACCGACCGGACCAAGTTGAAGTCGATGGCCGCTGCTGCGGTGAGCCTGGCCCGGCCGAGGGCCGCAGACGACCTTGCCGACTGGCTCCTGGAGCTTGCGGCGTGACGCGATCCGGGGCGGAGCTCGCAACGTTCGTCGTCACTCCGGGGGATTCGCTGGACGAAGCTCTGGACCGGCTGCGATCGAACCACACGGGGGTAGCCGTCGTGACCGGAGACGACGAACGCATCGTCGGAACGATCACGGACGCGGATATCAGACGGGCGATGTTGCTGAAGAGGTCCAACACGGTTGCAGACATCATGTCGCGGAACCCCGTTACCGCCGCTCCGGATGCCGACGATGCGCGCCTGCTGGATCTCATGACGTTGCACCGCGTGCGCGCCGTGCCCATCGTGGAGCACGGGAGATTGGTCGACATGAGAACGCTCGACAACGTCGTCGAGGAAGAGATCCTGCCGGTCACGGTGATCATGGCGGGTGGACAGGGTGTCCGCCTCCGGCCGATAACCGAGAGGGTCCCCAAGCCGCTCGTCGAGGTAGGGGAGAAACCGATCATCGAGCTCGTGATCGCCCCGCTGGTCGAGGCAGGGATCAGGGAGTTGACACTTGCCGTCAACTACAAGGCGGAGATGATCGAGGAGTCACTCGGAGACGGGTCCTCGCTGGGCGTCAAGCTCAACTACATGCGTGAAGAGAA
The DNA here is from genome assembly GCA_009380005.1 of Actinomycetota bacterium. Classification (GTDB taxonomy): domain Bacteria; phylum Actinomycetota; class CADDZG01; order CADDZG01; family WHSQ01; genus WHSQ01. The sequence goes on along the minus strand of WHSQ01000009.1, from coordinate 34,563 downwards.
GCGCATGGGTACCGCCGGCGCCTTGTCGTTGCTGCCGCAGGAGCCGGATCGGCCGATCTGCGTTGCCAACGCCGACATCATCACGACGCTGGACTTCGCCAGGTTGTTCGACTACCACTGGCACCACCGTGCGGCGATCACGGTGGCCGCGACGAGCTTCGTGTCCACCATCCCTTACGGTGTGTTGGGCACGGCCGCCCATTACCTCGTTCACGTCGAGGAGAAGCCGGAGGAGACGGCGCTCGTAAGCGGAGGTGTCTACGTCCTGGATCCCGAGGTCCTTCGGTTCATAAAGGGACGGGCCCCCCTGGACATGCCGGACCTGGTCGCCGACGTGCTCGCGGAGGGTTTGCCCGTGTGCGTGTTCCCGATCCTGGAGAAGTGGTACGACGTGGGACGCCACGAGGACCTCGAACGGGCACGGGACGAGTTCGGGGACTGAAGGAGGCTACGTGGGTCTGTTGGACGGCAGGAAGGTCATGATCACCGGGGGCGAGGGCTTCATCGGCTCTCACCTCGTCGAGAGACTGCTCGAGGAGGGCGCCGAGGTGAGAGCCCTGGTGCACTACAGCCCCAGCGGCAAGGTCGGATGGCTGGAGGGTCGAGAGGCCGACCTCGAGATCCTGCAGGGAGACGTCCGCGACGCCGAGCGCCTCATGCAGGCGGCCGAGGGCCGGGACATGATCTTCCACCTGGCGGCACTCATCGGCATCCCGTACAGCTACGTCGCGCCCGAGAGCTACATCCAAACGAACGTCCAGGGAACGTACAACGTGCTGAACGCGGCGCGCCGCATGGATGTCGGCCGTGTGCTCGTCACGTCGACGAGCGAGGTGTATGGAACCGCCTCGATGGTGCCGATAGACGAAGCACATCCCCTGCAACCACAATCTCCGTACGCCGCGACCAAGGTTGGTGGTGACGCACTGGCCATCAGCTTCCATAGATCTTTCGAGACCCCGGTTGCCATCGTTCGGCCGTTCAACACCTACGGCCCGCGCCAGTCGACCCGAGCGGTGATCCCGATGATCATCAGTCAGCTATACAGCGATACCAACGAGATCCACTTGGGCACGTTGTCACCGACGCGTGACTTCAACTACGTGACCGACACGGCCGCCGGATTCATAGCCGTCGCAGGATGCGACCGGGCATTGGGCGAGGTCGTCAACGTCGGTTCCGGCCGAGAGATCTCGATCGGGGATCTGGCGGAACTGTTGAAGAAGGTGACGGGCGTCGACAAGCCCGTCACGACGGACGAGGACCGTCTGCGTCCCGAGGCAAGCGAGGTGCAGCGACTGCTGTGTGACGGCACCCGGGCCCGCGACTGGACCGGCTGGGAACCTCAGGTGAGCCTCGAGGAGGGCCTCGCGCGCACCGCGGAGTGGATCCGAGACAACCTGGAGCACCTGAAGGCCAAGCAGTATCACGTCTGATGGACACCGTGCATTTCATCGGCATCGGCGGCGCGGGGATGTCGGCGATAGCCAAGGTCATGCTGGAGCGGGGGGTGCGGATCTCGGGATCCGACCTCAAGCGCTCACGCGCCGCCGCGATGCTGGAGGCGATGGGGGCGATCGTTCAGATAGGTCACGACGCGAGGAACATCTCGGGAGCAACGCAGGTCATCGTCTCGACCGCGATACCCGACACCAACGCGGAGTTGGTCGCGGCGCGAGACGCCGGGCTGCCGGTTCTGACCCGAGGTCAGGCGCTCGCAGAAGTCCTGGCCGGAGGCCGTTCGATCGTCGTCGCGGGGACGCACGGCAAGACCACCACGACCTCGATGATCGTGACGATCCTGCGGGCATCGGGAGTGGATCCCACCTATCTCGTGGGCGCGGGTCTCAACGACGTCGGAACCAACGCCCGCTCGGGGAGGGGTGAGCTCGCCGTAGCGGAGTCGGACGAGAGCGACGGTTCCTTCCTGCTGCTGGAGCCTTCCATCGCCGTCGTGACGAACGTCGAGCCCGACCATCTGGACCACTGGGGGAGCTACGAGGCGATGCGAGCAGGCTTCCGGGGCTTCCTCGAGAGGGCGCGCGAGATCGTCGTTGTGCCGGTCGAAGAGAGGAGCCTGACAGCAGGTCTCGGCGGAGGAGTACGGGCGGTCACCTTCGGTGACGGGGGCGATATCTGGGCGGAGGGCGGAAGGCCGCTGGCGAAGGGCGCCGGCTTCACGCTGTGCACCGGGACCGACCGCGTAGAGGTTCGCATGAACGTGCGCGGGCGTCACAACATCTGGAACGCGCTCGCGGCTGCCGGCGCCTGCATCCAGGTGGGCGTCCCCCTCGACGAGATCGGCGAGGGCCTGGAACGGTTCCGCGGGGTCGAGCGGCGCTTTCAGATCAGAGGCGAGGTCGCGGGCGTCACGGTCATCGATGATTACGCTCATCACCCGACCGAGATCGCGGCGACGTTGGAAGCCGCGCGGCCCGGTCCCTGGCGCCGCCTCATCGCGGTGTTCCAACCACATCGCTATTCGCGCACCGCCGCCCTGCATGGTGACTTCGGCGCGGCGTTCAACGAGGCAGACCGGATCGTGGTCACCGAGGTCTACGGAGCCGGAGAACAGCCGGTACCGGGGGTGACCGGGAAGCTGGTGGCCGACGCGATCTGCGAGCGCATCCCGGGACGAGGGGTGGCGTTCCTTCCTCATCGCGAGGACCTCCTCCTCTACCTTCGAGGCAACGTTCGTCCGGGCGACGCCGTGCTGACGCTGGGAGCCGGGGACATACATACGGTCGGGGAGGAGCTGCTGGAGACGGCGAGCGAGCCTCCGTGAGCGCCTTCGATCGTCTGATCGTTGCCCTGCGGCGCGAGATGGGTGACCGCGTACGGACCAACGTCTACCTCCGCGATCACACGACGTACCGGGTGGGCGGGCCCGCTTCGGTCCTGGTCGAGATCGAAGTACTCAGCGATCTCGAATTCCTGAGCCGGGCGATGGCGGAAGAGGGGGGCATCGGGGTGCTTCCTCTCGGGCGCGGTTCGAACCTCGTCGTGGCGGACGGGGGGTTCCGCGGCGTCGTGGTCCGCCTGGGCCCCCGTTTCGCCTCGCTGTCGGGAGAAGGTACTTCCCTCGTGGCCGGAGCGGCCGCTCCCATGCCCCAGGTGGCCAACCGCGCCGCCCGCCGGGGACTGGCCGGGATGGAGTTCGCGATCGCCATCCCGGGCTCCATAGGCGGCGGAGTCAGGATGAACGCCGGAGCCCACGGCGGGGAGGTAGCCGACCACCTGACCACGGCGATGGTCTTCCATCTTCCCAGCGGAGAGCTGATGGAGCGCGCCGCTGCATCGCTGGAGCTCTCCTACCGGCGCTCCACCCTGAGCGACGAAGAGATCGTCGTGGCCGCGCGCTGGGAACTGCCCGAGGACGAACCCGACGAGATCAAGCGCCGCACGGAAGCGAACCGCAAGCACCGAGCGGAGACCCAGCCGGGAGCCGTCCAGAACGCGGGCAGCGTCTTCAAGAACCCCCCCGGGGATCACGCCGGACGCCTGGTCGAAGCGGCGGAGCTGAAGGGTTTCGCGGTGGGAGGGGCGCGCGTCTCCGAGCTACATGCGAACTTCTTCATCGCGGGGCAAGGCGCCACCGCTCGAGATGTCCACGAGCTCGTAAGACAGGTTCGGGCGCGCGTCTACGAGACGTTCGGCGTCGAGCTGGAGACCGAGATCCGCTTCGTCGGGCGTTTCGAGTGACGCGTCAAGTCCGTCCCAACGGCGTCCTCCTGGGATAGAAGTATCGGGATGGACGTAGCGCGCCTCGAAACCGACCCAAGGATAAGAACGCGTCGAGAGATGATCGAACGATCGCGCCGGCGACGGTTGCTTTGGCGTTTCGGAGCCGTCGTGCTGTGCGCGCTCCTCGCGTGGATCGCGTTCATGTCACCGGTGCTGTCCGTTCGTCGTGTCCGTTTGCTCGGGGCCAAGCACACCCGGAGCGCGGACGTCATCGAAGCGGCCGGTCTGGATCGGTCGGACAACCTCTTGCTGGTATCTACCGCCGACGTCGAGCGAGCCGCGGAGACGCTCCCGTGGGTGCGGCGAGCCGAGGCACGTCGCGTTCTCCCCGGAACGCTGCGAGTGAAGGTGTTCGAGCGGAAGCCCGTGATGGCGTTGACCCTGAAGACGGGCTCTCGGAGATCGCGATGGTTGCTCGACGGCGACGGCCGGATCTTGGCCCGCGGCAGGGGAGGCAAGAAACTCCCGGTGCTCGCGGGGATCGCCCTCGAGGGGATCGAGCCCGGCTCGATCATCGCCTCGAAGGGCGCCCGAGCGGGCCTGCGCGCCTACGCGTCGATGCGTCCCCGCCTCCGGCACGAGGTCGTCGCCGTCTTCGCTCCGACGGAGGAGCGGCTGACGTTCACCCTGCGGAACCGCACCCTGGTGCGCTTCGGAGCGGCGGAGAACCTCGACGCGAAGAACTCCGTCCTGCGCTCCGTGCTCGCGAAGCTCCGCGCCCAGGGGAAGAGGGTCGCGTACATCGACGTCAGGGTCCCGGCGAGCCCCGCGATATCGGAGTCGGCGCCGCCCGACGTGGCTTCTTCGCCCCCGCCCGGCGCCTGATAACCGCGCCGCGGGGCAGACGCGCGGTTGACAAGCGCGCACTAGGTATCTATATTCCTGAACCGTTCGTTGAGGTTAACATAACTATAACCCTGAACTGAAGGGTAAGGGAGAGCATTAACCCTTCCGACCTGCTGATATGCGATCGGAGCGAAGGCGTGGCCGCCGAGCTCCACCGGTGGTGAAGGGTTGAGAGGAGGTCACACGTGGCCACGGGACCCCAGAGTTACCTAGCGGTCATCAAGGTCGTCGGCATCGGAGGCGGCGGGGTGAACGCGGTGAACCGCATGATCGACGTGGGCCTGAAGGGCGTCGAGTTCGTCGCCATCAACACGGATGCCCAGGCGCTGCTGATGTCGGACGCCGACGTCAAGCTGGATATCGGCAGAGAGCTCACGAAGGGGCTCGGCGCGGGGGCCGATCCCGAGATAGGGCGCCAGGCCGCGGAGGAGCACCGGGACGAGATCGAGGAGGTCTTGAAGGGTGCGGACATGGTCTTCATCACGGCCGGCAAGGGCGGTGGCACGGGGACCGGTGGCGCTCCCATCGTGGCCGAGATCGCCAAATCCCTCGGCGCTCTCACGATCGGCGTCGTCACCCGTCCGTTCAGCTTCGAAGGACGACAGCGCGCGGCCCGCGCGGACACCGGCATCGCGAACCTGAAGGACAAGGTCGACACGCTCATCGTCATCCCGAACGATCGCCTGTTGACGGTCAGCGATCAGACGACCTCGGTGCTCGAAGCCTTCCGCTTGGCCGATGAGGTCTTGCTCCAAGGCGTTCAGGGAATCACCGATCTGATCACTACGCCGGGCCTCATAAACCTCGACTTCGCCGACGTGAAGAAGGTCATGGCGGATGCGGGGTCGTCGCTCATGGGTATCGGACAGGCGCGTGGCGACGAGCGCGCGATCGAGGCCGCGAAGGCGGCGATCTCATCGCCGTTGCTCGAGGCCTCGATCGACGGGGCGCGCGGCGTCCTGCTGAACATCGCCGGTGGTTCCGACCTCGGTCTGCACGAGGTCGACCAGGCCGCAAGCATCATCACCAAGGCGGCTCATCCCGACGCCAACATCATCTTCGGCGCCGTGGTCGACGACACGCTGGGGGACGAGGTGCGCGTCACGGTGATCGCCGCCGGCTTCGACCGCTGGGGACAGCGGGAGGCCGAGGAGATCGTGCAGACCGAGGACGAGCTCTTCACCGGCTCCGGCCTCGGTACCCGTATCGGCGAGGAGGAGCCTGCGTTCGCGGCACCCGAACCGGACCGGATCATCTTCGACGCCGACGACGAGTTGGAGATCCCCTCCTTCCTCCGCAACGAGTAGGCGACGGCACGAGCACTTCCCTCGGAACGGGCCCCTCGGGGCCCGTTCTCGTTGGGCGCCGTCCCCCCCGGCCCCCGTTTGGGTAACACTCACAACGATGGAAACGCTCTCACCCGTCTTGACCCGGCACCGGCTCGGCTCCCTGGAAGTCCTCGCCGACCGCGCCGCGGCCGATCGCGGTTGGTTGGTAGCCTTCACCGACCGGACCGGCGGGACCAGCCACCGCCCCTACGACTCGCTGAACTTGTCCGGCAGGGTCGGCGACGACGACGCCTCGGTGCAAGCGAACCGCGACGCCGTCGGGGAGGCGTTGTCCTTCGACCCCGAGCGGCTCGTGCTCGCGAACCAGGTGCACGGCTCCAACCTGTTGGAGGTAGCTCCCCGCGACGCCGGCGTGTTGGGCGCCGCCGACGTGCTCGTGGTCCGGAAGCCCGGGCCGATCGCGGCCATCCTCACAGCCGATTGCGCGCCGGTCGCCGTCGCCGGCGGCGATGCCCTAGCCATCGCTCACGCGGGTTGGCGCGGTCTCGCAGGCGGAGCGATCGAACGGGCGATCCAGGCGGTGGGAGATCCCATCGCAGCCTGGGTGGGTCCGTGCATCCATTCGTGTTGTTACACCGTCGGTGCGGACGTGGTCGAGCGGTTCCGGGATGGGGGTCTCCCCGTCGAAGCACCCGATCGCGTCGACCCGGCGCGTGCCGCCGAGGCGATCCTCCGCCGCTCCGGGGTCGAACGCCTCTCGATCGCGACCGAATGCACCTCGTGCGACCCGCGCTACTTCTCCTACCGCCGCGACGGCGTTACCGGCAGGCAGGCGGGCCTCGTCGCGCTGCTGCCGTCCGCGTGACGATCGAACAACGCTGGCTCGATGTCCGCGCGCGCGTCGCCGACGCTGCAGCTCGTACCCTGCGGGATCCGAACGATATCTGCGTCGTCGCCATCTCCAAGACGTTCGGTTCGAGCGTAATCGCCGATGCGTTGGCCGCCGGCATCACCGATCTCGGCGAGAACCGCGCCCAGGAGTTGAAAGAGAAACGAGCGGCATTGGGTGACGAGGTGCGGTGGCATTTCGTCGGGCACCTGCAATCGAACAAGGTGCGCGCCGTGGTCGGTGTGGCCTCCATGGTCCATTCCGTCGATCGGATCGGGATCGCGGAGGCGATCGCTCGGAGGGCGATGTCGCTGGGCATCCGCCAAGAGGTTCTGATCGAGGTGAACGTCTCCGGTGAGCCGACCAAGCACGGCGTCGAACCCGCGCGGGCGATCCGACTGTGCGAGGACGCCGCGGAGTTGGACGGGATCACGGTCCGGGGGCTCATGACGATGCCCCCGCTGCCGTCCCGTCCGGACGACTCGCGCCCCCACTACCGGGAGCTCCGGGAGTTGGGCCAAGCCGTGCAAGCTAGCCTGCCCGATGCAACCTTCCTCTCGATGGGAACGACGCGCGATCTCGAGGTCGCGGTGCTGGAAGGAGCGACGCACCTCCGCGTAGGCGAGGCCATCTTCGGCCCGCGCCGTGCAACCACTACGGGGTTTTAGCCGCCGAAAGGGGTCGCGGCGAGATATCCTCGGACGATGGCTGGATTCTGGAGGAAGACCCTCGTTTACCTCGGCCTCGCCGAGGACGACGAATACGACGAGCAGTACTACGACGACCTCGCCGATCCCGAGGCGGAGCCGGTACCGCGGCGCGCCCCGGTTCGCCGCCTGGCGGACCAGGACCGCCGTCCCCCGCGAGATGCCGTCGTCCGACCGATTCCCTCGGGGGGGTCGAGGTTCCACCTCGTTCAACCGACCGCTTTCAACGACGTGCAGGAAGTGGGCGATAAGTACCGCGAAGGTTTCTCCGTGTTGATGAACCTTCAAGCCGCCGATGCCGACCTTCGCCGTCGTTTGGTGGACTTCGCCAGCGGACTCGCCTACGCCTTCGGCGGAACCCTGCAACCCGTCGCCGAGCGGGTTTTCCTGGTAACGCCTCCGGGCGTGCAGGTATCGGCCGAGGAACGCCGTCGGTTCTTGGAGGAGCGCGGCTTCTTCAACCAGGCCTAGGGAGGGCCGAACCCGGCCGTGGCGATCGTCTGCGCTGTCTTCGTCGCCTACTACGTCGTCCTCTTCGCGCGCATAATCCTGTCGTGGACCACGATGTTCGGATGGTCCCCACCCCCCGCGCTGACGCCGGCGATCAGGGTGGTTTACGACCTCACCGAGCCGATCATGCAGTTCTTCCGGCGCTTCATACCCCCGATGGGCGGCTTGGACATCTCCGTCATCTTCATCTTCATAATCCTGAGGATCCTCCAGGCCTCATTGGGCTGCGGTTAAAACACGCTTTTCTGCAACGACCTTTGAGATACTTCCCCTATGGACCTAACCGCGCGCGACATCAACGAGAAGCAGTTCCACGACGCCTGGCGGGGCTACAACCAAGCCGAGGTCGACGATTTCCTCGACAAGGTGGCGGAGGCACTCGATACCGCCTTGCGAGAGCGCGATACGTTCCGTCGACGCGCGGGCGAGCTCGAGCAGGCAGTGGCTACCAGCCGTGATACCGAGGAGATGCTCAAGAAGACCCTCCTCACCGCGCAACAGGCTGCCGAAGAAGCGATCTCCAAGGCCAAAGCGAAGGCAGAGCAGCTCGTGACCGAGGCTGAAGAGCGCGCCAACGTCGCCAACGAGGAAGCTCGACAACGTCTCCTGACGATCGAGGAAGAGATGCGTCAGAAGAACGCCGATGCAGAGCGACGGCACGCGGCCAAGAAGCACGAGTACGAAGTGGCGATCGAGAAGCTGCGCAGCGTCGAGTCCGAGATCGAACAGCGCCTGCGAGCGTTCCTCGAGCAGCAGATGGCCGCGCTCGAGCAACTCGTAGCCGCGGAGGTGCCGTCCGGGGCGAAGGAGCGGTCGAAGGGCGTCGGGCCGCCCGAGACTCCCGGCGATGCCCGACGGTCGGCGGGGCCGGCCTCGGAGCAACGACCCAGGGCCAGGCCTGCGGGACCGAACACCGAACCGGTGCCCGTGGTCGATGCCGACGCAGCCGCCCAGCGACGCGGCGTGCGCGGGTTGTTCTCACGCGACGAGGCGTAGGCGGCGGGGCTGCGAGCCCGGCGGGGTGTGCAGCCTTGGTCCGGTTCGTCCCTCCCCGGCACGTTCTGTCTTCCGAACCTGCGTACCCGGATGCGGAAGCTACTTAGGCCGGTTCGCACCGTCGCGTAGTTCCGGGTTGTGTAATCCCTGTATGGGAGGCTTGGGGGAGAATGATCGACCATTGCGGGTCCTCGTCGTGGACGACGATAAATCCATACGTGACGTCCTACGGATCGCCCTTTCGGTCGAAGACGGCGTGGGGGAAGTGCTGTCGGCAGGAGACGGAGACGAAGCCGTGACGGTAGCTCGCGACTTCGCTCCCGACGTCGTGGTCATCGACGAGCAGATGCCCGCGATGACCGGAGGAGAGGCTGCGGCCGAGATAAGGCGGATGGCACCCGACACGCGCATAATCGCCTTCTCCGCTGCTCTGCAATCGAAGCCGGACTGGGCCGACGAGCTCTTCGTGAAGGGCGAGATGCCCGACCTCGGGACGGTCATCCGGCTCCCGGACTAGGACTTCGCCAGGCCGGCGCGAACCGTCCCCCGATCCAGCCTTATCTCGTGCGCCTCGCCGTCCCCGCTCTGTAATCGCAGATCCGTCGCTAGGACCTCTGCCGCGATGAGGTCGCGATGCTGCTCGAGCGCGTTCCGGATCGTGTCGTCCGATCCGTCCAGCCAGAGGGCGATGCGGTCTTCTACCGCAAGGCCGCTGCTCTTGCGCAGCTCCTGCACCTCGCGCACGACTTCACGCGCGATCCCCTCTGCGATCAGCTCTTCATCGAGGTCGAGATCCAGTGCGATGCCGTAGGGGCCATCCCGCGCGAGCGAGAACCCTTCACGTCCCTCGACCCGGATGTCGAGATCGGCGGCCTCGACCGTCACCGTTCCGCCGTCGACCTCCACTTCCGCGCTGCCGTCGTTCTCGATGCGTGTCACGAACTCGTGCGGCTCGACACGAGCGAGCGTTGCCGCCACGTCCTTCACCTTGGGTCCGAGGCGCGGGCCCAGCGTCTTGAAGTTTGGCTTGATCGAGTAATTGACCAGCTCCTCCAATCCGGAAGCGACCTGCACTTCCTTCACGTTGAGCTCGTCGGCAACGAGTCCTTCGAGAGCGGCGATCCTCGACTTGTCCCCCGCGGGCATCACCACGAGGGCTCGCCGGAGGGGCTGGCGCGTTCTTACCTTGGCTTCGGTGCGCGCCGAGCGTCCAAGCCCGACCAGCTTGCGGACCAGCTGCATCCTCTCGCGCAGGGCATCGTCGACCGGGTCCGGTCGCCACTCGGGCCAGTCCGTGAGGTGGACCGAGTCGCGGTCATCCCGCGCCGCGAGATTGGTGTAGATCTCGTCGGCGACGAACGGCGTGAAAGGCGCCGTCAGTTGCGCCACGGTGACGAGGCACTCCCACAGCGTCTGGAAGGCGGCTCGCGTATCGGCGTCCTCGGCGGATCTCCAGAACCGTCTCCGGCTCCGGCGCACGTACCAGTTGGAGAGATCGTCTACGAAGCCTTCGATCCTGCGACCGGCGCGGGTCGCGTCGAAGTCATCCAGGCCCTCGGTCGCCACCAGAACGGTGTGGTTCAGTTCGGCCAGGATCCAGCGGTCCATCTCCGGCCGCTCGGTCATGGGGATGTCGTGCGCTCGCGGGTCGAAGTTCTCCAGAGCCGCGTATGTCACCCAGAACGCGTACGTGTTCCACAATGTCAGCAAGTACTTACGGAGAGCCTCCTGGATGATCTCGATGGAGACGCGACGCGCGGACCACGCGCTTCCCGTCGTGTACATGTACCAGCGGAGCGCGTCGGCGCCTTGCTCGTTCAAGATCGCCCATGGATCGATCATGTTGCCCAGTGACTTCGACATCTTGCGCCCGCCGGCGTCCACGAGGAGCCCGAGGCAGACGACGTTGCGGTACGAGTTCTGTCCTTTGACCAGAGTGGAGACCGCGAGCAGCGAATAGAACCACCCGCGGGTCTGGTCGATGGCCTCGGAGATGAAGTCGGCGGGGAAACGGCGCTCGAACAGGTCCTCGTTCTCGAACGGGTAGTGCCATTGCCCGAACGGCATCGACCCGGAGTCGAACCAGGCGTCGATCACGCTCCGGACGCGGCGGGCTTCCTTGCCACAGCTCGGGCACGGGAACACGATCTCATCGACGTAGGGACGGTGCGGATCGATCCCCGAGACGTCCTTCCCGGACAGCTCCGACAGCTCGGCGAAACTCCCTACACAGGTCGCGTGTTCGTCTTCGCACCGCCAGATGGGCAGGGGCGTGCCCCAGTAGCGATCTCGCGACAGCGACCAGTCGACGTTGTTGACGAGCCAGTCGCCGAACCGCCCGTACTTGATGCTGGGCGGTTGCCAGTTGGTTTCCTCGTTCGAAGCCTGCAGATCGTTCCGGATCTGCGACGTTCGGACGTACCAGTCCTTGCGCGCGTAATAGATCAGGGGCGTTCCGCATCTCCAGCAGTGCGGGTACGCGTGGTGGTACTCCTCGGCTCGATAGAGGATCCCGCGAGCTCCGAGGGACTCCACGATCTTGGGGTCCGCATCCTTGAACCAGAGACCCGCGAACTCGCCCGCCTCCGGCACGACGTGGCCGTCGGGCGCGATCACTTGGAGGATCGGCAACCGGTCGCGCCTGGCGACCATCATGTCCTCCTCGCCGTAGGGCGCCAGGTGCACGATGCCGGACCCGTCCTCGGTGGTCACGAAGTCGCCGGGACGGACGGTGTGACCGTTGTCTCCCGCGTCTACGAACGGGAAAGGCGGCTCGTAGCGGCGGCCCACGAGATCGCGGCCGGTCAAGGTCGCGACGGGTTCGGTGTCGGGTCCCACCAGGGCGTCGACCCGTTCCGCCGCCAGCACCAGGAACGCGTCCTCCCGGCCGGGGTCGGGGACCTTCACGTACTGGAGATCGGTCCCGACCGCGGCCGCCATGTTCGCCAGCAGGGTCCAGGGCGTCGTGGTCCATACGAGGAGCGCCGTGTCGGCCTCGTCGAGGAGGGGGAAGCGCACGTAGACCGAGGGGTCACTGATGTCCTGGTAGGCCCCCGGCTGGTGTTGTTCGTGCGACGAGAGCGAGGTCTCGCACCTCGGACAATAAGGGACGACCTTGAAGTCCTCTTCGAGAAGGCCCTTGTCCCAGATCTGGCGGAGGATCCACCAGACGGTCTCGATGTAGGCGGGGTCCATCGTCCAGTAGGCGTTGTCGAGGTCCAACCAGAAGCCGATGCGGTCGGTCATCTTGCGCCAGTCCTCGACGTAACGGGTCACCGACTCCCGGCACCGTCGCACGAACTCCTCGATGCCCCAGTCCTCTTCGATCTGGCGCTTCTCCGTGATGCCGAGCTCCTTCTCGACCTCGATCTCGACCGGGAGGCCGTGGCAGTCCCACCCCGCCTTGCGGAACACGTAACGGCCCCGCATCGCCTGGTAGCGACAGAAGATGTCCTTGAAGACCCGGGCCTCGACGTGGTGGAAGCCGGGCTTGCCGTTGGCCGTGGGCGGACCCTCGTAAAAGACCCACTCCCCGGCGCCCTTTCGCTGGGTCACCGATCGCTCGAAAACGCGGTCGGTCGCCCACCGCTCGAGGACGCGTTCCTCGAGGGCGGGGAAGGACACCCTGGCGTCGACGGGTCGGTAGAGCGGATCGGGCATCGGGCAAAGATAGCGGCTCGCCACGCTCGTTCCCGCGTCGAGCGCCGCCCGCGGAGGAGCCCGAGGAGCGCCAAGGGGGCGTGCTACCATCCCCCGCCCATGAGCGCGGCGAAGAAAGCGACGGGCAGGTCGAGCCGCTCGAAGTCCACGGCCAAGAAGACGGCGACCAGGAAGGCCACGCCCAAGAAGTCGACTGCCAGGAAGGGAACGAAGATCGCACGCAAGCCCGCGGGCAAGAAGGCCACGCCCAAGAAGACCCCCGCCCGGAAGCCGGCCGCGCGCAAGCCCACATCCAAGAAGCCGGGTGCCGCGAGGACCCCCGCCAAGAAGACCCGGGCGAAGACGCCCGCCAAGAAGACGGTGGCGAAGAAGACGGCGAAGAAGACGGCGGCGAGCAAGGCGGCCAAGGCCCCGGCACGGACGACGAGATCGACGGCCTCCAGGACGACCCGGCAGACCACCAAGAAGACCGTCCGCGAGGCTCCCGCGCGGACGGCGATGAAGAAGGGAACGGCTTCCTCGCCGAGGAAGGCGCCGGCGCTGGTCGCGCCCCAGCCGAAGCCACGGCCCGTCCGGGCGGCCAAGTTCGACGCCGGGCAACTGAAGGCGATCCGGGCCAAGCTGACGGAGGAGCTCGGGTCGCTGCAGCGCCGGGAGGCCGAGCTCGAGGAGGCTTCCTTCGACGACACCCAGTCGGGCATGACCGGAGAGGTGGGACTGGACGATGACTTCGCTGATGCCGGCACCGCCACCTTCGAACGCGAGCGCGATCTGTCTATCCGCAACAACATCCGAGACCTGATAGATCAGATGACCCGGGCGATCCGCCGGATCGACGAAGGGACTTACGGAAAGTGCGAACGGTGTGGTCGTCCGATCGACGCAGCCAGGCTGAAGGCGCTTCCGCACGCGCTGCTGTGCATGGATTGCAAGCGTCGCGAGGAGCGCGCTCGCTGAGGCTGTATCGGCCGCTGTTGTTGACTGCGGCGATAGTCGTCCTGATCGATCAACTCACGAAGTCTTGGGCCCTCACGCGGCTGCGAGGCGGGCGCTCGATAGATATCATCGAAGGCGCTCTGTCGTTACGGCTCACGTTCAATCCCGGTGGGGCCTTCGGCTTCGGCAAGGAGTTCCCCGAGTTCTTCCTCGTGGCCACGATCGTGGTCATCATCACGATCGTGGCATGGGTCGGCCGGACGGGCGAGGTGGGCCTCGTGATCCCCTTGGGCCTCGTCCTCGGAGGGGGCACCGGCAACCTGGTCGATCGCCTCTTCCGCGGTTTCGACGGTCAGGTCGTCGACTTCATCGATCCTCACGTCTGGCCCGTCTTCAACGTCGCGGACTCCTGCATCGTGATCGGAGTCGGCCTCGTCCTGCTCCAGGGCTTCATCGGCGCGGGAGACGGAGAACCCGCCGGGGAAGCGGGCCCGGGTAGTGGCTGAGTGGCGGGTCGACGAGGAGATGGGGGGCGAGCGCGCCGACGTCGCGCTGGCTCATCTCGCCCGCGTGCCGCGGACGGCCGCGCGGGAGGCCTTGCGCTCCGTCGCGGTCACGCTCGCCGGTAAGGTGACGCGGCCGGGCCGGAGGGTGGAGCAGGGGGACGTGTTCTCCGGCGAGATCGCCACCCGGGAGCATGCGGCCCCCGGCGCCGAAGACATCCCGCTCGACGTCGTCCACTCGGACGAGCGCGTGATGGTCATCTCGAAGCCGGCCGGCCTCATCACCCATCCCGCGGGTGGCAACGAGGGCGGCACACTGGTGAACGCGCTTCTAGCGCTGGGCGAGCCGCTGGCGCTCGCAGGCTCCGATCGCCCGGGCATCGTGCACCGGCTCGACAAGGAGACGTCGGGCCTCCTACTCGTGGCCAAGGACGACGAGGCGCACGGATCGCTGGTCGAGGCCCTGAAGCGGCGCGCGATCGAGCGCGGCTACCTGGCACTGGTGCGCGGTCCCATGCCGGCGGCATCGGGGGCGATCGACGCACCGATCGACCGCCACCCCGCGCGGCGGACCCGGATGGCCGTGGTCCAGGGTGGCCGTCCGGCGGTCACCCACTACGAGGTTCTCGCCGCCACCGAGGAGGTCTCCCTGCTGGACGTAACCCTCGAGACCGGCCGGACGCACCAGATCCGCGTCCACCTGGCGCACCTGGGCCACCCGATACTCGGGGACAGGACCTACGGGGGAGCGAATGAGCTCGCGGCACGCCTGGGCCTGACCCGTCCCTTCCTGCACGCCTATCGCCTGGTCTTCCCCCATCCGGACGGCGGCACCGTACGGTTCACGAGCGCTCTCCCCGGCGAGCTCCGGAGCGCACTCGCCGCCGCCGGCGTGACCGACCCGACCGCCGCCTGAGCCGGCCTCGGAGTTGTCCACAGCCTGAGGACCCGGATGAACAGCAAAGACCCAGGTTGCTGGGCTTGTTGTCCACAGGCTCGTGGGTGTGGGCTGATCGGGTGGGAAGAGACGTCCGGCCCCGCGAGGATCAGCCGGTGGAGAGCCCTTGCCGGGCCGGGCGTTCCCGACATCCGGGCCCTTCGCCGGCGCGTCGTAGCAGCTAGACGCAGCATCCTTGCCTTCCGTCTCAGGGTGGCGTTTAGATAAACAACACCCTTGTGATTCGGACTCCGGGAACTGACATGAGCTTCGTCCATCTGCATGCGCATAGCGAGTACTCGATGCTCGACGGCGCCAGCCGCGTCGGCGAGATGTTCGAGGCCGCGGCGGAGGCCGGCATGCCGGCCTGTGCCATCACGGACCACGGGGTGATGTACGGCGCCCTGGAGTTCTACAAGAGCGGGTCGAAGTCCGGCGTGAAGCCGATCCTGGGCATGGAGGGCTACCTCTTCGGTGGCGACCGGCACGAGCGCCCCCCACAGAAGGAGCATGGCGACCGCGTGTTCCACCTGACGTTGCTGGCGGCGGACGACGCCGGCTACAAGAACCTGGTCAAGCTATCGACCGACGCGTGGATGGAAGGCTTCTACTACTACCCCCGCACCGACCACGAGGTTCTGGCGGAGCTGTCCGAGGGCCTGATCTGTCTGTCCGGTTGTCTGTCGGCGGAGATCCCGAAGCTCATCGTCGCCGGCGACACGAACGGGGCGCGGCGGAAGGTCGCGCAGTACCGGGACGTATTCGGCGACCGTTTCTACCTCGAGCTCCAGGACCACGGCCTCCCGGTGCAGCGTGCCCTGAACGACGAGCTCGTCAAGATCGGCCAGGAGATGAACATCTCCTGGGTCGCCACGAACGACTCGCACTACACGCACAAGGACGACGCGTCGGCACACGAGGTGCTGTTATGCATCAACACCGGTTCCGAGCTGTCCGATCCCAACCGCTTCAAGTTCGATTCCGATGAGTTCTATCTGAAGACCCCCGAGGAGATGGCGAGCAAGTTCGCGCGGTGGCCCGGTGCCTGCGAGAACACGCTCGAGGTGGCGGAGCGCTGCAACGTCGACATCACGCTCGGCAACCTCTTGCTTCCTCGCTACCAGGTCCCCGAGGGGGCGTCGCTCGAAAGCCACCTGAGGGACATTGTCTTCAACGGTTTGCGCCGTCGATACGACGCGGTAACCCCCGAGGTGACGGAGCGCGCCGAGTACGAGCTCAAGGTCATCAACGAGATGGAGTTCCCGGCCTATTTCCTGGTCGTGCAGGACTTCGTTAATTGGGCGAAGGATCAAGGGATCAGGGTCGGGCCCGGTCGCGGCAGCGCGGCCGGCTCGATCGTCTCCTACGCGCTGGGCGTGACCGAGCTCGACCCCCTGCGGTACGACCTCATGTTCGAGCGCTTCCTCAATCCGGAGCGCATCGCGATGCCGGACATCGACATCGACTTCGACGAGCGCCGGCGTGGTGACGTGATCCGTTACGTGTGCGACAAGTACGGCAACGATCATGTCGCTCAGATCGTCACCTACGGCACGATCAAGGGCAAGCAGGCGATCAAGGACGCGGCTCGGGTGCTGGGTTTCCCTTATGCCGAGGGCGACCGGCTCACCAAGATGTACCCCCCGCTGATCATGGGTCGCGACTCGGGGCTGCGTTCGGCGCTGGAGACGTCACCCGAGCTACAACAGGCGTACGCCGCGGGGGGCGCGGCCAAGCAGATCATCGACACCGCCCTCGGGATCGAGAACCTGAAGCGATCCGCCGGCATCCACGCGGCGGGCGTCGTGATCGGCCGCGATCCTCTGGTCGAGCATCTTCCGCTCAAGCGGGGGGATCACGACGAGGTCGTCACGCAATTCGACATGAACGGCGTCGAGGAGCTCGGCCTCCTGAAGATGGACTTCCTCGGTCTCCGCAACCTGACGGTGATCGAGCTTGCCCTCGAGTACATCAAGCGGAACACGGGAGTCGACGTCGACGTCGACGACCTCGATTTCTCGGACCCGGACGACAAGGTGTTCGAGATGCTCCAGCGCGGCGAGACGGACGGAGTCTTCCAACTCGAGTCGGAAGGCATGCGCCGCAACCTCGTCCAGCTGAAGCCCGATCGCTTCGAACACATCATGGCGATGGTGGCGCTGTACCGGCCGGGTCCCATGGACCAGATCCCCACCTACATAGAACGGATGCACGATCCCAACAAGATCGAGTACCTACATCCCGAGCTCGAGGACGTAACGAGGGAGACGTACGGCGTCCTCGTCTACCAAGAGCAGATCGTCCAGACGCTGCAGAAGCTGGCCGGCTACACCCCGGGACAGGCCGACATGGTCCGAAAGGCCATCGGCAAGAAGAAGCGCGACATCATGGCCGCGGAGAAGCCGCGTTTCGTCGAAGGCTGTGTCAACGGTGGCGTGACCGAAGCCCAGGCCCACCACCTCTGGGGTTTGATCGAACGCTTCGCGGATTACTCGTTCAACCGGGCCCACGCCGCCTGCTACGCCTACATCGCCTACCAGACGGCGTGGCTGAAGGCGCATCACCCCGTCGAGTACGTCGCCGCTCTCCTCACCTCCGTGAAGGATCGGAAGGACGACAAGCCCAAGTACCTCCACATGGCTCGCAAGATGGGTATCCCGGTACTGATCCCGGACGTCAACCTCTCCGACGCGGACTTCACCCCGGTCGGCGGTGAGGTCCGGTTCGGGCTGTCCGCGGTGCGCGGCGTGGGCGAGGCGGTGGTGGAGAAGATCGTCGAGGCCCGGAACGAGAAGGGCAGCTTCACCGGCTTCCACGAATTCTGCGAGAAGGTCGACTTCATATGTCTCAACAAGAAGACGGTTGAATCGCTGATCAAGGCGGGGGCCTTCGAGTCGCTCGGCCATACCCGTCGGGGTCTCCTCGACGTGTTCGAGGCGATCTCGTCCGAGACGCTGGAGCGCCGGAAGAGGGAGGCCCACGGCCAGAGCCCCCTCTTCGGAAACGGGGGAGGGATCGACGTCGGCCTCGGGCACTTCACGGCCGTGCCCATCGAGGAGCATCCCAAGGAGATGCTGTTGGCCCAGGAGAAGGAGGTCTTGGGTCTCTACGTCTCCGATCACCCCCTCCTGGGGGTCGAGGGACTGCTGTCTCGCATGACGGACGCGTCCATCTCTTCGTTGGGGGACCGCGGGGCCGGCGACGTGGTGACCGTCGGCGGCCTGGTCGCCGGGATGCAGAAGCGCGTGACCAAGCGCGGCGACATCATGGTCACCCTCGCCCTGGAAGACGTCGCGGGGGCCAGCGTCGAGGTCGTCGTCTTCGCTCGCCTCTACGATCAGGCGGCGGCCCTGCTCCGGCCCGACGCCATACTGCTGGTCAAGGGCCGGGTCGATATCGACGTACGTGATGAGTCGGCCAAGCTCATGGCGATGGAGATCCACGAACCCAAGCTGGGCGACGCCGGTCCGTTGGTGATCAACATGCCGGCGGACTCCTGCACGCCGACGACGGTGGACCGGTTGAAGGATGTGCTGGCTTCCCATCCCGGAAGCACCCAGGTGTTCCTGCACCTGGGACGGGGCCCACGCACCACGGTCCTACGACTCGACAGCCAGTTCGCGGTCGACACGCGCAACGGCCTCTTCGCCGAGCTGAAGGAGCTTCTGGGCCCCTCGGCCCTCGTCAACTCGTAGTCTTTCCTCCATGCCCTGTTACCGCTGTGGTCGGGTCCAGACCGATCCGGTCCGCGGCGCGTCGCCGTGGGCGCGCGGCGTGGTTGAGGGCGAGCAGGTCCTGATCTGTCCCGAATGCCAGCGTGACCACCCGGCCTGGACGGAGGAGCTCACCGCCTGCCCGCGCTGTGGCAACACGCGCCTCTCCATCGTGATGGGGTCGGTCGTGTGCCGGGCGTGCGGCCACGACTGGCCCGCCCGGGCGGCCGAATAGCATCTGCACATGCTGGAGATGATCGACGGCCGCGGTAGCCCGACGCCCGTGCACGTACCGCGACCCAGACCCCTCGGAGGGGACGATGCGCGGGACGCGGTCGCCCGGATCCTGGACGACGTGCGGTTGCGCGGCGATGAGGCCCTGATAGATCACACCGGACGTCTCGACCGTGCCCATCTCACGGCGGAGGAGCTACGCGTCCCCGAAGACGAGATAGCCAAGGCGCGCGCACTCGTGCGGTCCGAGCTG
>WHSQ01000009.1:0-15336 GCA_009380005.1 Actinomycetota bacterium | reverse complement strand
TGGTGGGGGAGGTGGTCCGGCCGCTACGCCGGGTCGGGATCTACGCGCCCGGGGGCCGGGCTTCCTATCCCTCCAGCGTCGTGATGGCCGCCGTTCCCGCGCAGGTCGCAGGCGTCGAAGGGCTCGCCGTGTGCACGCCCCCGGGGCGATCGGGGGAGGTGTCCGAAGCGGTGCTGGCGGCCTGCTCCGTCGTGGGCGTCACCGAGCTCTATCGCGCCGGCGGGGCTCAGGCCATCGCCGCGCTCGCCTACGGGACCGCGTCCGTTCGACCCGTGGACAAGATCGTGGGCCCCGGCAACGTCTACGTGACCCTCGCGAAGCGGCTGGTGCGGGGTTGGGTGGGAACTGACTCCGAGGCAGGGCCGACCGAGATAGCCATCGTGGCCGACGACACCGCCGCCGCCCGGGTCGTGGCGGCCGATCTGGTGGCTCAGGCCGAGCACGGGCCCCTGGGCATCCACGTGCTGATCACCCCGTCGGAGGAGCTCGCCGGCGCCGTCAACGCAGCGCTGGAGCTGGAGGTCCTCGCCCACGGCCGCGCCGAAGACGTGGAGAACGCCCTGATCGAGGGGGGCCGGGTCGCCCTCGTGCGGGACATCGACCACGCGCTCGACACGGCCAACGCACTGGCCCCCGAGCACCTTCAGCTTGTGTTCGAGGGGGCCGAGGACTCGGTCGATCGGGTTCGCAACGCGGGGTCGGTCTTCGTAGGGCCCTTCTCGCCGGTGCCTCTGGGGGATTACGTCGGGGGGACGAACCACGTCCTGCCGAGCGGAGGCACCGCCCGCTGGGCCTCGGGTCTCTCGGTGCGCGATTTCGTCAAGCACATCTACGTCTCGAGCTACGACCGCACCGCGCTGGAAAGGCTGGCGCCACACGTGGCCGCCCTGGCGGAGGCCGAGGGCCTCCCGGGCCACGCTCGCGCGGTCGATCTCAGACTGAAGGACGGATGAGCACCGCCGGCCGACCGGCCCTCGCGGCCCGGGCCGATCTCGAGAAGGTCGAGCCGTACGTCTCGCCCCAGCTGCCGGCGCGCTACCGGTTGAACACCAACGAGTCGCCCTACCCGCCACCGCCGGCTCTGGTGGAGGACGTCGCGGCATCGCTGCGGGAGGTCGCGCTCAACCGCTACCCGGATCGTGATGCGGAGGCGCTGTACGGGGCTCTCTCCGAGCTTGTGACGTGGCCGATCGACGGTCTGTGGATCGCGAACGGGTCGAACGAGGTCTTCCTGCATGTCTTCCTCACGTTCGGCGGTGCGGGGCGGACCGCGATGATCTTCGAACCTACGTACGCGCTCCACACCTCGATCCCGCGCGTAGCGGGAACGGACGTCATCTCGGTTGGGCGGGGGCCCGATCTGAGGATCGACAGGGATGAAGCGTTGCGTGCCATCCGGACGGAACGTCCCGAGGTAGTGATCCTGACGTCGCCGAACAACCCTTCGGGATTGCTGGAGGAGCGCACCACCGTCGAGGCGATGGTGCGAGAAGCCGCCGGTCTCGTGATCGTGGATGAGGCCTACATCGAGTTCGCGCCGGATGGGTCGAGTGTGAAGGATCTGCTCGTTCGCCATCCGAACCTCGTGGTTACACGGACCTTCAGCAAGGCATGGCGCCTCGCGGGTGTTCGACTCGGCTACCTGATGGCGGCGCCGGCGATCG
The DNA here is from genome assembly GCA_009380005.1 of Actinomycetota bacterium. Taxonomy (GTDB): domain Bacteria; phylum Actinomycetota; class CADDZG01; order CADDZG01; family WHSQ01; genus WHSQ01. Next base: position 13,672 of record WHSQ01000009.1, on the reverse strand, counting down.
TTGCGGAGATGGCGCGGGTGAGGCTGCCATACGGCCTGTCGGCTTTGACCCAGGTGGTCGGCGAACGCGCGCTGGAGCATGAAGCCGATACTCGGGACGTCGTGCGAAAGGTCGTGGAGGAGCGCGACCGGATCGTCGCGGAGCTCCGGGCGCGGTCGCTCGAGCCCACCGAATCGGCGGCGAACTTCGTGATGTTCTCCGTTCCCGATGCCTCCAGGCTGTGGGATGCGTTGCTGGAACGCGGCGTTCTCGTGCGCAGATATGCCGGGGTGCCCGGGCTGGAGAACAGGCTGCGCGTGTCGGCGGGACTGCCGGCCGAGACGGATGCGTTCCTGGCCGCATTGGACGAGGTGCGAGGTGACTGACCGGACCGGCCGCGTATCGAGGAAGACCACGGAGACCCAGGTCGAGGTCGAGCTCGGCCTCGACGGTGGCGCCGTCGAGGTCGCCACGGGCATCCCCTTCTTCGACCACATGCTCGATCAGGTGGGGCGTCACGGCCACCTCGGTCTCCGGGTCGACGCCCGTGGCGACCTCGACATCGACGCCCACCACACGGTGGAGGACGTGGGGATCGCCCTGGGCGAGGCCCTGGCTCGTGCCGTGGGCGACAAGCGGGGCATCCGGCGCTACGGAGACGCCCTGACCCCGATGGAGGAGGCCCTCGCACAGGTAGCGCTCGACCTGTCGGGTCGTCCCCTGCTGGTCTACGACGCGGCCATCGCGGCGGAGGCGATCGGCGCCTACGAGACCGGTCTCACCGAGGAGTTCCTGCTGGCGTTCTGTCGCACCGGCGGTATCACGATGCACGTGCGGCTGGTCGCGGGACGGAACGCGCACCACTGCACGGAGGCGATCTTCAAGGCACTCGCCCGGGCACTGGGGGAGGCCGTCGATCTAGACCCGCGCGCGGGCGACGCCGTTCCATCCACCAAGGGCATCCTGTGACCAAGCCGCGCGTCACGGTTCTCGATCACGGCATGGGCAACCTTCCGAGCGTCGTGAAAGCTCTCGAAGCTGCAGGCGCCGATGCGCGAGTCTCGACCTCCATCGACGACCACGCCGACGCGCTCTGCGTTCCGGGTCAGGGCGTGTTCGGGAGGTGCATGAGCGCGCTATCACGCGCCGGTCTCGGCGAACAGATCCTCGGATGGATCGGAGACGCGCGTCCGTACCTCGGCATCTGCCTCGGTATGCAGATCCTGTTCGACCACTCGGAGGAAGGAGACGTCGTTGGTCTGGGAGCGCTGGCCGGCCGTGTGACCCGGCTGACGGGCCCCGTCCGCGTACCTCACATCGGATGGAATACGGTTTCCCGCGGGGACGGTGAGGTCTATTTCTACTTCGACCATTCGTTCGCCGTTCATCCAGACGACGGGGGGATCGTGAAGGGGTGGTGCGAACACGGTGAGAGGTTCGCCGCGTGGATCGAGGGGGACGGTTTGACCGCGGTCCAGTTCCATCCAGAGAAGAGCAGTCGCGATGGGATCGCCCTTCTACGCGATTGGGTGGCGCGCGTATGAGCTTCACGATCTATCCCGCGGTCGACATCTCCGGCGGCAGATGTGTGCGTCTGTTACAAGGTCGCTTCGGGAGCGAGACCGTTTACTCGGACGATCCGGTGCAGGTCGCTCTCGGCTTCTGCTCGGCCGGAGCGCGCTGGCTCCACATCGTCGATCTGGACGGGGCCAAGACGGGCGAGCCGGCCAACCGCGAGCTCGTCCTGGAGGTGGTCCGGCGATCCTCGTGTCCCGTCCAGGCCGGGGGCGGCCTCCGGTCCCTGGAGGACGTCGAGGAGGTTCTCGCCGCGGGGGCCAGCCGGGCGGTTCTCGGGACGGTCGCCCTGGAGGATCCCGACCGGCTGCAGGAAGCATGCGACCGCTACGGGGAGCGCATAACCGTGTCCCTGGACGCCCGGGGCGGTGAGCTCGAGGCGCACGGATGGACCGTCGGCACCGGGACGCCCCTTCTCGACGCCGTGAAGCGGTTCGAGGACGCCGGAGTATCCAGCTTCATCTATACCGACGTCGGCCGGGACGGCACGATGGCCGGCCCGGACGTCGAAGGCCTCATGCGCCTGACCTCGACGACGAGCCTTCCCGTCGTGGCGTCGGGAGGCATAGCCTCGCTCGACGACATCCGAACGGTGGCGCGTCTGCGCGGCCACCGCGTCATCGGAGCGATCATCGGCCGAGCGTTCTACGAGCACAAGTTCGGGATCTCGGAAGCCAACTTCGCGGCCGACCAGACCGTCTCCCTGGAAGAAGAGCCGCTCATCGAGGGACGTTAGGTGACGCGTCCTCGCGTCGCCGTCTCGGCGGGCAACGTACCAGCAACGGAAGCGGCAGCCGAGGTCGCGCGAGCCGGCGGTAACGCGGTGGACGTTTGCCTCGCGTCGGCGATCTCCGCCTGGGTAGCCGAGCCGTTCTTCGCGTCGATGGCGGGCGCGGGCTTCGTGGTCGTGCGGACGCCGGAAGGATCGGTCGAGGTCTTCGACGGCAATAGCACGATGCCGACCACGATCCCCCAGGAGCCGGGCCAGGGCGTCAAGCGCGTCTACCTGGACTATTCCAACGGCATGTACACGGGGATCGGCGGGGGGTCCGTAGCCGTCCCCGGGGTGCTCGCCGCGGTGCGAGCCGCCTGGGAACGCCACGGGAAGATCGAGTGGTCCGCGCTCTTCGAGGGTGCGATACGCATCGCGCGTGAGGGACTGCCGTTCCCCAAGACGAGCGCGTACTACCTGTCCGTCACGTGGGGCGAGATCTGGTCGCAGTATGCGGTCGCGCGGGAACTGTTCTCCGGCGACGGCGTGCCCTTGCGCGAGGGCGACGTCCTTGCGCAGGAGCAGCTCGCGGAGGCGTTGCAGATGGTGGCCGACCGGGGTCCGGCCGCGATGTACGAGGGCGAGCTCGCGTCCGAGATCGAGGAGGCGATAGCGGCCGATTCAGGCTTCCTCGCGCGCGACGATCTGAAGCTGTACGCCGCGGAGGTCCGAACGCCGGTCAGCACGGAGGTGTTCGGTTGGCTCGTGGAGTCGAACCCTCCGCCGGCCGCGGGCGGCGCGGTGCTGACGCACATGCTGGCCCTGCTCCAGCACGCGGACCTGGACGATCCCAGGAAGCGGCTCCAGGCGATCATCGAGGCCGAGACCGCAGCGGTGGGATACCGGACCGACCGCTACCAGGAGCCGGGCGAGATAGCGGGCGCGCTCGAGGAGGTCCTCTCGAACCTGAGAGCCATGCCCAACGCTTCTCCCGAGACGACTCACACCTCGGCCACGGATGCCGACGGCTACGCCTGCTCGATCACGGAATCGAACGGATACGGATCGGGCCTCCTGGTCCACGGCGTTTTGCTCAACAACACGTTGGGCGAGGAAGAGCTGAATCCCCTGGGCGCCCACGGGCTCCCGGCCGGATCTCGCTGCCACTCCAACATGGCGCCCACGATCGCCACGGGCGACGGCAAGGCCGTGGCGCTCGGGTCGCCGGGGGCGGACCGGATCGTGGGTGCCATCGCCCAAGCTTTCATCGCGCTGGCGATAGACGGGCTGGGCCTGGCCGACGCGGTGACCGCGCCGCGGGCGCACATCGCCACCCGCCCCCAGGGACGACTCTTGTGCTACGAGCCCGGTCTCCCCGGGGACCAGTTGACCGAGCTCCCCTACATCCCGCGGCCCTACGAGGAGATACACATGTTCTTCGGAGGCGTTCAGGCCGCCTGGGTGACCGACGACGGCCTGGTCGACGCCGCGCACGACCCGCGTCGCTCGGGGGGCAGCGCCTGCGTCTGAACGGCTCCCGTCGGGGAGGTCGCCCATCTCCCTCGGTGAACGGGGGCCGGATCCCCAGCGTTCTCCGGATCCGCGGGGATCAGGGAGCGGGATCCGGTGGCCTCGGGACGGGCTAGAGGTTGGAGAACTCGCCCTTCACGGCCAGGCCGGGGTTGCGGCTTCGGAAGAACCGGCCGGGCGACTTGACGACGGTCCCCATGACCAAGACCCAGTCGATGCCCTCGGAATAGCGGTTCGGGTGCTGGAGCGTCGCCTTGTCCTTCACGGTGGCCGGATCGAAGATCGTGATGTCGGCGTCGGCGCCGACCTGGAGGCGTCCCTTCGTACGCATCGCGGGGGCCTGGGCCTGCAAGCGGCGGGCGGGTTGGATCGTCATCTTGGAGAGGGCGCCCATGAGGCTGATGAGCCTCTCCTCGCGGACGTAGCGTCCGAGCACCCGCGCGAACGTGCCCGCGGAGCGGGGGTGGTTGTTGTTCTCGCGAGACTCGAGGATGCCGTCGCTGCCGATCATCACGAAGTCCGACTCGAGGGATCCCCGGATGTCGTCCTCCGGGATCGCGAAGGCCGCGGCGATCTTCCCTTGAGCCTTGTAGGTGGCGAAGGTTTGCGCCGTGAGCCGTTCGCCGGTGCCCGGGATCGCCAGGTCCCCGTAGTCGATCTGGAAACGCTCTTGCCATCCATCGGCGAACCGTTCCGATGCGAGCGAAGTGGCCCAGAAGTTGTAGGGATAGGTGCATGCGGTGACGTCGAGTCCTTCCGCGCGAGCACGCTCCAAGAGTTTCAACGATCGTTTCATCGAGAACGTGCCACCCGTCGAGTTGATGTGCTCCACGTGCACCGGGGCTCCGGTATCGCGCGCCGTGTCGATGATCTCGTTCAGCGTGTCGATATTCGTTCCCGGCTCTTGCATGTCGGAGTAACGCCCGTGGAAGAAGACGGGAACGTTGTATCTCTTGGCGAGACGCGCGATGGCGACGACCTCTTCGTAAGAGGTTCCCGGGGCGTACTCGAGCTCGAAGTCGATGCCCATCCAGCCGTCCTTCAACCCTTGCTCGGCTCGGGCTTTGAGCTGTTGGATCTGATCCTTGGTCGCCGCCTCGCCGACGCCGATGTCCATCAAGATCCCCCGAACGTAGGCGTGATCCCACGCGCCACCGAAGTGCGCGGGCGAGCGGCCTTCGTAGGTTCGGAAGAAGTCGTCGGCTTCGGAGTTCAGCCCGTGCATGCCGAGGTTCGCGGTGACGCCGTCGCCGATCTTGTACCAGACGCCGTACTGGTTCGGCTCGTAGGACAAGATGTCGATGAACCCCGGGGCAACGACGCGGTCGCTAGAGTCGATCCTCTTCCGCCCCCGGATCTCCTCTTCCGTTATCGCCACGACCGCGCCGTCGTCGATGCCTACGTTGGCGACGTGATCGAAACCGGTCGCCGGATCCATGACGCGTCCGCTTTCGATCACGACGTCGAACCTGTGTCCTTGGGGGATCACCGTCGGTTCCTGCCGACCCCCCACCGCCGGTACCCACTCAAGCGGACCTTCGGCCGGGCCCTCCTCTTGCGGCGCACGTTCCGCAGCCACGTCGAGGACGCGACCGAGCTCCGGGCCGCGGTCGAGAGCCTCCCGCGCGGCCCCGGTCCCGACGGTAGCGATCACGACGGTCAGGGCGACGGCGAGGGCGAGGTCGCGAAGCCATCGCCGGTTCTCTAGGACACGGGGGGAGGGGGTGGGCCTGGAAGTCACACCATGATGCTAGAGCGGGTGGGGGGGTCCGGGGTGGAACTGAGTTGGTTGGTGCTCAGAGGGACTGCATCCGGCGGACGAGCTCGGCGTATTCATCGTCCAGCGTACCTAGGAGCCTCTCCTCGGCGATCTCCATGAGGGTGTCGGCATCGACTGCGAGCTCGTAGTTCGCATCGGGGCTCGGACGCCCGGTCGCCGAGGCGATGCGAAGGAACCTGTCGTCGGCATCGTCGGCGACCCCGAAGTTCCGGGTCCAGCTGCGGGAGGAGAGGAAGTCCTTGACCCCCTCCGTGCCGGCGAGCCCGCGGTCGGTGGCGACCTCGGCGACGCCGCGGGCCATGGAGGACAGAAGGATGAAGCTGATCAGCTCCTTACGGATGTAGGCCCGTACGTAGCTCCAGTCCTCGGCGGTCATCGAGGTGGCGTAGTGCGACGTCAGGTCGTGGGTGGCAGGATCCAGCTCTTCGAGGATCGATCGGATCTTGGCCATCTCGTCGGGAGTGAAGGTGATCTTGGGCACCTGGGTCCTTTCGCAACCACGGATCTCGTCATCGTGAGCCACCTGCGGCCCGACGACAAGGCATCTGCGCCCATTTCGTAGCGACATAGTCACTATGGAGGCCGTCCCGGATGGCCCATAGGGAGGGCCGGGGCCCGCCGGGCGCCGGAGGGTGGGAACATCAGAGACCAGGGAAAGGAGAACGCATGGAGCGACCGGACGCGATGATCGAAGACTCCGACCTGCCGCAACCCGGGACCGATGAGCCCGAGAGGAAGGCTCCTTCCGAGGACGAGGAAACCGATGGTCCGGGCAACGTAACGGTGGACGAGCCGACTGCCCCCGCCCTCGCCCCCGAGGAGATCGAGCAGGAGAGCTCCGGATAGGTGCTGGTGAAAAGGGTGATCCCATGCCTGGACGTGGATGGGGGCCGGGTGGTGAAGGGCGTTCGCTTCGTGGAACTCGTCGACGCGGGAGACCCCGTGGAGCTGGCCGCTCGCTACGACCAACAGGGCGCCGACGAGGTCGTCTTCCTGGACATCACCGCATCGCATCAGAACCGGGATCCGATCTACGACGTCGCGACGCGGACCGCGGAGCGCGTCTTCGTCCCCCTCACGATCGGCGGCGGCATCGGCTCCGTCGAGGACGTCCACCGGCTCCTCCGGGCCGGGGCCGACAAGGTCTCCATCAACTCCGCCGCCGTCGCCGACCCGGGATTGATAGAGCGAGCGGCAGGGGAGTTCGGCTCCCAGGCGATCGTCATCGCCATCGATGCCCAACGGAGCACCACGGGATGGAACGTCTTCGTCCAGGGAGGGCGCCGCGATACGGGTCGGGACGCGATCGGCTGGGCTTGCCGGGCGGCGGAGCTGGGGGCCGGTGAGATCCTGCTGACCTCGATGGACGCCGACGGCACGACGGAGGGTTACGACATCGCGCTCACCCGGAGGGTAACTGCCGCGGTAGACATCCCCGTCATCGCTTCGGGAGGGGCGGGAGCACCCGACCATCTCGCCGATGCAGTCGATCCGGACCTCGGGGGAGCCGACGCGGCTCTCGCCGCGTCCGTGTTCCATTTCGGAGCCTTCTCGGTCCGCGCGGCGAAGGAGGCGATGGCGGCGCGCGACCTCCCCGTTAGGATGCCCGCCTCGTGACGACCTACCTCCTCTATTCCGACGCCCTGACGAGCCCAGAGATGCGGCACGAGATCGCGGAACCCCTGATGGATGCCGTCATCTTCATGGAGCACGAGGGTCGCCGCATAGTCGTGACGGGGATCCTGGAGGAGGCGATCTTCGCCGACCGCGACGACATCATCGACGAGGTTTGGGCGGAGCAGGATTTCGGTTGGGAGGAGCTCTTCCGCGACGAATCCATCCCTCTGCCGATGCTCGGCCCGGAGCTCGTCTTCCGTGTCCTTCATCGGACGGGGATCGACTCGGTGAGCATGCCCCCCACCGCATCGGCGCTGGTGGTTGACTACCTGCGAGACCGGCAGATCGAGGTTCGGATCGAACCCGAAACCTGGTCCGAGAGGCGCCGCCACAAGGCGCCGTGGGAGATAGAGGGCATCGAGCGGGCTCAACGCGCCGCCGAGACGGCGATGTTGGTTGCGGCACGGATGCTGCGTGAGGCCGAACCGACGAGCGACAACCGGCTTCGCTTCGAGGGAGAGATCCTTACGGCCGAATGGATCCGCGAGACGATGATCTCAGAGCTCACATCGCAAGGGACGGAGTGCGAGCAGATCCTGGTCCACAGCGGAGACGCGTGCCTCAGGGGACACGATCTCGGTACGGGTCCCATCCTGCCCGATACCTCCTGCATCATCGATGTGTTCCCGCGCGACCGTCGCAGCGGCGTGCACGCCGACATGACGCGTACCTTCGTGCCGGGGATCGTCAACGAGGAGATCAAACGGTTGCACGAACACGTCCGCGCCGCGTTGGACATCGCCTTCGCCGCGCTCGAGCCCGGGACCCGCGAAGCCTACCGGAAGGTCAGCGAGTATCTCCGCGATCAGGGCTTCCCGACGACGCTCTTCCACGAAGGCGACCCGCCGCTGAGGGACGGGTTCTTCCACGGCCTCGGTCACGGTGTGGGTCTCGAGGTGCACGAACGACCGTGGATGTCGCGTCGTTCCGACGACCTCGTGGACGGGGACGTGGTCGCGGTGGAACCAGGTCTGTACTTCGAGCGGGTCGGGGGAGTGCGCCTGGAGGACACGGTCCTGGTCACCTCCGATGGAGTCGAGTTCATCACGGACCCGTACCCCTACGACCTCCAGCCGTGATGGATCCCGAGGGACTCACGTACGATGAACGGGGCCTGCTGCCTGTGATCGTTCAGGACGCGGCTTCCAAGGAGGTCTTGATGCTGGCGTGGGTGGACGCCGAGGCCGTGCGCCGCACGCTGGAAACGGGCACGACGTGGTTCTGGAGCCGCTCGCGACAGGAGTACTGGAACAAGGGGGCGACGTCGGGGAATACCCAGCACGTCGTCGACGTCCACTACGACTGCGATGCCGATGCGCTCTTGATGCTCGTCCATGCCGCCGGGCCCGCGTGTCACACCGGCGAGCGAACGTGTTTCTACCGAACGCTCGAACGCTCCGCGTCCTAGATGGGGGCGCTCAAGCCCGACCGGGACACGTTCCTGAGATTATTGGAGCACCATCCCGTCGTGCCGGTGTGGCGTGAGGTGCTCGCCGATACGCAGACGCCCGTAGCGGCGTTCATGAGGCTGGATCCTTCCCCCAACGCCTTCCTCCTCGAGAGCGTGGAGGGTGGCGAGCGCTGGGCGCGTTACTCCTTCGTGGGGGGCGACGCCTTCGCCATCGTGCGAGCGCGCGAGGGGCGGGTTTCGGTCGAAGGCGATCCTCCGGTTCGTCCCGAGGCGGGAGAGGCTCCGCTGGCTTACGTCCGTCGCCTGCTGGAGGCGTGCAAGGCGCCGCGGTTCGAGGGACTTCCGCCCTTGCACGGCGGCGCCGTCGGTTTCCTCGGTTACGACTGCGTCCGCGAGCTCGAGCGATTACCAGACGTCCCCGACGACGACCTGGGGCTGCCCGATCTGGCTTTGCTCCTGACGCGCACGATGGTCGTGTTCGACCATCTGCTTCAGAAGGCGTTCGTGATCACGAACGTTGCGAAGGGAAGGGACACGTCCACGGCCTACGACGATGCCGCGGCACGCTGTGACGAGATCGTCGAACGACTCGGTTCGCCTTTGGGAGTCCCCGCGATCGAGCTCTCCGACGTCGTTCCGCCCCCCGCGCCGTCGCCCGTCTCCGATGACGAGTACGCCCGATGGGTCGAGGCATCGCGTGAATACATCTTTGCGGGCGACATCTTCCAGGTCGTGCCGTCGCGCAGGTTCGAAGCCGAGCTGAAGGTACCCGCCTTCGACGCGTACCGTGTTCTGAGGACCCTGAACCCGAGCCCCTACATGTACTTCCTGCGGTTCGGGCAGAGCGGTGACTCGCCCGCCTTCGAGATCGCCGGATCGTCTCCGGAGCCTTTGGTCCGCGTCACCGCCGGTCAGATCATCACCCGTCCCATCGCCGGGACCCGCCCTCGCGGACGAACCGAAGCGGAGGATGTCGCTCTCGCGTCCGACCTTCTGGCCGACGAGAAGGAGCGAGCCGAGCACGTGATGCTGGTCGACCTCGCGCGCAACGACGTTGGGAGGGTAGCCCGCTACGGCTCGGTGACCGTCGACGAGTTGATGATCATCGAGCGGTACTCCCACGTCATGCACATCGTCTCGAACGTGACGGGGGAGCTGGCGGAGGGTCGCACCGCGTTCGATGCCCTCGCGGCCTGTTTCCCGGCCGGCACCGTCAGTGGAGCGCCCAAGGTGCGCGCCATGCAGATCATCGACGAGCTCGAGGAAACGAAACGAGGGCCGTATGCAGGCGTCGTCGGCTACTTCGACTTTTCCGGAGATCTCGACATGTGCATCACGATCCGGACGATCGTCGCGACCGCAGGGAAGGCCTACGTGCAGGCCGGAGCCGGGATCGTCGCAGATTCCGTTCCGGAGAGCGAGGTATCGGAGACGCGTCAGAAGGCCGAAGCTCTGATGCGCGCCGTGGAGGCTGCTAACCGCTTGCGAGCTCAACCCTCGTAGGGATCGAGAGCGGCGGCGGCGTCTCCGTCGAGCGTGAGCAGCACCCCTCGATCGGTGATCTGGGAGATGGATCCGGCCGGTACGAAGAGATCCGGCTGCGTCAAGCCGGGGCTGTACGTGACCCCGGAGAAGATGTCCTTGTCTCGGTCGCCGACGACTTCCTTGACCGTTCCCAGCTTGTTGCCGTCCGCCGCGACGATGTCGTGGCCTCGCTCGAGGACGGTCCAGGCGATCTGGCGGCCGCTCATTGCCGCAGATACTAAGCGGATGCAGCGCGCGTCTCCTCTCCTCCTCTGTCTGATCCTCGTCGCGGTCGCGTGCAGTTCGGAGGAGGGTGCTCCGCTCGATGTGCGGCCTTCGGGCGCGCCGGATGTGGTCATCGAGGACGTGCGGCGCCACGCCGAGCAGTTCGATCAGGACCTGCGCCATCGGCCCGCGGGCTCGCAGCAGGAGTTCGCCGCGGCCACCTATCTCCTGGGGCATCTGCAGCGCGCCGGCTACGTCGTCCAACTCGACTACGTACCGGTGAAAGACCTGGTCCGTTCGACGAACGTCGTCGCCCAGGCCCCGAGAGGCGAGCCGCGGGTGGTTGTAGTGATCCCGTACGACGGGCGAGGCGGCGGGGAGGGTATCGGCGTCTTCCTGGAGACGGCCCGGGCGCTGCGGGTCCGCGCCGCGGACCACGCGGTGGAGTTCGTGGCGCTGGGGGCCGAGAGAGCGACCGTCTCGGGTGGCCTGCTCGGTTCTCGTCGTCTCGCGCGGAGGTTGTTGGACGACGGGGTCGAGGCGACCATCGTCGAATTGACGGGGGTGGGGACCGGCGAGCCGCTGGTCGTCGCAGGCGATGCCGCCGTGGACTTCCTGGCGACCACCGGAGGCGGGGGCGAGGAGGGACGCGGATCGGATCGCGTGTGGGGACGTGCAGGATTCCGACACGCGCTCGTCTCGGGCGATCCGGCGGCGGTCGGCGCCGCGTTGCTGGACTTCCTCGAAGGGCCCGCCGGGTAGGGTCGCGGCGTGGACCATCTCACGCGTTTGCTCGCCTCGACGCGTGCTCGCGTCGAAGAATCGAAGATCAAGGTTCCGGTCGAGGGCCTCGAGCAGCGCCTCGCGTCGGTGGACCGGCCGCGGGGCTTCGGCGACGCCCTGCGAGGTGGAGGCATCTCGCTCATAGCCGAGATCAAGCGGGCCACACCATCGCGCGGTGTCTTGAACCTCGGGCTCGATGCCGGGGACCTGGCTGCTTCGTACTCGCTGGGAGGGGCTGCCGCGCTATCGGTCTTGACCGAGCCGGACGAGTTCCGAGGTTCGCTCGACGATCTCGCGGCGACCCGGGCCGTGGGTCTCCCGACCCTGCGCAAGGATTTCATCATCGACGACTACCAGGTGCTGGAATCCCGAGCGGCAGACGCCGACGCGATCTTGCTGATAGTCAGGGCGCTCGAGGACGAAGCGTTGTCGTCGCTTCTGAAGGCGGCCGAGGTGCTGGGTCTGGACGCGGTTGTGGAGGTGCACGACGCACCCGAATTGGACCGGGCGCTCCAGGCCGGCGCGTCGATCATCGCCGTGAACCATCGAGATCTCACGACGTTCCGGATCGATCCGGATCGCACGGCGAAGCTCGCGCCGGGCGTCCCCGACGATGCTCTCCTCATATCGCTGTCCGGCGTGGAATCTCGTGACGATGTCGAGTACCTGGAATCGGCAGGTGCCGATGCCGTCCTGGTGGGGGAGTCGCTCGTGCTGGCTCACGATCCCGCGGAGAAGGTCCGCGAGCTCCTCGGACGCGCGTGAACGGGCCGGTGGATCCCGGCCGGGGATGGTTCGGTGAGTTCGGTGGACGATACGTCCCCGAGGTCCTCATGGGGGCGCTGGACGAGCTGGAGCGCGCGTGGGAGACGCATAAGGAGGATCGCTCCTTCATGGACGAGCTGGATGGGCTGCTGCGGGAAGTCGTCGGTCGGCCCACGCCGATGTACGAGGCCGAGCGTTTCTCCGAGCGCGTCGGCACTCGCGTCCTCCTGAAGCGCGAGGACCTCGCTCACACGGGTGCCCACAAGATCAACAACACGCTGGGTCAGGTGTTGCTCGCGTCGCGGATGGGCAAGCGGCGCATCATCGCAGAGACGGGAGCGGGACAGCACGGTGTTGCTACGGCCACGGCGGCCGCGTACTTCGGGCTCCCGTGCGTCGTTTACATGGGGGCAACCGATGTACGGCGACAGCATCTGAACGTGGTGCGGATGGAGATGCTCGGGGCGCGGGTGATCCCCGTGGCCGCCGGTTCGGCGACGCTCAAGGACGCCATCAACGAAGCGCTCCGGGACTGGGTCACGAACGTCGAGGACACGCACTACGTCATCGGCTCGGTCGTGGGACCCCATCCCTATCCGGAACTGGTCGCGGAGCTTCAGTCGGTGATCGGACGCGAGGCGCGCGCCCAGGTGCTCCAGATGTGCGGCCGGGTGCCCGATGAGATCGTCGCCTGTGTCGGTGGCGGCTCCAACGCGATCGGGCTGTTCCGACCCTTCTATAGGGATGAGTCCGTAAGGTTGATAGGGATCGAGGCGGGAGGATCCGGACCGGAGGGACCACACGGCGCGTCGATCGGCCGAGGGCGACCGGGGGTGTTGCACGGAGCGCGGAGCATGTTGCTGCAGGACGACGAGGGACTCGTCGCGGAGGCCCACTCGATATCCGCCGGGCTCGATTACCCCGGCGTGGGACCAGAGCACTCGTGGCTGGCTTCGTCCGGCCGTGCTCGCTACGAGAGCGCGACGGACCGGGAGGCCCTCGATGCGTTCTCCGTTCTCGCCCAGACGGAGGGGATCATCCCGGCGCTCGAGCCGGCGCACGCGCTCGCTTACCCCTTGCGGGCCTCCTACTCCGGTGACGAGGTGATCGTCATAGGTCTGTCGGGTCGAGGCGACAAAGACGTCGCGACGGTTGCCGAGGTCCGCGACGAGTGACCGAGCTCCTCCGGCGGCTCGAAGGTGCTCGGGGCGAGGGCCGCAAGCTGCTGGTCCCGTACCTGGTAGCGGGGGCCCCCGACGTCGACGCCTACGTCGCGGCTCTGCGGAACGTCGCCGAACACGCCGACGCGGTCGAAGTCGGATTGCCCTTCTCCGATCCCTTGATGGACGGCCCGGTGATCGCGGCTGCGGCCCAACGCGCCCTGGCGGGCGGGATCGGGCCGCTCGGCGCCATGGAGCTGCCCGGGCAGGACGTCGACGTCCCCCGGCTCGCGATGACCTACTACAACCCGATCCACAGCGTGGGGGAGGAAGAGTTCTGCCGGCGTGCCCGCGCCGCGGGGATAGCCGGGTTGATCGTTCCAGACCTCCCCCTCGAAGAGTCCTCGTCGCTGCGCGCCGCAGTTGCGGCCGAGGGGTTGGCCTGGACCCCCCTGGTGGCGCCGACGTCTTCGCCGGACCGTGTCGCCCGCATAGCGGCGACCGCGACCGGTTTCGTCTACGCGGTGTCGACCCTCGGCGTGACGGGGGCT
>WHSQ01000099.1:2398-6941 GCA_009380005.1 Actinomycetota bacterium | reverse complement strand
CGGTCACCCATCCTTTGCACGGTCAGTGTCAGAGGATTCTTGCCCTGGTGAGAGAACTCGAATGTCTCCGTGCCATTCTCCGAGTGGTGGCCGCGCAACTCCAGCCCACCGGGCGCGGACGCCACGCCGCTCACCCCGACGAGCGACTCACCGTCGAGGCGGAACTGGTCGAGGCGACCGGAGTCGTCGAAGTGAGGCTTCACGTTGTGGCTGGTCAGTCCGAGAGTCACCGACGTCGCGGCCACCCGGGCATAGCTGAGTGCGTGCGAACGCAACGTCGAGGTGTCGGTCGGCGGCGCCGAGCCGTCGTCGCGAATCGGCAGCAGGTACGCCCATCCGGCGGCACGTTGGCCACCTTTCGATGAAATGGTCAGGCGCACCGAGCCGTCTGAGGCGAGCAGCTGCCGAGGGACGGTGAACAGCCCCCTCTGATGCTTTGGCTTGAGAACGCCGAGCCGGACAGACTCACCCGTCTTAGTCTCGACGGCCTCAACATGATAGGAGGACGACGCTGGGGCATCGAGCGTGACGAGCAGGTGGAAGCGGTCGAGCACGAATCCGCCGACCCCCTGCTGCGAAGGCCAGTCAGATGACGCGTTGCCGCCGACCGCGGGTGGCGCGGCGAGCACGAGGCCGCCAAGCAGGACAAGGACAGCGCCCAGAGCGCCCAAGCGTCGTAGCGCCCCCGCCGCCATGGCAGGCTTCAAGAACTGCACGCGATCTGTTCCCCGCGGGCACGCCGCGCAACACCCGTTCACCTCCGACCGGATCATCGGCTCTCCACCTCTCTCCTGCCGACCACGTGGACAGAGGTTATACCTCCTCTGTCCTGCCGAACCACGTGGACAGAGGTTATACCTCCTCTCTCATCTCGTCGTCAACGGTCGATGCAAAGATGGACTCGATGTGGCAGTCGCTCGGGCAGAAGGGCAGCCTTACCGAACGCATAGCTAACCGGGTGGAGCAGCTACTTGGTGAGGAGCGGCTCAGGCCCGGTGACCGGCTGCCCCCTGAGCGTGAGCCGTCCGTCGCTGCGCGAAGCGGTGCGAACCTCGCAGGCGCGGGGCAGGCTCGTCGTGAAACACGACCAGGGTGTGTTCGTGGCCACACCGCGGTCGGAGCAAGAGCTACGGGCGGCCCTGGTGAACGCAGAGGTCAGCATCAACGAGTTGTTTGCCATGCGTGAGGTCCTCGAGGCCCCGGCGGCGGGTTGGGCCGCCGAACGTATTGGACCCGAGCAGCTGATATAGGTCGGTAGTCCTTCACAAGACACCTCCCGGAGGTGCCGGAAGGGATCCCATGGACACACACAACCCACCTCCGGAGGGCAGCGAGGACCGGCGCTCCAACGCCAGATCCTCGAAGGAATCAGGTCGCATACGCGTCGACCGAGAGGCTCTGGCACGTCCTCTGGCCGCGTACGAGTTGCTTCTCGCCATCCTCGCGCTCGCGTCGTCTGGCTGCTTTCGCACCCAGAAACGGCATGGGTCCGAGTTGCCAACCAGACGATCTGGAGCATCTTCGCGGCCGACTACTTGGTGAGGCTGGTCCTCGCGTCGGACAGGCGCAGGGTCGTATGCACCCACATCCCCTATTGTGATGTCGCGGGGCATCGTGGACGGGTGTCGCGGAGTATAGCAGCCGAAGCGACAACAGCGCGGCAGGGGTCAGCCCCAAGCCCTGCGCTTTAGTCCGGGGTCACCCGCACCCCCGCCATGTTCGCACACCGAGAAAGAGGACCGCCCATCCACTTGACTTTCATCCGTAGTAGGCGACGAAACGATCGACCTGGCGCTGTAGCTCGGCGATCGAAACATCGGAGGGGTCGAGCCCGTTGGGCTCGTCTGGTATTCGCGGGTCGCGGAACTGGCCCAAGACGATTCCGTTCTGCTCAGGGATCTCCTCACACGCGCTCGCGAAGTCTTCGTCCTGTTCGGCGATCGAGTATCGACTGCACCGAGAGTGTGGCTCGTGGGAGGGCCGCACTTCGACGACCTCACCACAGGCGAGGGGCGTATCCTCGCAGAAGAGATCGCAGAACAGCTCGGAGCGGTCATCGTGCCGAGTTAACGATGTCGGTGCCGAAAACTCGATTTGCTTCATGCCGCCCGCTCGTGCTTCTACGGGCTGAAGGTGCTCACGCTCGAGGGGCGATCGCATCTCTGCCGTCACCTGGTTCAGCGACCGTGCGATGTGCTCCCAATTCGGGTTTGCCCGAACGCTCCCCGAGTACCGCGACGTGGGAACCGAACGACACCTCATTGATCGTCGAGGTGGCCGATATCACTACTGTGGCCCCGACCCGGGCACCAGGGCCGGTCACGTGCTTGGGCCAGTGTGGAGAATGATTATTATCCACACGATCCAGCGCAGTCCGGTTGCGTTCGATGCTGAATCCACCTGGATGAAACCCCCTGTCCAAGCTAAAGACGGACTGTGCCGCTGACCTTGTCGGTGCCGAAAACGCGATCACGTTCATGCGGCACGCTCGTACTAGTGGATCAGACCGCCGAGAACGTCCCGCCTGACCACCGATCGCGGAGGAGCATCGAGGGTCACCGAAGCCGACCGAACAGGCGGATTCATGTCGAGGCAACGATGGGGCCGATGACCGTTGTAATGGGCGACATAGCTCTTTAGGACGGATTCCAGATGACGGCGCCCGAGGATGAGTATGCGGTCAAGGCACTCGCGACGCAGCGTTCCTACGAATCCCTGAAGGGTGCCGAAACTGCGATTCGCGCCCCTACGCTGGCCGCCGTACCATGTCCGGCCCGTGATCCTGTCGCTTCTCTATCTTGTTGCTGTGTCATGTCCTCCGGTTAGTCGCCCGGCCGGCCTCGAGCGAGGCTCCCAAGGACCTCGAGATCGTGGTCCTTCGCCACCAACTGCGGGTCTTGCGCCGGCAGGTGGCTCGTCCTGCCCTTGGGCGGAGGGACCGTACCCTTCCTGGCCGCGGCCTCCCGCGTCCTGCGGCGAGGGCGCTGGTCATCGTTCCTGGTGACCCCGCAGACGCTGCTCCGCTGGCACCGCGACGTGGTCCGGCGGAAGTGGACCTACCGGCAGAGAAGGATGGGACGCCCGCCGATTGATCAGCACGTCCGTGAGCTCGTGCTACGCGTGGCAAGGGAGAACCCGAGGTGGGGCCACCTCCGGATTCAGGGAGAGCTCCGCAAGCTCGGCATTCGCATCGGCGCCACGACCATCCGAAGGATGCTCCGCTCCCACGGCCTCGGCCCGGCACCCAGGCGTCCCGAGCTGGTCGGAGTTCCTGCGGGCCCAATCGAAGGGCGTCCTCGCGTCCGACTTCTTCACCGTGGAGACAATCACCCTCAAGACGTTGTACGTGCTGTTCTTCATCGAGCTCTCGACCAGGCGCGTGCATTTGGGTGGCGTGACGGTGAACCCGGACTCCGCGTGGGTCACTCAGCAGGCGCGAAATCTCACGGTAGGGGAGCGCGTGGGGAGGGTCGGTTTACTCATCCACGACCACGACTCGAAGTTCGCAGGGCCCTTCGATGAGGTGTTCCGGACGGAAGGCGCTCGGGTGATCCTCACGCCGATCCGGGCTCCTCAGGCCAACGCCGTTGCCGAGCGATGGGTCCGAACGGTGCGCGCCGAGTGCCTGGACTGGACCCTCGTCGGCGGTCGCCGACAACTTGAGCGGGTCGTCCGCACCTACACCGAGCACTACAACCGGGGGAGACCGCACAGGGCCCAGGCGCCGGAGGCCCGCGAGCCGCCCCATCGCCTCAGCGGACGACCGATCGGTGTGCGACGCCTGGACGTGTTAGGCGGACTCATCCATGAGTACGAGATAGCGGCGTGACGGTCGGAGTTTTGGCACCCTTCAGCCCATCCCAAGGAGATCCAGGCGCGCCTCGGCCACCGGTCGATCACGACGACGCTGGACCGTTACGGGCACCTCTTCCCCAGCCTCGGTTCCCAGCTCGACGACAGCCTCGAGGAGGCCTTCAGGGAGGCGCGCTCGGGGCGCGGCCAGTAGCGCGACTGCCAGTCAGTAGCGGGTGTCATGGGTAACGCCGCCTTACGCCGGAGCGCACCGGCCCTCCCTTCGGTGACCTCCGACGGCGGGGTGATCAGGAGAGACGTTCTCGGCGGGCTGATCCACGAGAATCAGGGCGCGGCGTGAGCGAATCGAGGTTTTCGGCACGCACAAGTTTGGTGAGATCGATCGAGGTGTACTGCGAGACGCGGTCGAGTGAAAGATCAAACTGGCCGGGTGGCGGACGCTGCTCGATTCGCCACCTTGAGAGCGTCCCAGACAAGGTCTGCCTTACTTGTGGTCGGCCATGGTCCAGCCGACGACGCGGCGAGGTGCGACATCCTCGGCACCGACAGGCGTCGCTCGGCACCGACAGACTTTGCGGGCCCCTGCTCAGCGACTTGGGGGAGCTGCTTCAAATGGGATGAATTCGCTCCCCGCGAACTTTTCCATGACAGTTGGCCTTGTCCCCTCGTACCGTACGTAGGCTGTCCCGTCGGCAAACAGCCAAATCGCAGGATAGCCTGCCTCTGATGA
>WHSQ01000099.1:0-2300 GCA_009380005.1 Actinomycetota bacterium | reverse complement strand
TATGTACTGCAGCCTGCTATTTTCCGCTGGCTCTGTCAGCTCGCACGACTCCGCCAGCCCGCCTTCTGGGGTCTCCTCAAAGACACTCAGGTACGGATGAGAGCTAGTTAGCGACGCCAGCAGCTTGTTCTCCTCGCACTTGGAGTCCGCATCCGTGTCGAGCGTCCGCGATGTGTCGATGATAAAGAACGGCTTACCGTTGCTCGAGCTGCGCATGAAGAACAGCTTCCAGGGGGTCATCGGTTGATCAATCAATGCCCCGTCGGTGAGCTGGTACGACAGTGGGGCTATCGTCAGATTTCCTATTACCTTGGCCCCATGCCGGTCGAGGATGCTTCGCAACTCCTCCATGAGACGCTTACCTTGGTACGTTACCGATGAGGCGGGCAAGGGCTCCGCGTTGGGCATGCGTGGGCTCGCATACCCGTCGAAGGCACCGAAGTCGTAGCCTGCCCCGTAAGCGAAGTCAAGACGATCAGCACGGTCCAACGCGACGCCATCCGGCTGAATCACCTCTAGCATTCGATCGACCTGCTCCAAGAACTCCCGACCGTACACCCCATCGGGGTCCGGGTTCGCCCAAAGATTCCTGATACCTCCGTCCGCGCCAGCAACGACGGGCGCACCATCGAGATCCCGGACCAAGCTTGCGTCATACCGATCCGCGATGTCTTCTGACACACCCGCGAACTGGAAGTAGACGTAGACCTCTAGCCCCGCGGCGTGCGCGTTTTCGACCTGCTGCTTCAGCCGGTCATAACTGTAGGTATCGCCCCAGATCGACGTGTACTCTTCATCCATTGGCCGCCCATCAAGGAAGTACATGCCGTTGCGAAAGAACCAACCGTGGAGCCATACCACCCGAACGCCGCTCTCGTAGGCTTCCTGGGCCGTCTCCTCCGAGTCCAACATGCGCCGATTTAGCATGGCACCCGTGAGCGCGCTGTCGAATTCCTCAGTGTGCGGATTCAGCGCTCGTAGGAAGGCATTATCGTAGCCCTCATATCCCGCTATCACGTCGAACTCCCACTGGTACTCTTGGCCCACCCGCTTCGGCCAGATCCATTGCTCCACGTGGAGAGCGTTATCTGATCGGTTCAGTCGGCTGACGAGAGAGCTGGCATTGTGGTCAAGAACACCAAGGTATGCGCCGCTGGCACTCCGCGCCAGTAGGAAAGGCAACTGAGCCATCGCAAGCGGCCCGGTGGGGTCGTCATCCGCCGTGAACTCTTGGTCGAGCCGCCAATTAAGGCTTTCCAGCGTCGCAAATTCGCCTGGCAACGTCATCTTGGTCGTGATTGCCACAGCCTCGTCGATGGACTCCTCAACGGTGTATTCGTACTTATAGCGCAGCCGATCGCCTACCCGTTCCACGGACAGATCGAGAGGGTTGCTTCCCGCATGCAGAAGCCTGAACCGTCCACCGTCGGTTCCTACGCTGCTCTCCAACGGTCTAAGACCGTCATTCGCCACATTGCTCACTTCCACGGCAAGCTCTTCGCCATCTAGGGCAAGTGAGCTCACGTCACCGTCCGACTCAAATTGTGGCGCCATAACATGCGAGTTTTGATTCAGGACGATACCTCGCCTCGCGCTCACATCGTCCAGCACTCGCGTGTAGGCAATTGCGTGCGACCTCAAATCGACCGGCTCGTCGGTCTGCGCCGAATGCCCGTCGCGCTCGACAGGTAGCAGATAGAGCCACGTGCCGTCGAGGTGAGCGCCGAAAAGACGGAGGTCCAAGGATCCGTCTTGCGCCATATACTGACGCTCTACCTGCGCCGTCGCGTTCGTCCCGTCGACATCTGTAACAACCGGCAGAGGCGTCCAGCGCCCTGATGACGGGTCACGAACCTGCAGCCACCTGGCAACCTGTGCTTCTTGTCCCAACGCGAGGCGCAGTTCGAAGCGATCGAGCTCATACTGCGGCAACGATGGAGGGTCGACCTCGGTCAAGGGAAATAGTTGAGTATTCCATTCACTCGTGCCGTCGTCCGGCACTTCCAGGCCAGCATATGCCATCATGCCGACAAACCCTCGGTTTCCCCCTATGCTGTTGCCAAACAGCGGGGCCCATCCAACAACATCAAGGTTGTGGTTATCTCCTGCCTCGAAGCTGTCCTGTCGGGCGTACGTAACCTCCTCGCCGTTGAGGAAGATGCGCAACGTCGCCCCCGAGTCGTCCATGTCATATCGAAGTCCTACGTGTCTCCAGTGTTCGAGAGCTAGGCCATTGGCGGATCGAACGTGGATCACACCATCGCCATTAGGACCCCCCTCACCAGTAGTGTTCCTCACAT
>WHSQ01000098.1 GCA_009380005.1 Actinomycetota bacterium | reverse complement strand
TCCTCCCACACGAGAAGTGACCAAATCCACGAGCCACACCTTCTTCAATGGCCCCAGAAATGCTGGGTGCACAAGACCGCGAACGTCCTCGGGGCGTTGCCCAAGCGGGCGCACCCGCAGGCCAAGGAGCGGCTCAAGGCGATCTACACCGCGCCCACCCGCGCCAAGGCGATCGACGCCGCGGCCGAGCTCGCTGCGGCGTTCCCGACGTTCCCCAAAGCGACCGTCAAGATCACCGATGATCTCGACAATCTGCTCGCGTTCTACGACTTCCCCGAAGAGCACTGGAAGCACCTGCGCACCACCAACGCGATCGAGTCGACGTTCGCGACCGTGCGGCTACGCCAGCGCACCACCAAGGGGCCCGGCAGCCGCGCCGCCGGCATCGCGATGGCCTACAAACTGCTCGACGCCGCCGAGGACCGCTGGCGGCGGATCAACGGTCACGAACTGGTCGCGCTGGTGCGCGCGGGCGCGACGTTCGTCGACGGGAAGTTGCAAGAAAGGAGCGAGGACCACACCGACCAGGACGACGAAGCCACCATCGGAGAGTGCGCCGCCTGAACATCTCGCAGAAACCCGTCCACAACTCTTGACAATAACTCCCACAATAGGAGGAACAGGCACATGGTCATCAGTCAACCAAGCGGCGCGCGAGTGTCGAGCACAAAGACAAGGATGACTTCGCTTCGCATATGGTCGTTGCTGACGATCCTGATGCTCGTGCTCGCCGCCTGCGGCGGCGACGAGGGCACCGCTGTTGAGGAGCCGGAGGATGCTGCGGCGACGGAGGCGGAAGCGGAGCCCGAAGCCACCGAAGCCGAGGCTCCCGATGACGGCACGGAGACCGAGGCGGCTGCCGGTGGCACGGATACCACGGAGCTCTCCACGATCAGTCTCAGGCTGCTGGAGCTGGCAGGGGTTCCGGAGGCGATGATCTCGTACTGGACCATGGTCGAACCGCTAGGATACTTCGACGAGTATGCGCTCGACGTGGAGATCCTGACCTCCGCCGGGGGCGGTCCACCAAAGATCCAGGCGCTGCTGGCCGGTGAGGCGGACGTCGTGATCTCAGACGTCGTCTCCGTGGCGAGCGCAATGAATCAGGGTGCGGAGATCAAGGCGGTCGCCGGAGCGAGCTCCCACTACGGCGCCACGATCGTCGGCCGAGCCGATTACGAGTCGCTGGAGGATCTGCGAGGCCAGAACTTTGGGGTACCGAGCCTGGGCGGAACGGCACGGATCATCACCGACGTCACGCTGAGGGAGAACGATCTGCTGGGTGAGGTCAACTACCTCGCGGTAGGCGGCTCTCCGGAGATGGTGCCTGCCCTGGAGGCGGGCCGGATCGCCGCAGGGACATTCACCCCCAGCGTGCTGCCGTTGATGCGGGAGGATCCCGACCTCAACGTCCTCGTCGAGAACACGGCGACCATCCACGAGCGGCTGCCGAACTTCGTGTACGTCACGACCGACGCGTTCATCGAGGAGAATCCCGACGCGATCCAGCGTCTGGTGAAGGCGATGATCGAGGGCGAGCGGGACATCGCGGAGAATTTCGAGTCCTACCAGACCGCGGTGGAGTCGATGATGCCCGGGACCTACACCGACGAGCAGCTGGAGGACCTGTGGACGACCATCACCGAGGGCGGGTACTGGGCCGTCAACGGCGGCATCCACTTCGAGGCTCTGACCGGGGTCCTGGACTTGTTCTACGAGCTGCCGGATTCCCCGACCGATCCGACCATCACCGAGGGCTCGCAGCTCTACGACACGCAGTTCGTCGACGCGGGCCTGGAAGACCTCGGCATGGTCGAAAGCGAGTTCGACGAGCCCGATTGGCGCTGAGGCCTGCGGGCGAGCCCCGGGCAGACCAACACCGGACGCAGCGGATCACGCGTGGAGGACAGAGTCACATGAGCCAGGCACGCGGCGTGGCGATCAAGTTCCAGAACATCCACAAGGTCTACTCCACGAGCGGCTCGGAGCAACCACTGCATGTTCTGGACGACATCGCCCTCGACATCCCGGCGGGGACGTTTTGCTGCCTCGTGGGACCGAGCGGATGTGGCAAGACCACGTTGCTTCGGCTCGCAGGGGGCCTGATCGCCTCCTCTCGGGGCTCGGCCTTGCTCGACGGCGCGGAGGTGACCGGGCCACCCCGGGGAGCGTCGATGGTCTTCCAGGACAGTGGTCTGTTTCCGTGGATGACCGTCCGCGACAATGTCGAGGCCGGCATCAAGATGCGGGAGCACCGGCGCCTCACCCCCACGGAGCGGGCGTTCAGTCAGGAGCAGATCGTCAAGGTCGGCCTCGCCGGTTTCGAGAACTTCTACCCGGTGCAGCTCTCGGGCGGGATGAAGCAGCGTGTCGGACTGGCCAGGGCCCTCGCACGTGGTCCGCAGGTGATGTTGATGGACGAGCCGTTCGGAGCCCTCGACGCGCAGACGCGTGCGCTGATGCAGGAAGAGCTGCAGCAGCTGTGGACCCGGGAGAAGATCACGGTCTTGTTCGTCACCCACGACCTGGATGAGGCTGCCTACCTCGCGGACACCGTGGTGCTCATGAGCCGCAACCCCGGTCGCATCAAGAGCGTCATCAACGTGGACGTCGAGCGGCCGCGGGTAATCGGCGACCCCCGGCTCGCCGAGATTCGGCGGGCCGCCTGGGAGAGCCTGCGCGAGGAGCTCCAAGGTGTGGGTGAGCCGGCGTGAGCCGAGCCGAGGCAGACGAGAAGATCGTCGCCCAAGAGGAGTCGGGGCGAACCGTCGGGGAATCGCTGCTGGTCGCGCGAGCACCCGGATCCGGATGGGTCGCGACCGCGCGCGACATCGGGTTGTCCTTCGGGCTTCTCCTGGCCGTTTGGTGGGTGGTGGCGTCCCTCACCAGTCCGCTGTTCCTGCCCTCGCCGCCAAGGGTCGCCGAGGCCTTCGTCCGCCTCACCCAGGACGGATCCCTCGCGACCGCCCTCTGGGTGACGCTGATCCCATTGTTCACAGGCTTGATAGCAGCCTGCCTCCTGGGCGCCCTCGCCGGTCTGCTCATGGGCCTCGTCCCTCCGCTCGACAAGATCACCGGGCCGTGGGTGTACGTCTTCTGGTCGACGCCGATCGTGTCCATCCTCCCTATCATCATCCTTCTGTTCGGGGTGGGGACGCTGGCGGCCGCGGCGTTTGTGTTCCTCAGCTCGGTGTTCCCCGTGATCATGAACGCCCGAAGCGGAGCGCAGCAAACAGATAAGGGGATGATTGAGGTCGCTCGCTCGCTGGGCGCGCGACGACGAGAGATCCTTCTCCACGTGGTGTTGCCATCCTCCGTCCCGCCGATCCTCTCCGGTTTCCGCATCGCCGTGGGACGTGCGGTCGTCTCGGTGATCGTGGCCCAGCTGTTCATCAGCGCCGAGGGCATCGGCTACATGATCCGGTTCTACAGCGATACGCTGCAACTTGACCTGTACTTCGCACCGCTGCTGTTGACCGTCGCCATCGGCGTGCTGCTCAACGGGCTGGCTGACATCGGTGAGCGTCGGTTGGTGCGCTGGGAGCTGCACGACGGTTGATCGCACAGTTGCGATCGCACGACTTCGGGCTAGCAAAGGAGCGAACATGGTGGAGGAAGCACCTCGACTGATCACGGGGGCAGCGCTGTCTGACCTGTATACGGTCGTCGACCCGGTCAGGATGCGGCGAGAACGCGCCGAGAAGGCGCGTGCGGCGCTGAAGCGCCACGGCGTTGCCGCGGTGGTGGCTACGGGTGCTCAGACGGTTCGCTACCTCACCGGCGCTTTCTCGTTCGATATCCAGCCCATGACGATCTACACGCTGTTCTTCGCCGAGGGCGATCCGGTTGTCTTCCCCCCAGCCGGTTCCTATCACCAGCTGCCGGATATGATGCCGTGGATCACGGAATGGCAGATCGCCCGGAGCTGGTTCGAGGGCGTGGCGGGCGTTGAGGCGTCCAACTACGAGGCCGCCAAGTTCGCCGACGCGATCGCCGGTCTTCTGAAAGAGCGTGGCCTGGCGAACGAGCGTCTGGGTGTCATGGGCTTCGACCCCCTGGCCGTGGACGCGCTCAAGGAGGCGGGGCTTGAGGTTGTCGACGGGACCCCGCTCATCCTCGAGGCGTCGCAGACGAAGACCAGCGACGAGATCACCTGTCTGCAGCTGTCGGCATCGATCAGTGGCGTCGGCTTCCAGCGCGGCCGGGAGGTGCTGAAGCCCGGCATGACCCATGCTGCGGTCGCGCGCGAGATGGCCACCGCCATCGGCGGCGCCGGAGCCGAGCAGATCAACGCCCGGGCGGTCGCGGGTCCGTTGGCGTTCGAGCGGGGCCTGTTCGGTGTTCCACGCATCATCGAGCACGGCGACATCGGTTATCTGTGGACCTGCGGGACCTCGTACATGGGCTACACCGCTTGCCTCTACCGCTCGTTCGTCCTGGGTCGACAGCCCAGCGCCAAGGAGAAGTCCTGGTACTCCGACCTCCATGATCGGGTCGACGCCGTCATCGACGCCATCCGCCCCGGTGCCACGACCGCCGATGCGGCGCAGCACTTCCCGCCGGCGAGCAAATGGGGCTACGCCGACGAGGCCGAGGTGCTCACCGTCGAGTTCGGCCACGGCGTGGGCTTGGTGAACGTCGCGTCCCGCCACCCCAGCTACAACTGGCCGGTGATCAACCGCCAGTGGTCCTTCGACTTCCCCCAGGTCTTCGAGCCCGGAATGGTGATTGCCATCGAGTCGCTGGAGGGCGAGCACCGGGTAGGTGGTGTGCGGCTGGAGAGCATGGTCGTGGTCACCGAGGATGGCGCAAAGCTGCTCGATGCCTTCCCTCGCGACGAAATGCTCGTGATCAATTAGCACAGACGGCAGGTGCATGCGGGTGTGGAACCTTCAAGTGGGACGCGCGCAGTGCAAGGATCTCCTGCCCCGGCCTCGGAAGGGTGATGGCCACCATGGGCGCTAGCGACACCGACATGCAATCCCAACAACGCACGCCCGCTGCGGCGGTGGACACCGGCAACGTCCTCGTGGGATCGCGGCGCGGCGCCACCATGGCAACCCTTGGTCAGCTCGCGTTGTCGTTCGGGATCCTGCTGGCTGTCTGGTGGCTGTTGTCGGCGGGGATTGCGAGCAACGTCCTGCCGCATCCCCCCCGAGCCTTCGAGGCCATAGCGACGCTGACCGCCAACGGTGAGCTTCCCAGCGCGTTGTGGACGACCATTCCCGGGTTGCTCATCGGCTTGTTCGCCGCGACGATCGTCGGTGCGGTGGCCGGGCTGTTGATGGGTTTGATCGCCCCCCTGGACCGGTTGATGGGTCCCTGGCTGTACGTGTTCTGGTCGATGCCCATCGTCGCCGCCCTGCCCTTGGTCGTGTTGACCTTCGGCATCGGAGTCGAGGCCGTGACCTTCTACGTGTTTCTCAGCAGCCTGTTTCCCGTGGTGATGAACGCGCGGAGCGGTGCGAAGCACACCGACCGCCGGCTGATCGAGGTTGCACGGTCCATGGGCGCCCGCCAGCGGGAGATCCTGGTCCATGTTGTCATCCCATCGTCCCTCCCGCCGATGGCCGCGGGGTTCCGCATTGCCATCGGCCGTGCCGTGGTGGGAGTGATCATCGCTCAGCTGTTCATCAGCGCCGCCGGCATCGGTCGTATGCTCCAGTTCTACGGCGAAACCCTGCAGATGGAGTTGTACTTCGCCCCCTTGCTCACCACGATCGCAATAGGCCTGATCCTCAACGGGCTGGCGGACGTCGGCGAGAAGCGCCTCGTGCGGTGGCAGGAAACCTGATTCAGGTGATGGGCCAGGTTCTTGCGTGCAGGAGCAGGCAGCGCCACCTGTCGGACCTGGCGGAGATCGTCTATCGGAAGGAAGTGCCCGTGCCGAGATTGCAACGTCGATTCTGCTTACGCGAGCACCGGGCACGCCCGCCCGCCCGCGCGCGTCGACTTGCCTTCGGCGTGAGCCTGCTCTCCCTCGCGTTCGCCGCCGCATGCGGAGCCTCTCCCGACGCGGAGTCGCCCGCCGACGAGGCCGTCGAGGGAGGCACTGAAGGATCGGCCCAGACGACGGGTGATGCGGCGTCGATCGCGACCCACGCTGTGGGACTGAGCTATCACACCGTCGGTTCCGCGCTGGCCTCCCTCATCTCCAACCACTCCGACATCAGCGCGACGGTGGTCGCGACTGCCGGTCCGAACGCGTGGATGCCCGATCTCGAGGCCGGCAACGTCGACTTCGGCCTGCTGTCCGTCGTCGACGTGGGCTGGTCGATGGAAGGGGGCCCCGGCTATGAGAACCCGGCGGAGCACCTCCGGACGGTCGCGCAGGGCGCGGCGCTGCACGGCAGTGGCCTGACCGTGCGGGCGGACTCCGGGATCGAGCGCATCGAGGATCTCGCGGGTCGCCGGGTAGCGTCGGACTACGGTGGCAACGTCATCTCCGCGCGCTTCGTCGAGTTGGGGCTCGAGTCGGTCGGGGTGGGCTGGGACAACGTGGACGCCGTTCCGGTCGCGGACGTGAGCACCGGCATCGACGCGTTACGCAACGGTCAGGTCGACGCCATCTCCGGCGCAGCGCCCACCAGTCCCAACCTGCTGGACGCGCACGTGGCCACGCCGGTGCGCATCCTGCCGGTCGGCAACCACACACCGGCGGACATCGCCGACGGTGTCCCCAGCGAGACGCAGGAGATGATCGACCGCCTGATCCCGGGTGCCACGCTCGCGACCCAGCCGGCCGGCACAGGGATGCTGGAGGAGGAGACTGTCCTCATCCAGCACCGCGTCCAGCTGGTCTCCTCCGACCACGTCACCGCGGACACCGTCTATGCCGCCCTCGACGCGCTCTGGGAGAACTACGAGGAGATGCACGACGCCCATCCCCTTGCCCAGTGGGTGCCCGAGGACATGGTGCCCTCAGCGCCGCGCGCTCCCTACCACGAAGGCGCGGTCCAGTTCTACGAGGACCAAGGGGTCTGGACCGACGAGCATCAGCAGGCCCAAGAGGAACTCCAGACGGCCACCGCGGGCTGAGGCGGCCCCCCTGCACCCCAGCGGTACGGAGCTAGTGCCGTGACCGGGAAGGTTCGCCTCCTCGGCGTCGCCTCCCGGGTTTAGGAGGTTATGGGTTGCATGCTCGTGCCGTTTCTTCTACTTGCCAGGAGGCGGTGCGTGGCCGGGCGTGTGGGTGTCCGTGAAATCAGCAACGAC
>WHSQ01000097.1 GCA_009380005.1 Actinomycetota bacterium | reverse complement strand
GGAAGGCCGCCTTGTGGGTCAGGTCACTCAGACGCAGGCGGTGTTGGCACCAAGGTAAGCGGGATGACGCGCGGCCTTTAGCGGAGCGGGGACAAGCAACACCGGGGAAGCGTTAGACGTCGGCAGTCTTTCGGTTGCCCGCGATTTCGTGCGACGGGACGAGCCACCGCGCTTGGCCCGATCATGATGCCACCGGTGTGCACCACAGCACGACTCGCGCCGCGAAGTTGTCCGCGTTGACGAACCCGTACGCGATGCGCTTGAGGACCCTGTGAGCGATAACGAATAGTGCTCAACCCTGATCACGAAAAGTGCACAGCCCTCGGAGAGATCCGAGGGCTTTTCGATTGCCGTGGACAGGGGTGTCCCCCCCTCCAGCCTGCGTTGACAGACCCAGGCGACAGAGGGACCCGTACATGTTCGACGAGGAGACGTGGATGAAGCTACGAGCACTGCACCGCCAGGGCTGGAGCATCTCGGCCCTGGCCCAGGAGTTCAACCTCAACCGGCGCACCGTGCGTCGCTACGTCGACGCCGGCGAGACGCCGACCTACCCCAAGCGCGGCTGCCCGGCGGACCTGACCGAGGCGCAGGCCGCCTACGTCGTCCGGCGCCTGGCGACCTGCGACAAGCTCCGGGCGACGACGCTCTATCGCGAGATCAAAGAGCTCGGCTACGAGGCGAGCTACGTGAGCTTTGCCCGCCGGGTCAGGCTGCTGCGATCGACCGAGGACGAGATAGAGCCTCAGGTCCGCTTCGAGACCGATCCCGAGCTCGGCTACTTGCCGATGGACCAAGAGATATGACCAGAAGTTGTGGAATCCGGAACCCGAAAGAGAGCGCCGCGTACCTTCCCATCTGACCTAGTTGATGGTGCCGGCGTTTGAGCGCCGACGGGAAGGAGACGCCGATGTTGAGGGTAGTCCAAGACGAGGCCGAGCGTGCGGAATTCGCCGAGGTGCTCGATGAGATCGTCCGTGACGGCGCCCGCAGGATGCTGGCTGTCGCGCTCGGGGCCGAGGTTGACGCCTACGTGGTCGCCGCCCAGGCCGAGCGCGACAACAAGGGGCACGCGCTCGTGACCCGTAACGGCAAGGCCCGGGCGCGCACGGTCGTGACCGGCGCCGGTGCGCTCGAGGTCCGGGCTCCCCGGGTCAACGACAGAAGGACCGACGAACAAGGTGAGCGCATCCGCTTTGCGAGCGAGATCCTGCCGCCCTACGCGCGCAAGTCGCCCAAGGTGAGCCAGGTGCTGCCGCTGCTCTATCTGCATGGGCTGTCCACCGGGGATTTCCGGCCCGCGCTGAGCGAGTTCTTCGGCAGCGACGCGGGCCTGTCCCCGGCCGCGATCACGCGCCTCACCAACGCGTGGGAAGCAGAGCGCACCGAGTTCATGGCGAGAAAGCTCAAGGACCGAGACTACGTTTACATCTGGGTCGACGGCGTCCATTTCAACGTTCGCCTCGGTGACGACGACCGCCTCTGTTGCCTGGTCATGGTGGGTGTGCGCCTCGACGGGAGCAAAGAGCTGATCGCCCTCCAAGACGGCTACCGGGAATCGACCGAGAGCTGGGCGGAGCTGCTGCGGGCGTGCAAGAAGCGCGGCATGCGGGCGCCTGTGGTCGCGGTGGGCGACGGAGCGCTCGGCTTCTGGGCCGCGGTGAGAGACGTCTTTCCCGAGACGCGCCCGCAGCGCGACTGGGTCCACAAGACGGCCAACGTGCTCGACTGCCTGCCGAAGTCCGTG
Organism: Actinomycetota bacterium; assembly: GCA_009380005.1. Lineage (GTDB taxonomy): Bacteria > Actinomycetota > CADDZG01 > CADDZG01 > WHSQ01 > WHSQ01. The sequence goes on along the minus strand of WHSQ01000097.1, from coordinate 5,508 downwards.
CAGCCCGCGGCCAAGCGCGCCATCTTCGAGATCACCAACGCAGAGAATAAGGACGGCGCGACGCGGGCGGTTCGTGCGTTCGCCGATGAGTTCGGGGCGAAGTGGCCCAAGGCGGTCACCAAGATCGTGGACGACCAGGAGGCGCTGCTCACGTTCTGCGACTTCCCGGCCGAGCACTGGAAGCATCTGCGCACGACCAATCCGATCGAGTCGACCTTCGCACCGGTACGCGCCCGGACCAACCTTACGAAGGGACCGGGCTCGCGCGAAGCCGGGCTCGCGATGGTGTTCAAGCTCATCGAGGCCGCGGAGGGGAGGTGGCGCAAGATCAACGGACACGAGCTCGTCGCTCTCGTCCGTGCGGGTGCGAGGTTCGTGAACGGCAAGCTGGTGGAGGCTCAGGACGACCAGAAGGACGCCGCGTGATCAAGTTCCGTTCCACAACTCTTGACTATTTCTCAGTAGAAGGTTCACAATGTCGCCGATGCCTCCGACGTCACCGAGATAATCTCGGGTGGCGGCTACGATGACGCCGATGACCACATAGATGATCATTCCGATGCGCCTCATTTCAACTCTCCTTTTGTAGCGAGTTCTTTGCCTGCTCTGTCAGCATCCCCAATGACCTCACGTATGCCTCAATCTATCAAGCTCGCGAGGATGCGAGGGGTTAGGCTAGATAGCCCACACTCCAAGGAGGAAGAGATGAACGTACCGATCTGGGTCTGGGTTCTCGTGGGGATCATCCTCGTCATCGTCATCTTTCGGATGGTCTAGGGCGCCTTACCGGTAGTCTCCCAGAGCCCATCTGAACCCCTCTTTTGCAAGACGCCTTGCCCAAGAGCAGGTGGCCATCCTACGAGCGAAACTTCAGTCGCCTTCGTCCATCTTGCGCTTGAGCGCGAGGCCGTACCACAGGCCGAAGAGAGTCAGGCTGATCGAGGTCGTCCAAACGATGGCAATAACTCCGCCGAAGATGACGTCGGTGATGACGAAGAACGCGGCAGTCATTGCGAGAGCAAGGAATACGCCACCCGCGATGGTAAGGCGGTTCATGATCTCCAACATCTTTTCCTTGTCGCCTTGGCGCCAGCGCAAGCGATGGAAAGTGGTGGGGGCGGTCATCAGACCAGCAGAGAAGGTGGTGAACAGCAGCGACAGGAAATAGGCGTTCTTCTGCACGTCGGTAACGCTGCCGAAAAGCGGGCTGAAGGGTGCTGCCAACAAGCAAACAGCACCTGGACTCCGGGCAGCACCACGCGAAGTTCGTTGAGAAGTTCTATCCACTCCTTGTCAAGTTCTTCTTTGTTCCCTACTGGCACGTTCCCCCCTATTTCCGAGTCCGCCCGCGTTCTCCGCCGCCGAACGCTATGCGGTGCAGCGGAAGTCTTTCGAACTGCGGCTGCGACGACCATTTTGACAAAGATTGAGGCGCGATTTTCCCACGAGCGTACATTCTCCCGCGGTCAACATGCTGACTCAGTGCTGACTATCCCCGGATTTTGACGCTGATGCACGAACCGGGGACGCTCCCAGAAAAGATCTGACCTTCGCTTCTTCTTCGTGGGCCCGGCTCGACTCGAACCGGCGACCAGGGATTCCAAACACCGGGAGTCCGGCGCTCCACATCATCGGCGGCTCTCATCCAACCCGACGGTGCGTATCAACAATCGGAACAAGGCAAGCACGAAAGAAGACCAATTCGGGGCGCGGCACAAGGCATCTCCCCTTACCCCCGCCGTCCCCTTCAGTTCTACGGGGTGCTAGATGCGCTCCGCTCGGGCTCGCTCTCGGGCAAGCGAACGATGCGCTCCGACCGCGACTCCCCGATCGCCAGCTCGACAGTGACGGCGAGCCCCAGGTGCAGGGCTAGCGACGAGAGAGAGGACCAGAGAAGGAGCGCGATGACCGAGAGCAACGGCCCGTATGCGGCGTTGCTGCTCAGCGAGAAATACAGACCGAGAACGAGGCTGAACAGGAACCAGAGCGCGACCGCCGTCGCCGTCCCCGCGGCGAGCGCCGCGCGAGACTTGATTCGTTCTCGCGGCGCCGTTCGGAACAGGAGGTAGATGCCGACAGCGGCGACCGCGACCCCCAGGGGCCAGCGCGCTACGCTCCAGACCGTGAGCGCCGCATCCTCCCAACCGAGGCCCTCGGAGACCGCCCGGCCACCGGCGAGCGCGAGTCCCCCGGCCGCCAGGAGCACCCCCGCAGACAGCGCCAGCACGAACGCGATGCCGTAGCGCTTCGCGAAGGGTCGATCATCGGGCCGGCCGGCGAGCCGGTTGGCGGATCGCTCGACCTGCGCCATCGCCAACGTGCCGGCTAACAACGCGGCCAGCAGCCCGAAGACCATCGCGGCCGTCCCTCCCTCGGCGCCCTGACGTGCCGCCTCTCCCAGCAGCTGGCCGGACGGCCCAGGAGAAAGCGTGTCGGCCATTTGCTCGACGATGCCTCGGACCCGCGACAGGTCGAATGCGCTGGCCAGGCCCACCAGCCCTATGAAGCCGGCGAGCAGTACGAACATCGACTGGTACGCGACCGCCCGGACGTGACTCGTGCCGTCGGCCTCCCCGAACCGCTTCACGGAAGATCTCGCGAGCTCACCTCCGCCCCGCCGCAGGACGGCGCGCCACGCCGCGCCCAAGCCTCGCTCATTCCTCGGCACATCCACTAGGGAGCCAACATCGATTGCGAAAACCCCCCGCCATTACGTCACCAGCCCTGACCGCGAGACAATACTGCTGTTCGGCGCCTCTCTCACGGCCCCGAGGGTACGTTAAAGTCTGAGTAGAATTCGAGCGGATCAGTGTGTCGCAGTTGTAAGCGCCCAGCTGCTTCTGGGGCCCCTCTGTCTGAGAGCCGCCGAGCGGGGTAGGGAATGGGCGGTCGGGAAGGGGGAGGCATTGTGGACGATCCACTCGTGATCGTGCTTGTCGTCATCGCAGTCGTCGTGATCGCCGGGGCTATCTACTGGATGACCCGCGGCAAGGCGAGAAGGCTCGAGCATCAACGCGAACAAACGGCGGACCATCGGAGGAACGCTCGGGGCGCGGCGCAGCGAGCGGGTGAAGCCGAGCTTGCCGCTCGGCGACACGCCGAGGAAGCTGAACGCGAGCGAGAACGCGCCGTAGAACTCGAGCACAAAGCTGCCGAGACCGATCCCGATCGGCCTGAGTAGCGTTAACCAGGGGCTCTGGTCAGCGGCACGGCGGGAACTGGAGCATTCCCACGCGGTGAGCTAACGCTCAACCCTTGCGACTCGAAGACAGTACGAAGGCAGCAAAGTCCTGCTCTGTCCGAGTTACTGCTTGCATTTTCTATCCCCGCTACTGACCTTGCGCGTTAGTACAACAATGTGCTTGTGACTTCCACCTCGCTTCCAACTTCCCCTGAGGAACCGTTACCAATCCATAGTGAACTGATACGCATGGTGAGTGCTCTGGCTCACTCGATGCGCGCTCGATGCTCAGTCAACCTCCTGTGGGCAGCAGCACCGCGATGGCCGCGAAATGGCAAGTGCCCGCAGCGACCACAAGGGCGTGCCAGATTTCGTGATATCCAAAAACGAGCGGGTTGGGATCGGGACGTCTCCGAAGCAACACCACTGCCCCCGCGGTGTACATGAGCCCGCCGGCGACGGTGAGCACGAGTGGCAGAGCCTCGGATTCGCTCAGGACCTGCGGGAGGGCCGCGATCCCGATCCAGCCGAGGGCTATGTAGAGCGTCCCTCCTGTCCGGGAGAACCCGTCGATCTTGACCAGCTTGAGCGCGATTCCTAAGAGAGCTCCCGTCCACACGACCAAGAGAACGAGCAGCTGCCACAATCCGTGAAGAACCAGCACGCCGAAGGCCGTGTAAGTCCCCGCGATTAGAAAGAAGATCATGCTGTGATCGAGGCTCCGTGCCCGGCGAAGCGCCGTTGAAGACCAGTGCAACCGGTGATACGCGGCGCTCGCCCCGAAGAGCCCGACCAGGCTCAAGGCATAGATGATCATTGCAAATCGGACCGAGCCCGACGGCGCCGCGCTTACCAGGCGAACGCTCGCGGGAACGGCGATGAATAGCGCCGCTTGGTGGAGCCGGCCGCGAAGGCGCGGCTTGGGGGTCGAGACGGGTTCCGGTTTTCTGGAAAGTGACGACGTCGCTTCAGCCATCGCTTCTCCCTGCACTCGCATCCGTCATTGCGGATGAAAACTCGCCTTACAGGTTTCCCACGAGTTCCACCAGAGCGGTCGTCCAAGGTAGGGGGAGAGGCCACGGGAAGGGGGCCTTCACCGGTCCTTTCCGTCAAGATTCTCGTTAACCGAGCTTTCCTCACCAAGAGGCGCTCGTGAATCTCGAGCTATCCGGCGTTGCCTGACGAATGCCACCAGGAAGGCGATTATCCCGCCGAGGACCGCTGCAAGGATCAGGGCGCCGGCGAGCGGAACTGAAGCCGACCAGAAGAGAAAACGGACTCTGGCCCGCGTTGTGTTCTGGAAGATGAAAATGGCGGTTAGAAGGCCGACGACAAGTAACGCGACGACCACCGCTTGTGCCGTCTTGTAACGACCTCGAGGAGTTGTGGTCCGCGCATCCTCGTGCATTAGTTCATTCTAGACAGCGGCTGACAAGCTGTGGGGCTCTGCTTTTGTCCCCACAGAAGAATAGGGTCGGGATAGTGAGGATCCGATCGCGGATCTCTTTGCTCTGGCGTTGACGTGTCGGCGGGTCGCCCGGGGGAACCCCCACCTGTACGACTTGATGTTCGGACTGTCCAGGCGTGGGACCTACCGACCGCTGTCGGATTCGGAGCTTCGATTGAGTGGACGTTCGCCGGCCTTCCGAGACGCCTACGTTCACATCACCGAAGCGTGCGAACGCCTCATGAGCTCCGGCCGGGTCCGGCAACAGGAACCCGAGGAGCTCGCTGCTCAGTTATGGAGCTTCGTGCACGGCTACATCACGCTGGAGTTGGCCGAGCACTTCGTGGAGTTCGACGACCCGGTTGCGCAGGTGCTGGTGCCAATGGGTGTGAATCTTGCTGTCGGGATGGGCGACAAACGGGAACGTGCCGAGGCATCACATGAGGCGGCGGCGCGCCTTTACGACTCGATCACGCGGGACTAACGCCAAAACGAGCCGAAAACCCTTCCGGTCGGTTGCGATCGCTTGCCGCCTAACGCGACCTCGGAAGCTCAGAACCTGCCGAGAGAATCAGCAAACCGCGCGAAACCGCCGGTCGTGTCCGTTCCCTTCTGGAACGAATCCTGCCCAGGCTTCGTACCTGCGCACCGCGCCCGCTCGCGCTCCCGAGAAGTTGGGATGCCACCGATGTTGGATTTTGTTGGATTTCGCGCCGGGAGGTTGTCCCCGGTCCCGTGGAATTTGAAATGGCGGCCCTCCGCCTCGCCGCTGCCACTTGGTGGTAGTGACGAGGTGTCAGTCACACCGAGTGTGAGGAGGGACCGCCGTGTCCAAGCTACACGCACCGCACGTCGTCGAGAAGAACCAAGGGGCTCCGGT
>WHSQ01000096.1 GCA_009380005.1 Actinomycetota bacterium | reverse complement strand
GTCGTCAGTCAGTGGAGGGCCGTCTCAAAATCCACGACGGACGGGACATCCTCCGTCAACCCTCCCGAATAATGTTGAGAAACGCCAACCAGAAATGTCTCAGAGAGGCACGCCGTGCTTCGCGAAACAAGGCCTGCGTCTTTAGCTTCGTGGGGCCGGCTGTGTGTGATTCCAGCGCATAGTGGACACGGCTGAGGAGGCATGTCGCGGGCCATAGTGGACACCCCTAGGTGCGGAGGTGGCCCGTGGATCTCGCTCGCTTCGTCGTCGACGCGGTGGTGCTGGAGGGCCGCAGCTATCGGGACGTCGCAGGGGCGCACGGGGTCTCCAAGAGCTGGGTGGCGAAGCTCGTCGCGCGCTTCAAGGATGGTGGCTACGACGCGATCGCGCCGCTCTCCAAGGCCGCCAAGACGGTCGCCAATCGCAGCTCGGTCGAGTTAGAGGACCGGATCGTGAGGATCCGCAAGGAGCTGTCCGACCAAGGCTTCGATGCCGGGGCGGCGACGATCCACTACCACCTGAGCGTCACCGATCCGTCGCCGCCGTCGACCTCGACGATCTGGCGCATCCTCAAACGCAGGGGCTTCATCACCCCGCAACCGCACAAGCGCCCCAAGAGCTCCTACGTGCGCTTCGAGGCGAGCCTTCCCAACGAGACGTGGCAATCAGACGTCACGGTCTTCGAGCTCGCCGACGGCACCAAGGTCGAGATCGTCAACTTCTTAGACGACTTCTCGAGGGTGTGCGTGGCCTCCAAGGTGGTGGCGGTGACGAGCGCCCCCGACGTCGTCGCCACGCTCTATGAGGCAGGCCGGGCGTGGGGATTGCCGGCGTCGCTTTTGACCGACAACGGTTGCATCTACACCGCCGCCTACCGTCACGGCTACTCGGCGATGGAGTCCGAGCTGTTTCACTTAGGCATCGACTACAAGCACTCGCGCCCCTATCACCCGCAGACCTGCGGCAAGGTCGAGCGCTTCCACCAGACCGAAAAGAAGTTCCTGAGAAAGCAGCCGCCCGCCCGAACGATCGCCGAGCTCCAGGCCCAGATCGATCGCTTCGTCGACTACTACAACCACGTCCGTCCGCACCGGGCCAAGAATCGCAAGACCCCCAAGAGCGCGTTCGATTCACGCGACAAGGCGCGACCGATCAAGCGAGAGGGCACCTTCACCCGAGAGCTGCGCGTCCGGCACGACCGCGTCGACGCGCACGGTGTGGTCACGATCCGCTACAAGAGCAAGCTCCACCACATCGGGATGGGACGTGCGCTCAAGGGAACCCGGATCATCCTGCTGGTGGCGGGTCGCCACATCAGGATCATCACCACCGACGGAGGCCTCCTGAGGGACTTCGAGCTCGATCCGAGCCAGGACTATCAACCGCAGAGCATGGGGTGACAGGTGTCCACTATGCTCCGCGACACCCGTCCACGATGCCCCGCGACATCACACTGCGGAGGGCGTGGGACTCGAACCCACAAGCCCTTTCGGACAACGGTTTTCAAGTTATGAGCACACCATCCTGACTCCTCCTGAGCGAGCCTGACTGAACCCATTTGTGCAGGTCATTCGGGCGGCCTGCTTCCTGACTGGCCCGGGCTCTTCATGGCTGCTCCGATCTCTTCCTGAATCGCGGGTTGCCAATGGGTTGCCAATCCGCGCGAACCTAGCGACGAGCGAACTTCACGGACATGGCCTCAGCTAGGAGTCTCCCGACCCCAATCTAGACGGGCACCAACGGATACCGAGGTTAGCTCGGTACCTCCACCTCGCGGTGCGTGAGGGCGACCATTCGGGCACATACCAACGCAGCTACGAAGAGGAGCTGGAGTGCGCCGCAGAGCACTTAGGAGCGGGATTACGAGCCCACCTCCTCGTGCTGCCGCCGGCATTGCCCGTGCTTCTTGGTCGTCGCCGCGCCAAGAGCCGAAGCACGACCGGAGAAGGCGGGAAAGCTCGCCCGCCAGCAAAGCCTCCGGCGGATGCTCTTATTTGACCTGTCCCCGGATCTCACCGCCCGGGTTCGCGACCGTGTGGACGTTCACGTAGGTATCGCCGCTCTCCAGAGCGGTAACGACTGCTTCGAGGTCAGTCCACCCACAATCGTTATCTGCGTCGGGCGCGGTGATGACTCCCTCCGCGAGAGTCCCGCTCACGCTCACCGGACCGCCGGCGAAGAGCGTGACGCCGACCGGCCCGTTGACGCCGACGGCGCCACAGTGGATGTGGGAGGCGACAACGTCCTCGATATTGGCCACGTTGACCTTGAACACCAAGCCCTCCTCACGAAGCTTGAACTTGGCGACTCCGCTCGCCTGGGTATCGACCCGTGGCACCTCCTCGTCTCCCGACATGGGCGCCACGAAGTTGACGCCCGCGGACACGGTTGAGGGCAGGACCGCGAGGGCCACACCGAGAGACAGCGCCAGCAGCAATATCCGTCTCATCCTCTCCTCCTTTCCGATTCGTTCAATGAGTCTTCAATGATGCTCCGTGTCTACGGTCCACGGCCGCGCACGATCCGCAACACGAAGCCACCCGTGCCGGACGGGCGTCCCGTCTGGTTTCCTGTGACGTAGACTTCACCGCTCGTGTCCTGCGCCATTCCCAGCACGGACATGGTCTGCGCGAACTCCTCGGGCTCGTGCGGAGGAGGGGCCAGGCCCAGGGCGGCCATGGCGTCTGCGAACCCCCTGAACTCGTGAATGGTACGCAGTTGTGGCTTCGTGGTCTTCTTGGGCGGCTTGAAGTAGAGGAGGCGTCCGTGGTCATCTGGGCCCTCCGGGAAACCGAAGAGGCGCGAGTACTCGCCAAAGACATAGCGGTTACGCAGTTGCGGGAACCTGCTTCCGTGATAAACAAAGCCACCGATCACTGAGTGGCCCTCGTGATGCGTGTCGTACTGGGCGATGGGATCGATGAGGTTGGGCGGGATTGTCACCGCAGCATCGGGCTGTCGGCTTGCGAAACCCTCATCGTTCCCGTTGATGTGGAAGAACAACGTCCCTTCCTTACGGTTCCATCCGTAGTTGCCGCCCCTGACGACGATGTCGACCTCCTCGATATCGTTCTGGCCGACGTCCCCGATGAGCATCCGACCCGTGTCTGTGTCGAACGAAAACCGATATGGGTTTCGGAAGCCAAAGGCAAAAATCTCCTGAACGACACCAGAACTCCCGACGAATGGATTACCGCTGGGTATTCCATATTGAAGGTTGGCCGAGTTCCGGCCGTTCACGTCGATCCGAAGGACCTTTCCATGCGGCGTATTCAGCCTCTGCGCGTTCCCGTCGCCCTGGTGTCCGACCTGGGGGGCCTCGCCGCAGGTCGGGTGGTGCGGCGGCGCCGTCACAAAGAGTTGGCCGTCCTGATCGTCCGCACCGCCGCCGTCGCCCATCGAGATGTAGAGCATTCGATCGGGTCCGAACGCGAGGTCGCCGCCATCATGGTTGAACTGCGGCCAGTCGACGCGCATGAGCTCTCTGCGGCTGGCGGGATCGACGACCGACGCTGGGTTTCCCGGATCCGGAACGCGCCACTCGGCGACGACGTTTTGGTGGTCGGGGATTTCGCCGGCCGGAACGGTGGACGGGAAGGTAGGCGGCCCGGAGACGGGCTCGGACGTGTAGGTGTAGAGGAGTCCGTTCGCCATGTAGTTCGGATGAAAGGCCACACCGAGGAAGCCTCGCTCATCGAACGTTCCCGGTCCGCACACGCCGAGCGGCACGAGGCGAGCGCCGACATCCAGAAAGAAGCTCTTGTCTCCCGTGACGAGGTCGACGGCCCAAAGCTTGCCAGGCTGATCGACGACGTAGAGCAGGTCCGGCTGACCTGGGGCAATCACGCCTTTGACCGGCGACGTGAGATTTCTCGCCGCGACCTCAAGGCGGAGGTTGAAGCCGCGCTCGTCGTTGATCGGTGCGAAGACGGTGTCGTCGAAGGGGTCGCTCGGTGGGTGCCCCATGGCGCTCGGGCCCGACACGAAGAGCAGTGCGGTCGCGATGGTCAACGCGATAGGCCGGAAGTTCATTGCTTCCCCCTTCCTCCGAGGGCTGCAGGGATCGGATAGACAGATCTGGAGGGGATCAAAATGCTCGGATCAGTCGATGGGGGGATCACGTTGCGGGGCGTGAGAGCTCCCATGAAGGCGCGGTCGCCCGAAGACAAAGCCACGGCGGGTTCTTCTCGAGCGCCGGCAGCTGCTGTCATTCCTCAGTCCCCGTGTACCTTTTGGCCCGCTTCGTGCTCCGGTCGGCCGGCGATCGGCCCCGTGCCGACGCGCCGGAGTCCTCGCAACTGATGCGTAATACGAGACTGCCTCGCAAATGGTTCAACCCGGTGCCCCAGAAATCAGATGTTTCCGTTGTGGAACCGCAGGCCGGCCGTCTGTGAGACGCATCGAGCGCTGGAACCGGCCCTCGATCGCTGCTTCCACTACGTCATCAGGGGCTGAATCGGGGCGACCGCACAATCGTGGCGGGAAATATGGCAGGAGCCGCGAAAAACGCGAGCGGGTCACAAAGAGAGGAAAAGGGGAGCCTGAACTCGAACAATGAGCGTGAGCGCCCGTACCTCAGCTGGATCCCGGTTCGTCGTAGCTCTTCCGATCTCTTCCTGCTCGGGAGGTTGCCAATAGGTTGACAATCGCCCCGAGTGCGTGACCCTCCAAATTGGTACCAGATGGGAGCGAATTGGAGCGCGCGTCTAACCTCGTGTTTCATCCAAACGTTGGGTTCTACGAGCACCCCTCGTCGTGCTCGTGATCGACGTGTAGCAGCGCGAGTGCTCCCGGAACGACGTAGTCGCCGCGGCGGCGTCTTGTTAGCAAGGAGCCAGTCCGTCTCTACAGAAGATCATCCAGGTGCGAAAGGTTTGAAGAGCATCCACGTAGGCCCACCCCGCGACCGACCTCTTGGGTTCGACCCGTTAGAAGAGCGCTACGACTCGGTCTCCGAGAACCAGCCCGTCGCGCCGATCTGCGCGCCCATCTCCAGTCGGGGGACGTAGTGCTGGAAGAAGATCTGGGCGACGAGGTCGCGCCGCGAGCGCACGCCGACCTTTTCGAAGATCCCCTTCAGATGATCCTGCACCGTGTATTCCGATAAACACAGACGCTGGGCGAGCTCGGCCGTGCTGAGACCATGTAATACGAGCTCGGTCACCTCGCGCTCGCGGGGCGTAGACCGTGGGCGGCAACGATCAGCGGTGCGATCTCCGGCGACCGGGCGGCTTCCAGGATGACGGCCGTTCGCCCCTCCGCGGGATCGCCCACGACGGAGCCGTGGACGACCAGCCATGTCCCCTCCGAGGTCGGCTCGCGGGCACGCGCCCCCACATCGGGGCTACCTCCGCGGGCAATGAGTAGCGCCCGGTAGGCGACGCCGTTGACGATTGCCGGCAAGTCGCCCTCAGCGGGGGTCGTCGCAACCAACAGATCCAGCCACCGTTCGGCTGCCGGCGTAATCGCCTCCACCTTCCCGCCCGGGGCGAGCAGGATCAGTCCCGGCGCATCCGGCTCGTCGGCGGTGGGGGCGGCCGCCAGCAGGATTGCTCGCCGCAATCCGTGAGCAAGAAGTTGGGAGAAGGAAGCGACGAACTCGGCGTCGGAGACCTCGAAGTCGGCGCCATGCTCGCTCCTGTACAGGGCCAGCCATCCCCAACATGCATCCCCATCGAGCAGCGTGAATCGCAACTCGTCGCGGAAACCGTTCGGCTGCAAGATGTCCGCGAAGCGCGGGCTGCTCTCGGGGGGCATGTCCCGTGGCGTCGGTCAAGACCCCCGCCGGCCGCGAGGCGCGGGCGAGCACGCCGAACTTGTTCACGTCTTCTTCGAGGAATTCATTCCGCCCCAGGCGTGGAACGTCCTCGGGACGAACCGAATCGTGTGCTATGTGACTCGTGAGCAGCATGGTGGCGGGATCGACGGTCATCGAGCAAAAGCCATCGAAGGGCACGGCCCTCCGCAGGATCGCCCCCGCTTCATCGAAGAATCGCGCAACATCGAGCCCACGCGCCGACAGCCTCACGATCTCGTCACGCGTGCGCTCCTCCGATCCTGCCTTTATCCGGACATTCTGACTCTTCCGATACGCGCTTGAAACCCCAGATTTCTGGGATCGACCTGGGACGACCCGTGGACGTACCGTGCCCAAAGACGAACGGAGATCAGACAAAGAGAAGGAGGAGGTACAGATGGAACGCCGCTTGTTCGACTGCCGTGAGTGGCCGGGTGAGTGCACGCTCGCCATCTCGGGCCCGGAAGACGAGGTCGTAGAAGCGCAGCTCCTGCACGCCGTGCACGCGCACGGCCAACAGGATGGCCCGGAGCTGCGGGAGCTGATCCGGGCGTCGCTCAAGCCCGCGTCGAAGGGAGCCCGGCAATGATCAGCGCGGACCTGAACGAGCTCGAACTCCACACGGGCACCGTCGAGGAAGATCCGAACGTTCAAGCGCACTTTGCATTCCCGATGTTCTGGACGACCGGGAACGCGAGCACCGCGGTGCTCTGCGTGGAGCTCGATCCCGGCAAGAGCGGCCCCCGGCACATCGACATGCCGGAGGAGATCCTGCTCATAGAGCAGGGAGAGGTCGAGGTCGAAGTGGGAGACGAACGTGCCGTATTTGGCCCGGGAGGCCTTGTGCTCGTACCGGCGATGGTGCCACACGCCTTCCGCAACATCGGCGGGAAACGAGCGCTTATCGTCGGCTTCTTCTCGAGCAACACCGTCGTTGCGATTGCCGACGACATCGTCCACCCCATCGGCAGCCGCGTGATCGGTTCACCAACGCCGGAGATGACAGACGCGACCCACTCAGAGTCCGCCGAAGAACGAGCCAACGTGGATCGTCGGCTTCATCATCTCCGTCGCCCTGTTCGTGCTCGCTCTGGGCTATTGACCTCTCTCGGCCGATGGGGTGAGGTGTCAGAGAAAGCTGATCGGTGGATGGACTCGGGATGCCGGTGCGCGATCCCAGCCTTGAGGAGGAGTCGTTGTCCAACCCGGCGGAGGCCTATGAACGGTTCATCGTCCAGAACGTCTTCGTCCCCTGGACGACCGATCTCATCGAGCGAGCCCGGCCTCAGACCGGCGAGCGGGTCCTCGACCTAGCCTGCGGCACCGGCATCGTCACCAGGAGCGTCGCCCCTTTGGTTGGTTCGGAGGGGAAGGTGACCGCTCTCGATATCTCTCCCGAGATGCTCGAAGTCGCCCGAGCGATCTCCTCACCTGATGGGATGACGGTGGAGTGGCAACCGGGGAGCGGGACCGAGATGCCGTTT
>WHSQ01000095.1 GCA_009380005.1 Actinomycetota bacterium | reverse complement strand
GAGGAACAGGAAGTAGACCGCGGCGAGCAGCACGAGGACCAGGACGATGACCAGGCCTATCACCGCGGGATTCGTTCCGCGGTCCGGGGCGGCTTCCGGTGAGGTCGCCATATCAGCCTCCTGGGGTCGGCGTCGCCGCCGGGGTCTCTCCCGGTGCCGGCGTGGTGGCCGGCGTCGGAGTCGTGGTGGTGCCGGCGACGGCACCCTCCGGGAGCTCGAAGAAGATCCGGGCCGTGAGGTTCAGCTCGACCTCGAAGCCGCCCTCCGCGCCCTCGTCCAGGGCGAGGTCGATCACGTCGACCCGCAAGGCTCGATCGAGACGGTAGAGCCGGCGGACGAAGTCCTGGATCGGGAAGTAAGTCCCCGTGGCTCCGATCGTGAGACGGACCTCGGCCAGCGGCGCTCCCTCGGGCGGAGGCTTGGGCAGCTCCGGTGCGATGGCGGCGAAGCCCAACCCGGCTGCGTTGGCCGCCTCCTGCACCTGGAAGATGAAGTTCGGCACGTTGTCCCGCCGCGGAACCAGCTGGCGTACCTCGGTCAACCGGGCCTCCAGCTCGGGAGCGTTGTCCTGCAGGGCCCGGAGACGATCGAGCTCCGCCTGCAGCTGGATCGTGCGGTTCTCCTCCTGCTCGATGCTGGCCTCGACCCGGGCCAGCTCGTCCTGCCTGGGCTTCACGACGAAGAAGAACAGGAGGGCGAGAACGACTATCACGGCAACCGTCGTCAGGATCGCGCGCGTTCTCACGGCGTCAACTGCTGGAAGCGATTGCTCAGCGCGGTGCTGTCGAGCTCGATCGTGCTCTCCCAGTCCCCCACGGCTACGGCCGTGGCCTCGCTACCTGCTTCCGTGAACGCCGCGCTGTTGAGCCACACGGCCTGGAAGTCCTTCACCGACATCTGGCGGATCAACCACTTGGCAACGCCCGGCATCGTCAGGGTGCGTCCGGTGAACGTCACCCTGCCCACCGGCGTGTCGCTCGCGATGCGAACCGGCGCAGTCTCGGTACCTACGGGGGTCGCTCCCTCGGTGGTGCCCGCCGAGCCGGCCATCTGCTCGAACCAGATCTCGCCGGGGACGACCACCGCGACCTCCGTGAGCACCTTCGGCCAGTTCACGTCTCCGACCATCACCGTCTGCAGCGCGGCGACCTTCGCTTGGACCTCGGCCTCGAGGTCGGCGAAACGTTGCAGCTCGTTGATGTCTTCCTGGAGCCTCGCGTTGGCCGCGCGCACGCTCGCGAGCTCTTCTTCCTTGTCGTTTATCTGCTGGCCCAACAGGAACCACCAGCCGAAGAGGAGCACGGCCAAGACGACTCCCACGGCCACGATGCCGAAGAGCGTCTGGCGCTGCCGGCGCCGCTCCCGGTAGGAAGCCGGTACGAGGTCGACGCGACGCATCATTTGCCCGCGACCCCCATGGCCAGCCCCACCGCGGCAGCGGCGATGGGATCGACGTGCCCAACCTGCTCTTCAGTCAGCCCCGACTTGCTCCACTTCAGCTCGGAGAGCGGAGTGGCGCGCTGCACCTGGCTACGCAGCGTTTGCTCGAGCTGGGGGATCAGCCCCGGCGTCAGCGACCCGCCGCCCGTAAGGATGATCGAGGTGACCGCCTCGCTCTCCTCCTGAGAGATGTAGTAGTCGAGCGACCCGCGGATCTCGTTCACCAGCGCATCGACGCGCTGAGCCAGCAGACGCTGAGCCTCCGCGCTTCCGACCCCGCGACCGAGGTCCAGTTTCATCGCTTCGGCCTCTTCGTAGGACACTCGTAGCCCGTCGGCCAGGGCGTTCGTGATCTCGTCGCCGCCGATCAGCAGGATGCGGACGAACTTCGCTTCGCCGTTGTGGTGGATGATGATGTTGGTGACGCCCGCGCCCACGTCGACGATCGCTTCGGCACCTGCGATCCCGACCTCGCCGCGAGCGGCCGGGCTCACCGCGCGGGCGACGGCGAACGGCGTCAGGTCGATGCCCGTAACCTCGATCCCGGCGGTCCCCAGCGTCGACACGAAGGTGTCGATCATCTCGGTCGCGGCGGCGATCAGCAGGACGCGCATCATGTGATCGCCGGCCTGGGTCGTGTAATCGTCGAGGATCTGGTAGTCGAGCTCGGCGGACTCGGCCGGCATCGGGATGTGATCGGCGACCTGGAACTGGAGCGAGTTCCGGAACTCCTTCTCCTCCAGGTACGGGAGGTCCACCTGGCGAACGACGACGCGCTGGTTGGCCACGCCGACGACCGCACGCTTCGAGCGGATCTTGACGCGCTTCCACAGTTGGGCGACGGCGTCGGATACGGCTCCCTGGTCGCGGATCTCACCATCCACGACCGCGCCGGCGGGCAGGGCCACCTGACCGAAGCTGGTCAGCGACGCGGACCCACCGCGTCCCATCGAGATCTGAGCGGCGCGGACGGCGCTCGTGCCGATGTCGAGACCCACGGCCTGTGCCATCAGTCTTCCCCTTCGATCCGGACGGCGCGGTCGGTGAGGTAGTGCTCGACGTCTCTCCGGCGGATCCGGTAGTTCTTGCCCACGCGGATCGCGGCCAGCTGGCCCGACTTGATGAGCCGATAGACCGTCATGTTGGAGACGCGCATGATGCGGGCGACCTCACCCACGGTGAGCAAGGGCTCTTCGAAGTCCCGTGCCAAGACCACTCACCTTTCGACTCCGATCCCGTGGTGGCGATCGTGCTCCCCGCCTCTCCCAGCGGGCCACCAGATTCAACAACCGTTAACAGCAGCGGTCAAGAGCAGGTTTCGTCACCTTTAGGGTTCAACCTTAGAGTTACAGAAACGTAATTAACTCTGTGCTCTCTTGCTGCGCTCCGACGTCACGCCGACGGGGTCTCGAACCGCCGTCCCACCGGGACCAGGCAACTCGATCGCCCCGCCCTGCGGTCGTCAGGATCTAGCGGTCGACCTCCGACCAGGCCCGCGGAACCACGTCCACGAACGGGGCCGGGAAGTTGCGGACCCAGCACTCCGACAGCCTGAGGTCGGCCTGGCCCCGGAGGCGGAACTCCTTGGCGATGACCGTCGCCTCGGTGATGTAGGCACCGGCCGAGTCGAAGTAACCCTCGGGGACCAGCACGAAACCGGTGATCGAGCTCTCGCTCTGCATCTCCATGCTGCCGTTCCGCACCACGAGGACCACGCTGCGGTGCTGGTTCGGGTCGTCGGAGCAGGGCTGGACCGAAGCTTTCCACCGCACCACGTTGTCGAACGGATCCCCCGAGTCGTACTCGAAGTAGGCGATCCAGTTGGTCTCCGTCGTCAGGTTACCGAGGTCGGATTGGAAGATGTTGGGCCCCAGCGTGATGGGCGCGCCCTCGCGGGTGCAGTTCGCCGCGTTCAGGCAGTAGAGGCCGCTCGCCTTGGCCGCCTCCTTCAGGGCCAGGTAGTCCTGCTCCGAGAGTTCGGGCCTCGGGCTCACCCGCGTCAGATCGTCGGCGTCGAACCGCGACGTCGGCGGGAACCCGGTCTGACCGGCACAGCCCGAGCTCACCGCGGCCAGCCCCTCATCGTTCGTCCAGTTGCTGCCGTCCCACAGGGACTGACCCGGGGTGCCGGGGTTCGTGCCGGTCGTGAGGTTGGCTTCGCAGTTGGGGCTCGGCGGGTGCTCTTTGGCGCCTCCCCCGCTGCCCGGGTAGATCTGCCCCCCGGCGTGGGCGGCGGCCGGGATCGGGGTCATGTCGTCGTTGTCGTAGAAGTCGTCCTTCACGTAGTAGGGGTCGTCGCCGGCGAACGCCATCTTGGCGCGCCCCACGATGTCGGTCGGGCTGATCATGCTGATGCTGACCATCCCCCCGTTGCCGTTGGCGTCGATGCGATCGGCGTAGATGCCGATGGGAAGACCGATGGGCTTGACCTCGATGATCTGACGGACGACGCGCCGGGCCGTCGGATGCTCGCCCACGGAGGTGATCGCGAGCAACCGCGGTTCTTCGGCCCGCGGATCGGAGTTGTTGTGCGGAGGGACGCCACAGGCGGCCGGTGCCAGCCGGTCCGCGGGGTTGGCCGCATCCCCGTTCCAGACCTGCAGGATCGCCTCGAACGTCCGCTTCGAAGTCTCCCCACCGATCTTCCCGCTCACGGTGATCGGGTCGGAGCCCTCGCACCCGGCGGTTCGCATCTGGCCGAAGTTCACGTTGGTGCGAAGCTCGTGGATCATGCGGTCGATCCCGGCCTCGGCGTAGGCGAGGGCCTCCGCCGCCTTCTTGTCGTCGGTCCCCGCTCTGAACTCCTGGATCGTGACGAACATCGCCGTGCTGGTGAGCGCGGTCAAGGCCGCCCCCACGAACAGCACCGTGATCATGGTCACGCCCCGCTGGTCCCTTAGTCTGCGAATCATCGGGTCACCGCCTGTTCCTTATCTGGGCTTCGGAGAAGAAGTCGGATGTCCGGTCGTCGACGGTCACCCGGAACGAGAAGATCACGTTGCTCAGCAGATCCGGCTCGTTCCCGTCCAGGAGCCCGTTGTTGTTGCCGATCCCGGAGACGCCGTGAGCCGGCGTCGCATCGATCTCCTGCCACTCGGCGATGCCGTTGCGGTTCCAGTCGTACTCGAGGAGGTTGCTCGCGTAATCGAAGATCGGGCGCGTGCCGACCGGTTCCACCCCGGCCATCAAGGTTTCGCCGTTCAGCCGGATCTCCTTTTCGGTTGCGTCGTACGTGAAGGTCAGGTCTTCGTAGTCGCCCGTAGCGTTCGGGTTCTCGAAGACTCCGTCCGAATTGAAGTCGATCTTCACGTTGTAGGAGGTGGAAGACGGGTTCGTCAGGGACGAGGCCTCCCGGGTATCGCGGACGATGCGGTTGAAGCCGAGCCGCGCCTCCTGGGAAACCCTCGTGACCCGCTGGGCCGTATCGGCGCCGTTGGTCCCGCTGAATAGCACCTGGTAGAAGCCCACCGTGACGATGGCGAACAGGGAAAGGGAGACCAAGATCTCGATCAGGGTCATGCCGGACTCGTCGGTGCGGAGCCGATTCATCGTTCGTCCACCGCCTCGCAACCGAGCTGGCCTATCTGGACGTTCAGACCCGACTCCTTGATGGCGGGGTTCGTCCGGGCGGTGTCGATGATCAAGGCGCCGGCGATCTGTGCCCGGGTGAGCCGGCCGGTCGGATCCTCGGTCCCGGCCACGTTCCTGAGACTGCTCCAGTGGACGAGGTACCCGTTCTTCGGGTTATCGGGGTCATCGAAGTCTTCGAAGAGGTAGACGTCCTCGGCGGGCGTGTTCCCGTCGTAGACCAGCGGATTCTCGATCATGACGACTTCCAAGGGATCGCCTCCCGGCCCCCCGGTGAGATTCAGTACCTGGTAACCAGGCTGGACGATCTCGTCTGTGGGATCCAGGTCCGCCACCCAATACCGCAGGTCTGCGCTCCACGTGGCGGTGGCGGATGCCGACGTCGGGTCGTCCGTGGCCTCGCATGTGGTCTCGGCGACGAAGTTGGATATCTGGATCAGCGCCCCGCCGAAGGTGCTGTCCTGTGCCGCTATGAAGCTCGTCGGCAAGATGCGAAGGCCGGTGCCCGTCGGGCCGATCAGGGAGAGCGTGGCGCTGGTCTCGACCCCGCGGTCCGCCGCCTCGAGTGCACGCGTTACGCCGGTCGCGGTCCCCCTGAACGCCTTGCCCCGGATGGAGAAAGCGGGTTGAGTGACGTCGAGCTTCCGGAGGTCGTTGTTCGACGGATCGACCTGGGTCCGCACCCAGAAGTCCAGGGCCCCGAGGCCGGGCGAATAGGAGAACGTTCCCGCCGAGCTCGGCTGCTCGTTGGCGACGCGCGCGTGAAGCGTGCCCGCGGACGTGTTGTCCACCCCGGCCACCTGCATCAGCTCGCTCGGAGAGACGGGGTCGAACACCTCGGTGTGTGTCACGGTGCCACCCGTTGCGTTCGTCGCACCGGGCGTGATGTCGGGCGGGGCGTGGTAGGAAGCGGCCGCTCCTCCGAAGCCGGCCAATTCCGTCGCCGTGTTGCTCAGACGGACGTCGGCGGCTCGTACGGAGATATCCGCGGACGAGATCCCCCTGCTCTCGATGGAGGAGTCGGCTTTCCCTCCGAGCGCGAGCAGCTCGCTGAGCTCCCCGGCGTCGTTGGAATAGGACGTGAGGACCTGGACGCCGAACTCCACGTTGGCGTCGCCGCGGACCTTGATCCCGCTGAACCTGCGATCCCCGATCAAGCTCTGCAGCTTGAAGGATCGGGCGCGTCCCCGCTGGGTCCACATCGCCGTGATCGTCATGTCGAGCATCTGGCTGGGCGGGACATCGGTTCCGGTCGTCGAGTCCCACGTGTAGGCGGCGGGGAAGTCGTCGTCCACCAAGGCACCGGACCCGTCGACGAAGAAGGCCTCGAAGCGAAGCGTCGTGCCGTCGGGGATGTTCCGGGGGCAGGCCGGGTTCGCCAGGGTGGCGTTGGAGCAATCGGTCGTGTACTTGTAGGCCCCGTAGAGCTGGCCCCATCCGGCCTGTTCCACCGCCAGCTTGGGGAAGTACAGGTCGAGCACGTCGACCTTGTTGTTCTGGGCCCCGAAGGAGACGTAGTAGGGAAGGCCCCGGACGCGCTCCATCGCTTCGACCGCCGCGTTCTTGTTGATCGTGACCGAGCGCGACAGATCAGCTCCCTGCAACGAACTGATCAGCAGGGGCACCAGTCCCATGGTCATCAGCGCGAACACGAGGAGCGCGGCCAGGGTCTCGACGAGCGTGAAACCGTCGTCCCCTCGGCGCGACACGAAGAGATGCATCATCCCTCGATGACCCTCCCTGTGATGCCCGCGATCTGCACCGACTCGGTCCGATCCAGTGGCGTCGATCGGATCGTGATCGTTCCGGGCGTCCCGTTGCCGCGTGCGAAGAAGAAGACGTACTCGCTCGTGGACCGGTTCGAAACCGCGCCCCCTCCGGGCAACGTCAGATTGGCGGAGCAGAAGATGTGCGGTTCGGTCGAATCCGAGGTGACGTCGGTACCGACGGCTATCTCTACCCCCGTGCCCAACTCGACGGTCTGGTACTGCCGACAGGTGTTCGTCTCGGGGTCGAAGCGTACGAGGGACATCGTCTTGTCGCCCACGTGGAAGCGCGCCCCGTACACCAGCGGATGCGTCTCGGCGACGACCCGCTGCTGGATCTGTCGCAGCTGGGTGGCTATCTGATCCTGGGACCCGGACAGCGCGCGCACGAACCAGAACTGTCGGATCGCCAGGGCGCCCAGGGTGAACAGCACGCTCATGATGCTCATAGCGACGAGCAGCTCGATGAGAGTGAATCCTCGTTCGCCAGAACGCAGGAAGGCGCGCCTCTCGGCCAGGTAAAGGTTCATACGTCTTTCATCGGCTCGGCGGACGCGAATCTTGACCGCAGCGAGCGTGGGAAGAACTGGTGCGTTCGGCCTAGAAATGATTCCCAATGTCCCGTCGTCGTATCGACGCCCACTCTCTAGGTATTGATGCCTAGACCGGCACCGGATGGAAGTACCTCGTAGCGGTCCAGCCTAGCCGGAGGTCAGATGCAGGAAAAGAGAAAGGGGGCGGAGTCACCTCCGCCCCCAGATCTTCCTAGCTGTACTCGGTTCTAAGCGGCGGCGGGACAGGCGCCGTCTTTGGGAGCGCCCACGTCCGAGGCGTAATACTTGACGATCGAGGTGTCCTTGAGCGAGGACGCCTGGATGCAGTAGCCGGTGCCGTCACCGGTGAGGGTGATGCTGTCGACCTTCACGGCCTCGGCCGAGTAGGTCAGACCTTCGTCCTCGAGGAGCCCGACGTCAGTCGTGTACGCACCCTCGTTACCAGTGGACCAAGACTCCTGGGTCGTGGCCGCGTTCTTGAGCAGCGACTCGACCTGGGCGTTCCAAC
>WHSQ01000094.1:7590-7875 GCA_009380005.1 Actinomycetota bacterium | reverse complement strand
ATCCCGTTCTTCGCGTTGACCAGCAGCCAGATCGCCGGGAGCCATTTGTCGAATCCGAGCGGGCTGTCCTCGAAGATAGTGCCCTTCTTGACGCTGTACTGGTAGCGACACGCTTTGCATTTCCAGAGCTTTCGGGTGGTCAGGTAGGAGTACTTGTCGCAGCCACAGCGAGAGCAGCGAGGCCCATCGGGCCAGCGGAGGGAAGCGGCGAAGAGTGCGCCCGGTCCTCGTCCGCGAAGTAGCGGACGACCTCTAGAAGGGTCTGGGGGGCCTTGTGGTCCTGCT
>WHSQ01000094.1:0-7583 GCA_009380005.1 Actinomycetota bacterium | reverse complement strand
ATCGACGTGGGGGGCTGGGATCCCCTCTATGAATCGGGTCCGGACCTGGCGAGCGCCGAAGAGGACTAGCTCGTCCGGGGGCCAAAAAAGATGTACGCCGCAGTGACTTTCGGCCGGAGCCTACTCATCTCTACGACGTACAGGCACATGATAGGCGGGCCGACGCGGCTCGCGCAATAGACGCGGCCACTCTTCCTTCGCGCTCTACCGGACTTTCTTCGCGCTTCGTCCCGGAATGGGCGTCACCCGGCCTTGATCTTGTCCAGGAACTCCCGCACCAGATCGTTGAACGGTTGCATCTGCTCGACCATGACTCCGTGGCCCCCCTCGAGCGTCTCGAGCCGTGCGTTCGGGATGGCTCTGGCGATCTCCTCGGATGCGAAATAGGGGACCATCATGTCGTGCGTCGCACCGATGACCAACGTGGGGACCTCGATCCGGCCTAGCTCGGCCAGCACGTCGAACTTCTCCATCGCGTCGAGCTGAGCCGTCAGGGCGTCGGCGCCGGCCGGTTCCGGGCCCCCCTCCGCGTAGAAGGCCCTGACCATCCGATCGATCGTTTCCTCACCGATCTCGAAGAACGCCGGGCTGAACAGATGGATGAGAGATCCTTCCATGAAGGTATCGAAGTCGGCCTTTTCGAAGATGGCCTTGGCCAGGGACTGCTCCCGTCGTATGTATTCGATCGGTCGGGCGAAGGTAACGGCGAGGATGAGCGCCTTCACCCTCTCGGGGCGTTCGAGGGCGATCTTCTGGGCGACCGTGCCGCCCATCGAGACTCCGAAGAGGACCGCGTCCGCGATATCGAGCCTGTCCATGAGACGCAGCGTGTCTTCGGCCATCTGCTCGATCGAGTCGGGTGGTGAGCCCGTCGAGCGGCCGATGCCGCGGTTGTCGAAGGTGATGAACCGGTTCGTGGCAGAGACGGCAGGGACCTGAGCGGCCCAGAACCTCTGGTCGATGGCGAACCCCATGATCCCGATAACGGGATCACCCGATCCGTACTCCCGGTAGTGGAGCTGATGGTCGTCGATCTGGGCGAACGGCATGGTCCAGATGGTAGAGCCCGTCCGGCTTGCGTAGATCCAGGCCGGGCGTAGGCTCCAGACATGCGCAGGCTCGTGGTTGTGATGTGCTGCCTCTTCGTATCGCTGACGATCGCTCCGGTCGCCGCCGCGCAAGAGGGGCGGCGGGATCCCTTCCGCCCCCTGGTCACGGAGGGCACGGACTCCGGCGCCGTTCCCTCGGGGACGGGCACGTCCGAACCTTCAACCTCGACCGGCACGGACACCTCGGGACAGGATGCCACCACGAGCGGAGGTTCTCCCAACACGGGGATGGCCGTCTCGGAATGGGCGACGATCGCTTACATGTTCATCGTCTTGGGGGCGGCGGCTGTGACGCTCGCCCGGCTCCGTCGGCCCGCGGCGGCGGTTCCTCGCGCCCGGCGCGGCAGCTAGGCCGACAATCCCCGTTTCGGAGGGTCGTCTGTTCTAGCCTGCGCTGCATGTCGATGTGTTCGAAACCGGGCTGTGTCGGACGGGGCGCGGCGATCCTGGCCTACCAGTACGAGGAGAGACGCGCTCTGCTGGCGGACGTTTCGGACGAGATCTCACCGCACGTATACCTGCTGTGCTCTGGGTGTGCCGAGAGGCTGCGTCCTCCCCGAGGGTGGGTTCTCGACGACCAACGGAACAAGCCGGCTGTGTTCGCCTAAACTGGCTCACGAGCGGCGCGGTCGACTCGACTCGAGTGGGGTAGGGGACGAAGGACGGAGGCACGATGCGTTGTCCCGAGTGCAAGGGCGAAGACTGCACGCACATCGAGATCCATCTGAAGGACGATCACACGGTCCAGTTCTTCTCCTGCCGGCGCTGTGAGGCGAAGTGGTGGGAGAACGAGGGGGCCACGGTGGCGCTCGATGACGTGTTGAACCTGGCGGCGGAAGGTCGGGGCTCGTCTAAAGCCTGACCTTTCTCTTCGACCGAACCGGGGGATGCGGTGATCTTGCAGGCGTCAGGTGTTGCACAACCTGATCACCAACGCGGTTAGATACCCCCCAGGAGGCTCGCCGATCGAGGTCGGCATGGCTCGCTCGTCCTCCGGGGTCGACGTCTGGGTCGGAGACGATGGTCCCGGCATCCCGGCCGAGAGGGCCCAGAGCGTCTTCTCCAAGTTCACGAGTTTCGACGAGACGGCCACGGGCGCCGGTCTCGGCCTTTACATCGCTCGGACGATCGCCCGGGCTCACGGCGGCGACGTCCTCCTGGGCCGGCAACCGTCCGGCGGAGCCCGCTTCACGCTCCGTCTCCCGACGCACGGCTGACCGTCACCACTCGGCGGGAGGTGCGGGCGCCCGAAGCTCTATGCGTTCGTCCGGCAACAGGTGCCAGTTGAGGGGGTCGTGCCGGTTACGAACGCCCTGGAGCGAGAGCTCTCGACCGCAGGGCGAACGTTTTCGAACACGGCTCCTGGGCGCCCGCAGGCTTTAAGACTGTTCTCGGCACCCCCAGCGAACCCATCAAGCCTACCGCTCGGTCAGCTATCGAACCATAGGGCCGGGCGGCCAATCCCTGCTCAGTACTTGTGCCGCTTCGTCCGAACGGGGCCCGGCGATGCTCTCGACTTCCACCCGTCCGAGGCGACGGGAGAAGGCGACATCGAACGCGGGAACGAAGCCGCCCTTGGAGATGGCCCGGATCGACGGCTCGTTGTCCTCCCCAACACCGATCCATAGTTCCTTCGGCGCATCGCGGGCGGCGTCCGATGCGATGTATCGCAACATCGCCGGATAGATGCCGCGACCCCGAGCGTCCGGGCTCGTGTAGGACTCGTAGACGTATGCGCTCGCGAGCGGTACCACGAAGTACAAACGAAGCTCTCCCACCCACGCTCCCGCGGTCGTCACCCAAGAGGAATGAACGATCCGTTGACCGTCCAGGGCGAGGTAGCAATCCGTGCCGGGGCCGAGGCGGCGTCGGAACGTGTGAGGCGAGTCCGTACCGACCTGCCGGGCGTATCGATCGGCGTCTTCCGCGCCGGCCGGCCTCATCGTCAGATCGGGCAACCCCACGTCGGAGGGCAGGGTTCCCCGGGTGAGGAAGCGCAGCCGCCCCCGTGAGGAGATGGAGGATCGGACCGCGCCCGCCACTTCCGTTGCCACCTCGAGCGGCCCGCGGTGTCGGATCCTGGTGGCGTAGCGGCGGAGGGTCGCGCTCGACCCGGCTCGAGGATCATCCACGGACGAACCTTCTCCTAGCGAGAGGCTCGGTGTAATCGTGACCTGCGTTCGATCTCGGTGAGTCCGCCCCAGATCCCATAGGGCTCACGTGTCGCGAGCGCGTAATCCAGACACTCCTGACGGACCGTGCAGCCGTAGCACACCCCCTTGGCTCGGTCCTCGCGCGACCGACGTTCGACGGCACTCTCGTTATCGTCGAGTCCGAAGAAGAGCACGGCGGGGTACTCCAGGCACGCTGCGTCCTCGCGCCATGCCAGTCCCGTGGTCATCGGCTCACCCATCCCGCCTTGGATGGTTCCAGCCGATCGTGGTTCCGTCAATGCCCGGGCCGCACAAATAGGATGCCCGACGATGTCCCTCGACCTGAGCAAGATCTTCAAGGCCTACGACATCCGCGCCGTCGTGCCCGACGAGATGAACGAGCAGATCGCCGGGTCGATCGGCAACGCTTTCGCTCGGTTCGTCGGCGCACCCCGGATCGCAGTCGGGCGCGATATGAGGGTTTCCTCCCCCGAGCTGTGTGCCGCCTTCGTCGCCGGTGCGGTTCGTGCGGGAGCGCACGTGCTCGATGCCGGACTCGTTTCTACCGATGCTCTGTACTTCGCGTCCGGGGTCTTCGACGTACCGGCCGCGATGTTCACCGCATCCCACAACCCTCCCCGATACAACGGCATCAAGATGTGTCGCGAGAAGGCCGCGCCGATCGGCGAGGAGAGCGGACTCGCCGATATCAGGCGCCTCGCGGAGGAGGGTCCCCAGATCGAGCGCGATGGTGGGGGCATCGAGAAGATCGACGTGCTGGCCGACTACGCGGAACACTGCCGCAGGATGGTCGACCGGTCTTCGCTGCAGCCTCTGAGGGTCGCTATCGATGCCGGGAACGGTATGGCCGGCAAGACAGTGCCCATCGTGTTCGATCCGTTGCCGTTCGAAGTCCTTCCCCTCTACTTCGAACTGGACGGGACGTTCCCCAACCATCTCGCCAATCCCATCGAGCCCGAGAACCTCGTCGCGCTCCAGAAGGTCATACGGCAGAACGGTTGTGACGTTGGGGTCGCGTTCGACGGCGACGCCGACCGCTGCTTCTTGGTCGATGAGACGGGCGCCCTCATCACGGGCTCGACCACGACCGCGATGGTGGCGGAGCGGCTTCTGCTGAAGAACCCGGGCGCCACCGTCCTGTACAACCTGATCTGTTCCTGGAGCGTGCGCGAGGTGATCGCAGAGAACGGCGGTGCGCCGGTACGGACGCGGGTGGGTCACTCGTTCATAAAGGAGAGGATGGCGGAGACCGGAGCGATCTTCGGGGGTGAGCATTCCGGTCACTACTACTTCCGTGACAATTTCCGCGCCGACTCCGGCATCATCGCTGCATTACTCGTCCTCGAGGGTCTCTCTCAGTTCGATGGGCCGCTATCCGAGATGCTCGCGCCGTACGAGCGATACGCGTCGTCGGGTGAGATCAACTCGGTCGTGTCCGATCAGCACGGGGCGATCGAACGGCTGAGGAGACGCTACGCCGATGGGCGCGAGGACACGTTGGACGGCCTGACGGTCGAATACGAAGACTGGTGGTTCAACTGTCGGCCCTCGAACACCGAGCCACTCCTGCGTCTGAACCTCGAGGCCCGTAACAAGGAATCGATGAAGCAGAAGCGTGATGAGGTCCTGTCCGTGATCCGGGAGTGAGTCGGATCGGGGCCGGATAGGCTCGTTCGCCTGAGGGAAGGGAGCGCCAATGGCCGTCGACCAACGACTTCTCGACATCCTGATCTGCCCGAATTGCCACGGCGAGGTCGAGTACCTCGAGAGCGAAAGCGTTATCGCCTGCCGGGGCGAGTGCAAGTACCGCTACCCCGTGCGCGATGACATCCCCGTGATGCTCATCGACGAAGCCGAGAAACCGAAACCATGACCGAAGACCCCACGGAGGAGGCGTCGAGGCGCCCAGATCTCGACGATCTGGAGGCGATCGCAGGGCTCGATTCAGAAGATGTGCTCGGCGCCGTCGAACGGTTCGCCGGACAGTGTCGTGAGGCCTGGCTGTTGGGCAGATCGGCTACCGACCTGCCGCAAGCCGAAGGGATAGACGGTGTGCTCGTGCTGGGGATGGGGGGCTCCGGCATATCGGGCGACGTGCTGCAAGCGGTCGTGCAGGCGCGTCTACCTCTTCCCTTGATCGTGATCAAGGGTTACGGTCAGCCGCTGCCGGAATGGGTCGGGCGCAACACCTTGGTGTTCGCGGTCTCGTACTCGGGCAGCACGGAAGAGACCGTCGTCGCGCTGGAGGAGGCAATCGCAAGGGGAGCACGGACGATAGCGGTCTCCTCGGGTGGACCTCTCGCCGAGATCGCTGCGCAACACGGTATGGCGCACGTCCGGATACCCCCCGGCCTCCAACCGCGTGCGTCGTTGGGATATCTCACGATGCCGCTGTTCGCGGCGCTGACCACCATGGGGCTCATCCCCGACATGCAGGAAGATGTCGACGAGGCGGTCGAGATCCTGTCGGATATCGCCGAACGGTCCCACCGCAAGCGTGGGACGTCCGAGAATCCGGCGAAGGGCCTGGCCTCGAAGATCGTCGGACGGATCCCCGTGGTGTATGGAGGGGAAGGGATAGGCGCCGTCGCCGCGTATCGTTTCAAATGCGATCTGAACGAGTACGGGAAGACGCCGGCGTTCTGGCACTTCCTGCCGGAGCTCGATCACAACGAGATCGTCGGCTGGAACCGGTTGGCCGACGTCACGTCCCGCTCCTTCATGATGATCTTGCTCCGTGATCCAGATGAGCACGAGCGCGTTTCCCTCCGGTTCGACATCACCCAGAGACTCGTCCGGGATAATGTTGCGGAGATAGTCGAGTTGCAGGCGGAGGGAACGAGCCTGCTCGCCCGGATCCTCTCCCTGGTCCTCGTGACGCAGATCGCCGCGATCTACGTCGGTCTGGCTTACGGCGTGGACCCGGGGCCCGTGGAGTCCATACAGAAGCTGAAGGCCGAGCTCGCCCAGAACTAGGAGAGTCGAGAGATGACGGTTGACTACGACGTACGAGATCTGGCGCTCGCCGACGATGGTCGGCTACGCATCGAATGGGCAGACAGGCAGATGCCGGTGCTGGCTCGGATACGCGAGCGTTTCGAGAAGGAGCGACCGCTCGACGGAATCAGGATCGCCGCCTGCTTGCACGTGACGACGGAGACGGCCAACCTCATGCGGACGCTTCGGGACGGCGGCGCCGAGGTCACGCTTTGCGCGTCGAACCCACTATCGACACAGGACGAGACCGCGGCGGGGCTCGTCGCCCACCACGAGATCGCGACCTACGCGATCCGCGGGGTCGACCAACACGGCTACTACAAGCACATAAACGCAGCATTGGACAGGAAGCCGATGATCACGATGGACGATGGGTGCGACCTCGTCACCGTCCTGCACCAACAGCGCCAGGATCAGCTCCCCGACGTCATCGGTGGTACCGAGGAGACGACGACCGGTGTCATCCGCCTGCGCGCGATGCAGTCGCGGGGTGTCCTGGGGTATCCCATCGTCGGCATCAACAACGCCGACACCAAGCATCTATTCGACAACCGCTACGGCACCGGTCAGTCGGCCCTGGACGGCGTGATCCGAGCGACGAACGTGCTGATCGCCGGCACGACGGTCGTCGTGTGCGGCTACGGGATGTGCGGACGTGGCGTGGCGTCGCGCGCCAAGGGTCTGGGTGCCGACGTCGTCGTCACGGAGGTCGATCCGACGCGTGCCCTCGAAGCGGCCATGGACGGATACAGGGTGCTCCCCACGAGCGACGCCGTGACGCAAGGGGACATCTTCATCACGGTTACCGGTAACAAGCACGTCCTCCGTGGAGAGCACTTCGAGTTGATGAAGGATGGCGCCATCCTTGCCAATGCCGGCCACTTCGACATCGAGCTGGAGCTAACGGCCTTGCGGGCTATGTCCAAGAGCCGTCGCGAGGTCCGGCCTGAGGTAGAGGAGTTCGACCTGGGTGGGGACCGTCGCATCTATGTGTTGTCGGATGGCCGGCTCGTGAACCTGGCCGCGGCCGAGGGCCATCCCGCATCGGTCATGGACATGTCCTTCGCCAACCAGGCCTTGACCGTTGAGTGGCTCGTTGCCAACGCCGACAAGCTCGAAAAGAAGGTCTACGACGTGCCCGTCGAGATCGATAAGGACGTCGCCCGTCTGAAGCTAGAGACCATGGGCATCCGCATCGACGAGCTCACCGAGGAGCAATTGGCGTACATGGAGGAATGGGAAGAGGGGACCTAGTGTCCTGATTCGTTAATTCCTTAACATCTTGCAGGACTCCGTCTGTGTC
>WHSQ01000093.1 GCA_009380005.1 Actinomycetota bacterium | reverse complement strand
ATGATCAGCAGGTCCGCCTCGTGGCGCTCTGTCACACGGTCACTCCTGGGTTGACGCATGCCCGCTGGGGTGCTGTTCCTGTCTACCGTACCGGGCACCGCGGCCCCGCGAGGCCGCCTCGTGGAGACCGACATCGTGCGGTAACCGACGGCGAACGTGCGTGAAACGCCTGCTCCTTACTGTCCGGATCTCAGCCATGTCGGAGAGGAAGGAAGTGCTGGTGCGCGTTGTCCTGCGGGTCTCGCTGCCGGACCGGCCCGGGGCCCTGAGCGCGGTTGCGGCCGCGCTCAGCAGGGCTGGTGCGGACATCGCCTGCCTCGATGTCATCGACCGTGGGGACGGGATCGCGGTGGACGACATCTGCGTCACCACCGCCTCGCCGAGGTAGCGGCCATCCAGGAGCGGCATGACCTCCTCGGCCTTGATGACGATCTCGTTGTCGGTGTCCTTCAGAGCCTGGGTCGTGTGCGGATCCCAGGCGATGTAGGCATCGATCTCTCCCTGGGCCAAAGGCGGTGGCCATGTTGGCCGCGTCCATCTGGACGAGGTCCACGTCGTCGTCGCTCACGCCTACCTGATCGAGTGCCAGCAACAGCAATGGATACTGCTGCGACCCCTGACCCGGATGGGCGACGGTCCGCCCCTTCAGCGCTTCCACGCCGTCGACCTCCGGCGACCCAACGATCTGGGTTTGTTCGAGGATGTTGATGACGAGCAGCCTGGAGCGGGCGCTCTCCATTGCGACGACCGAGGGGGCCATGCCGACCTGAGAGAGAAGTCGAGCTCCCCGGCGGCGAGCGCATTGTTCTGTGGACCGCCGGCGCGGAAGGTGAGGAACTCAAACCGGGTGCCGAATTCCTCTTCGATTTCGTTGAAATAGCCGAGCTGGTCGGCGATGTAGGGAGGCTGGGTCGACGGCTGCACGCCATAGTTCACGATGTCGGGGGCCGCAGGACCGGTCTCATCGTTGGGGTCCTCGGCGACTTCGGCTCCGTCTGCCCCGGCCTCCAGCGCGCTGTCCTCCGCGCACCCCGCCACGAGCATCATCAGCACGAGCACGGCCAAGAGGCCTGTGATGCTGAGACCCACCCGGCGCTGAAGCGACGCCTTCATTACCTCCACCGCCTTTCGTTGCGGATCTAACCGGAATGCGCTGGCGGTGCTCCGAGATGAGAAGGATGGTTGTCGGTCTTCGGAACAGCAGGAGCACCTTCGGCGTCGTGCGCAGGACGTACGTCCCGTCGCGATCGCGGCGGCTCATCGCTGCCTCGAACCCGCGCGCGGCCGCGTAGGACGTCCCCGATCTGCGTCGGGACCTCGACGACATGTGCCCCCGCCTCAGTCAGGGCCTCGACCTTCGACCGCCCGCTGCCCCTGTTACCAGTGACCAGTGCACCGGCGTGGCCCATGCGCTTTCCTGCAGGCGCTGAGCGACCTGCAATGAACGCGATCACCGGCTTGTCGATAGAGGCGATGTGCTCCGCGGCATCCTCTTCCATCGATCCCCCGATCTCGCCGACGATCACGATGACGTCGGTACGCGGATCGCGGTCGAGGATGCGAACGGCATCCGTTATGGTCGTTCCCAGGATCGGGTCGCCGCCAATGCCCAGGAACGCCGACTGGCCCTGCCCGGCGCGAACCACGTGAAGGGCCATCAGCGTGCCGAGGCTTCCGCTGCGAGAGACAATCCCAACGCTGCCGGGTTGGAAAATATTCGATGCAAAACCAGGCATGATGCCCACGGAGGCCTCGCCCGGCACGACCAGACCGGCCGTGTTCGGCCCCAAGACGCGTGCGCCCCGGTCCTCCGCCTCCGCGAGCACCTCCATGATGTCGTGGTAGGGGACGTGCTCGGTCAGGACCACGACGTTGCTCACACCTGCCTGGAGCGCTTCGAGCGCCGCCGACTTGGCAGCCAGCGGTGGAACGAACAGCACGCTCACGGCGATATCGTGCTCCGCCGCCGCATCGTGGACGCTGCTATAGACGGGGACACCGCCCACTTCGCGACCGCCCTTCCCGGGGCTCACGCCGGCCACGATGCGGGTACCGCACTCCTTCATCCGCTCGGACCAGAACTGCCCCTGGGTGCCGGTGATGCCCTGCACCAGGACGCCGTCGGTTCCCTTGACGATCATCGGGATGCCTCCGATGCGGCCTGGACTGCTTCTTCGACCGCGTCGTCCATGAGGTCGTGTGGGGTGAGCCCGAGCCGTTCCTCCACTAGCTGGATGGCTCGTTCTTCGCCCGTGCCGTGGATCGTCACGCTGATGGGGATGTCGGGTCGCAGCTCCTCGATCGCCGCGACCACGCCCTCGGTCATGACATCAGTGCGGGCGAAGGCGCCGCAGAAGTTCACCAGGAGGCTCTTGACGCGTGGGTTGCTGAGAACGAGGCGGAGCGCGGGTGTCGCCTTGGTGTAGGCGTCACCGCCGATCTCGAGGAAGTTCGCTGCTCTTCCGCCGTAGTGCGCAACCGAATCGAGCGTCGTCATCGTCAGGCCCGCACCGTTCGCGAGGACAGCGACATCGCCGTCGAGCTCGATGAAGAGGAAGCCTTCGTGGCGCGCCTGCTGCTCAAGCTCGGTGCCCGCAGGGGGCATCGAGGTCTCCGCTCGAGCGAAACGGTCCTGCTGGCGAGGTCGGGCCCCGGGATCGAGCGACAGCTTGCAGTCCAGTGCTCGCACGTTGCCGTTGGCGGTCAGCACGAGCGGGTTGACCTCGACCAGGTCTGCATCGACATCCACATAGACCTCGTAGAGCTTGGCGAGCGCCCAGGCCACGTCGTCGCGCAGATGCGCATCCAGCTCGACTTCGGCCGAGGCGAGCAGCTGCGAGGCGTCCTGAACAGTGAAGCCCTGACGGATGTCGACGGCCTGGCGGAGGATCAGCTCCGGCGAGACTGCATTTACTTCCTCGATGTCCATCCCGCCCTCGGTCGAGAACAGCACCAGAGGACCCTTGGTCCCGGCATCGTTCAGCACCGCTGCATACAGCTCCCGACTGATGTCCACCTGCTCCTCGATGAGCACTGCTCCGACGATGAATCCGGAGACCGTGCTGCCGAGCAGGTCTTCTGCCGCAACCCTTGCCTCCTCTGGCGATGACGCGAACCGGATGGCACCGGCCTTGCCGCGCTTGCCGGCGGGGATTTGACTCTTTACCACCACCGGTCCGCCGCATTGCGTAGCGGCCTGCAGCGCATCCTGGCTCGTGCGAGCGACCGCCCCCTGCGGGGTCGGGAGGCCTGAGTCCCGTAGCACCTCTTTCCCGAGGTGCTCCAACAGTTCCACTGCGCTACCTCCCGACCCGCTCGAAGTACGGACCGAAGAGCTGCTCCGCCGAGGGCTTCCATTCAGGGATGACCCGCGCGAGTCGTGTGGAGTTCATGAAGTGGGTGTACGAGAGGTTCTCCGAGATGCTGTTCCTTGCCCACGTCCCAGCGCCCATCGTAAGCGTGAAACCGAGGCCGTTATCGAAGCTGCCCCCGTTCCCCATGGCGTGCGCCTGGTTCACGAGGACCCGCGCGACGTTCAACCGCTCCGCCACCCGGCGGGCTTTCTCGTCGTCACTCGTGTGGATACCGCACGAGTGGCCCGCGCCCTGGTACTGGTAGAGCCGATCAATCCGGTCAAGAGCCGAGTCCAGATCATCGAAGCGATAGACCGTGAGCACCACAGACAGCTTCTCGCCCGAGAAGGGAAAGTCTGGCCCGACGCCCTCTTCCTCCACCATCAGGAACTCGGCCTCTCGAGCCGCAGGGTCGTCCAGTTCGGCGAGATCGGCGAGGACCTCAGGAGGTTTCGCCATCACCGCGCTGCTCAGCTTGCCGCCCGGCCACATCACCCGCTCCAGTCGCTCCTTCTCCCCTCGGCTCAAGAGGTAGCCGCCCTGAGCCTCGAGCGCCTTGACGGCGTCGTCGTACACGACATTGTCGACATGGATCGAGTTCTCGGACGAGCAACTCGTCGCATAGTCGAAGGTCTTGCTGCGCTTGATCTTCTCAGCGGCATCAGTGAGCTCCGCGCTGCGATCGATGATCACTGCTGCGTTCCCCAGTCCCACTCCGATGGCCGGCCTGCCGCTGGAGTAGGCAGCGCGCACGTTCTTCTGCGACCCCGTCACGACGACAAGGTCACACTGGCGCATCAGCTCGTAGGTGAGCGGCTTCGAGGGCTCGGGGAGGAACTGGATCAAATCGGCATCCACGCCGAGCTTTTCGAACTCGGCGTGGATGAACTCCAAGAGCAGCGCGCACGTTGACACACCCTTGGGTGACGGCGAGATCACCACCGCGTTGCGACACTTGACGGCCATCATCGCCTTGTTCGCTGGCGTCGCCGCAGGGTTCGTGCCCGGCACGACCGCGGCGACGACCCCCACAGGCTTGGCGTATTCCGTGATGCCTTGCTCGTGATCTTCGCGAATAACTCCCACTGACTTGCCGGCGAGAATGTCGCGCAAGGCGCCGAGCGTCTTGCGCTGGTTCTTGGCGATTTTGTCCTCGATGTTGCCCAGCCCGGTGTCTGCCACGGCGCGCTCCGCGAGCGCCCGCGCGCGGCTCGCTTCGTAGATCGACCACGCGATGGCTCGCACCACATCATCGATCTGCTCCTGGGTGAAGTGCTCGACCTGGCGCTGCGCTTCCCTTGCCCGGGTGACGATCTCGGCGACGGCGCGCTCCACGTCATCATGCTGTGGGGAACTCATGGCTTCCTTTCCGGCTTGGACCGACACCGCCTCGAATCCCCTGACCCCACTCCCTGGAGCGCTGTGATGATCGCTACTGCGACGATGTCGTCGGTCGAACAACCCCGCGACAGATCGCTCAATGGGTGCGCGAGGCCCTGCAGGAGGGGACCATACGCTTGCGCATGGCCGAGGCGTTGCGTGAGCTTATAAGCGATGTTGCCTGCGTCGAGGTTCGGGAAGACGAAGACGTTGGCTCGTCCGGCAACGCGGGACCCGGGGGCCTTTGCCGCAGCGACCTGCTGATCGATCGCCGCATCGAACTGCAATTCGCCGTCGATCTCGAGATCGGGCCGTCGTCGACACGCAAGCCCGGTGGCCCGCCGCACTTTCTCTACACTCGCGTGCTCGGCGCTCGCCTTGGTGCTGAAGGACAGCATGGCCACGATCGGCTGTTCACCGGTGAGGATCTCGTGCGTCGCAGCGCTTGCGATCGCGACCGCGGCCAGTTGCTCGGCGTCCGGGTCCGGCAGCACCGCGCAGTCGCCGTAGGTGACCATGCGCCCATCGGGCAGGGTGAGCAGAAAGCTGCCGCTCACCGTATCGATGCCCTCGGCCACGCCAAGCACCCGGATGCCCGCACGCAGGACATCGGAGGTACGGCTGCGATTGCCCGCCACGCACGCGTCGACACGACCGGCGCGCACCAGCAGCATGCCAAGGATGAGCGGGTCGGCCAGCAGGCGGCGGGCCTCGGCGTCGCTGAGTACCCCGCCGCCGTCCGCGTAGACGCGGCGGAGCGCGACGTCGAGGTCGACATCCGCCGCCGCCTCTTCGGGGTCGACGACCTCGACCCCTTCGGGCATCCGTTCACCCGCGTCCGCCGCGAGCAGGTTGAGCTCCTCCGAACGACCGATCAGCACGGGCTGGGCGAGCCGTTCGCTGACCAGCCGCGCCGCCGCTGCCAGCACCCGGGCGTCTGCGGCATCCGGGAAGACCACGCTCGCCTGCCGACCCCGAATGAGGTCCAACCAGCGAGCGGGCAGCGACGTGGTCGCTGTCGTCCGCGGGCCGTCAGCGATCAGGGACACGGAGGTCAGGTGCTCCGGGCGTCGAGGTGGGCGTAGCGCTCCAGGTGTCGGATGGGTTGTTGTAGCGCGTCCCGGCGGAAGGGTTCGGCGAGAACGTCGGGGTCGACCATCACTTCCAGGACGGTGGGCCGGTCGGATTCTAGGGCGGAGGCGTAGGCGTCTTTGAGGTCGGACGGCGTGGTGAGCCGCACGCCGTCGGCGCCCATGGCGCGGGCAATTGCGGCGAAGTCGAACCCGCCGGTGTCGTGGCCGATGTTGGTGCCGACGAAGCGGTCGTCGTAGAAGTCGATCTGGTTGCGCTTCTCCGCGCCCCACTGCTGGTTGTTGAACACGACCGCGGTGACCGGCAGGCCCTCCTCAACGGCGGTCATGGTCTCATGGATGCTCATGCCCCAGGCTCCGTCACCGATGATCGCGACCACGGGTGCTTGCGGGCGGGCGACCTGGGCGCCGAGCGCTGCAGGGTAGGCATAGCCGCAGTTGCCAAAGCCCATCGCCGCGAGGAACGTGCCGGGCTCGGTGAACCGCAGGTAGCTGTTCGCAGTCGAACAGATGTTGCCGATGTCGGTGGTGACAAGCGCGTCCTCCGGCAGCAGCGTGGCGAGCTCGTCGAGCGCGCGGCGCGGGTTGATTGGGGTCGCGTCAGACGACGACAGCTGTCGCAGCTCGGCGTGCCAGCCCGCGTGTTCCTCGCGCACGCGAGCAGCGCGGGCCTCGTCGAGGTCCCGCGTGAGGCCGCGCGCGGCCAGCCGATCGGCGAGCGCCCGGCCGGCGGCCTTCGCGTCACCGAGGATCCCGAGCTCGATCGGCTTCGAGCGACCAATCTGCTCGGGATCAATATCGATCTGGATGGTCCTGGCCTGTGTGGGCCAGAAGTCCATGCCGTACTGCGGCACGGTACCGAACACGTTGATGCGGCACCCGAGCATGAGTACGACGTCCGCACGGGACAGCAGCCGCATCGCGGCCTTCGACCCCATGTAACCGAGCGGACCCACCGCGAGCTGGTGCGTGGCCGGGAACGAATCATTGTGCAGGTACGAGTTCGCCACCGGCGCGGTCAGCAGCTCGGCGAGCTCGGCGGCCTCGGGCACGGCTCCGGCCGCCACCACTCCGTAGCCGGAGACGATCACCGGAAACTCGGCACCGGCGAGCAGTTCGGCGGCGCGGTCGAGCGCCTGCGGATCCCCCGACCCGCGCTCGTGGGCGCGGTATTCGTGTGGCTCAAGGATCTCGGTATCGGCCTCGCCGTAGAAGAAATCGCGGGGGACATCGATCTGGACGGGGCCCTGACGGGCCATGGCCATGCGAAACGCCGTTCGGAAGGACTCCGCCATGCGGTCGGGTCGGGGCACCTGGATCTGGAACTTCGTGATGGTCCGGAAGATCGACAGCTGCTCGACCTCCTGGAAGCCATCGAGGCCACGCGAGCCACTCGTGGCTGACGGCGTGACGACGACGACCGGCGAGTGCGCGTGGTAGGCGGCGGCGATGCTTGTGACCATATTCGTGATGCCAGGCCCGTTCTGACCGATGCATACGGCCGGTCGCCCGGTCACCCGCGCGTAGGCGTCGGCCATGTGGCCAGCGGTCTGCTCGTGACGCACCGGCAGGAAGCGGATCCCGGCGGCGGGAAACAAATCGAGCGCATCCATGAACGCCGACCCCACGATCCCGGGCACGACCGTCACGCCCTCGGCCCGCAGGGTCTCAACCATCGCCTCGCTCGGCGTCATCAGCACCATGTGATTGCTCCAATTCCATATAATGGAATAGTTATTCCAGACCTGTCTACTTTCCCCGAAGCGGACACCGGTGTCAACCCCTTCGGGGCCGCATTTCTTCGCCTCAATGCCATCGTTGGGCCTGCCCGACCGGGGTTCGCTCGTTTCTTCGCTGCCCCGTCTGGTATGGCCGGTGGCTTGTCCCCGATGTGCGGCCTCGGTCGGGTGTCCTGACGTGCGCGGGTGCGTGGCTTGATAGCGCCTCTATGTCAAGAGGCGATGTTCGCGATCGGTCCTGAGCTGTCGGTAGACGACCTTCGCCAGTTGCCGTTTCAGGCTGCGGAACGCTTCGTCGGGTGTCTTGGATTCGGCGATCTTGCGGGCGTGGTGTCGGCGTGCCGCCTCGTGGTGGTTGAGCTGGGTGCGGGCGATGAGGTGCAGCGCGTTGTTGAGGGCTCGGTTCCCGCCGCGGTTGAGCCGGTGGCGGCGGATGTCGCCGCTGGACGCTTCGACGGGGGCGGTGCCGGTGTAGCTGCC
>WHSQ01000092.1 GCA_009380005.1 Actinomycetota bacterium | reverse complement strand
GCGGCGCTCGTGATCTGGGGAGCACAGTGGGACTACGGCGCACTCTGGCAGACGCGCGGCGATGACCACCCCCTCGCGCGGCATATCCGGATGATTCTGGGCGCGACCACGATGGCCGAAGCGCGCGAGAAGGTGGCGGCATTCCGGGTCGCCGACGTGATCGCCGGCATCCGCTGCCCGACACTGGTCACCCACGGCGAGCGCGACGAGCACGTCCCGGTCGACCACGCCTACCGCGTGTACGACGCGCTGCGCTGCCCGAAGGAGTTGAAGATCTTCACCCCTGAGACGGGCGGCAGCGCGCACTGCCAGTGGGACAACCTCCGCATCGCTCATCAGGCGATGTTCGGCTGGCTCGCCCCCACGCTCGGACGGAAGCACGCGGGGCGCAGCGGACCAGGTCGATGATCAGCTACGCACCTTCACCTGCGCCGTGGTGTTCGACGAGTTCGATGCCGATCGCAACGACGCCGAGGGCTTCGCGCTCGGCTGGATAGATCTGGCGAATGTTGGCCAACTGGTCCTCCTTGGTCGCGGTCGGGTTCACGCTGGCCACCGACTCGGCCTCGAACATCTCCTCAAAGTCGGTGTAGCGCGAGATCCGAGTGACGCGGGTCAGGACTTCCTCGTCGCGGCA
Source organism: Actinomycetota bacterium (assembly GCA_009380005.1). GTDB lineage: Bacteria > Actinomycetota > CADDZG01 > CADDZG01 > WHSQ01 > WHSQ01. The sequence goes on along the minus strand of WHSQ01000092.1, from coordinate 7,445 downwards.
GCGGAACCGGATCAGGCTGCCCTTTTTGATCTTGCGGCGGGAGGAGTCATTGACCCTGATCTCGGTGGTCTTGCGCCCGGCGGCTATCAGGTCGAAGTAGCGCTTGTAGATGCCCATTTCGTATGCGCGGGGGCGGGTGTCGAGGTCTGCGGGTCGTGCGGTCATCAGGCGGCCGAGTTCCTTGACGGTGAATGAGCGGAAGAAGTGTTTGGGGTCGGTGAGCAGTTCGCCGACCAGCCAGACCAGAGCGTCCACGTAGTTGTCGATGCTGCCAGGCCAGGCGGTGGTGTCGAGCATCCATGGCTCGACGTCGGTCGGGAGCGCGTCTTTGCCCTGCTCGCGCAGCAGGGACTTCGAGAGTTTCGCCCCAGTGGGGGCGAGAACTTGTGGTGTGAAGATCCGGACGGGCATCTGCGGTGTCGGGGTTCCCAGCGCGCCGAGGGCGCCGTCGACGAGCTGGCAGCCGAATGCCCAGTCACCGCCTTTCATCATGACCGAAAGCACGGCGGTGTTGCGGCCCAGCGCACGTTCCTTGACCAGGTTCCGGTACAGGGTGGCCAGGTCGAGGTAGGGCTGGTCGCCTTCAGGGTCAATGTGGACCTCGTAATCGCCGTGGTCGAGGCACACTGCGGTGAACACCGCGCCGTCCTCGTCGAGGTGGGCAAGCTTGGTGCGGTCGGCGCGTTTCTCAGCCCACCCGCACTCCGGGCAGGGCAGCCGGGTGTGCACCACGCCGTGTGAAGGGGCCATCCACCAGCGGATGTCCTCCAACCGTTCCAGTGTGCGCAGGAACTCCGCTCGAAACCCCGGTGTGGCCTGCTGATCGGTATAGGTCTCCACCGTGTACTCGGTGTCGGTCGCCTCGGACAACGAGTCGAAAAACTCCTGGTAGTAGGCGTCGATCAAGTCGCTGATCTTGTCCTTGCCCAGGGCGTGGTAGTAAGTCTGCTGGTAGGCGCTGTGTGTCTCGGGGTCCAGCACGACCTCGTACGGAGCGTTGTCCAGCGCCCCGAACCGGACGGTCGTGTCGATGGAGAACTCTCGCCGGGCGACCTTCGCCAGCAGGAACGCCGCGCTCTGCACCAGATTCGTGCCCAGATGCGGGGCCCCGTTGATCTGGGTACCCACCACGAAAGCGATCCGGGAAGGTCGAGCGGCGTGCACGCGCGGGCGGAGGATGTCGATCGAGCGCAGCAGGGCGTTGGCCAACACACTGTTCGGCGAGAGCAGCAACGACGATCGGGCCACCGAATTCACACTCCTCGACTGGGTTTCGGCAGACGGAGGTTGGCGCAGATGAAGTCCAGCCGGGCGGAGGCGGAGTCCGGGGCGACGAATACCGGATCGTAGCCGGCGTCGTAGTAGCCCTGCACGATGAGCTCGTGCACCCGCCTGATCTCGCGGTCCTTCGCCCACACGATGTCGTCGGGGTCTTCAAAGGTGTCAAGCGGATCAAGCACGAATATCGCATCGTATCGGTACAGCCGGGACGCCTCTTCCAACTGTGGGGCCGGGCCAAGCCCGAAGAACCGCTCCCAGCCGTAGCCGTCGGGGATACCCCGGTTGTAGAACCGAATGCCGTGCTTGTGGGCGCTGTACTCTGCAATGAAGGCCTCCAACACCTCCAGCGAGTACTCGCGCCGATCCTCCCGGCGCAAATGTCGGCCCAACCGTTTGCGGTGCTTGCGATAGATCTCCCGGCCCGGTTCGGTCTCCATGCACGGGATACCCGCAGCCCGGATCGCCTCTATCAGGTCGTCCTTGCCCGAGCTGGGACCACCGGTGATGACGTACCGACGCGGGTCACCCATCAACGCGGCCTCCAGCGCGTCGGCGAGCACGGTGTTGGTGCTGGTCACAGGACCTGCCTTTCTGTTTTGTCAGCAGAACTTCCCGACACGGCCGAGGGGCCGGGGTCAAGAACGCGTCAATCCAGGTGCTGCCCAGCGCGGTCTCGTCACTCAGCCTTGCGACGAATCCCGCCCGGTCCCCGGCTTCGGCTGCTGCGTCGCGGAGCCGCTCGGCTTGCTCGGGGCTGAGTGGGGGTGTCCAGCCGGCCAGGGCGACCAGGTCGTGGGCCGAGGCCTCGCTTTCATCGGCGATGCTGGGGCCGAACGCCGTGGCGTAGCGGGTGGCTTCGGTGCTGGCCAGCGCCCATTGCCACGCCGCCGTGACCGCCTGACGGATCACTTCCTGCCGGTCGGCGTCCAGGCTCGTCAACCGTTCCGCGGCCAGTAGTTCGGCGCGCAGCGCGTAGATCGCCGACCACAGCCGCGATAGGGCTTCCTCGTGTTCGGCGACCTCCCAAGCGAACGGATCTGCTGGCACTGGGTGTCGCTCGCCGGTTGGTGCCAACCGAGGCGCGATCATTCGCGAGCGGGTGAACCGGTCAGCGTCGGCCAGCAGCGCCCACGCCACGTGTTGGATCAGACGTGGCTCGACTCGCTTGCGGAAGTGATGCACCTCATATCCGGCCGCCGCTGCGGCCAGCCCGCGGCGCACTGTCAGGTTCTGGCCGGGCGCAGCCGGGGGTAGTCCGAACAATGCCTGTACCGCCTCCGCATGGCGGGCTTCGCCGAAGCGGACAAGAACACCACGCAGCACACCCTCCAGCGCTGCTGTGCGGCTCGCGTCGTCGTTCGGATCAACCGCGCGAGCGATTACGCCCCGCAACCCGAGCAGAGCCGGGCCCACCTCACTCGGGGTAACCGGCAACCCACGGCGCAACACTCGCTGCACCGCAGCCGCCACCTCACCCGCCTCTGGGTCTTTTCTGGGCATGAACGCATTGAAGCAGAGCACCCACAAAAAGCCCAGTCCCCAATCCTAAGAAAAGCCACGCTGTCCGTGTCCTCACGCCCGCTGACTTCGGCTGGCTCGCTGCCTGCGTGCGTTGAGTTTCAGATAGTGAAATCATGGCGGCATGAACCAGTCCGCCATCCGCACGCTGCAGCTCATCGAACTCCTTGCCCAGCGCGGCCCGCTGAGCCTCGCGGCGATCGCCTCGTGCCTCGAGTTGAACAAGAGCACCGCTCATCGCTTCACCAATACCCTGCTGCGCGCCGGCTACCTGCGACAGGACCCGCAGAGCCGCATGTACGCCCTGACGATGAAGATCGTGGGCCTGGGATCCCAGGTGCTTGACCGCGTCGACGTTGTGAGGGAGACCCACGCGGTGCTCGAAGAGACCGCGGCGCTGACCCACGTGACGGCGCATCTCGGGGTCACGGAGAACCGCGAGGTCGTGTTCATCGACAAGGTCCAGGGTGGGCAGGTGGTGGAGATGGCCTCGCGGATCGGGGGACGCGCGCAGTGCCACTCGACCAGCCTCGGCAAGGTCCTGCTCGCGGCGCGGCCGGAAGCCGAGTGGCTCCGCTACGTGGACGAGCACGGCCTTGGAGGGCGCACCCCGCGCACCATCACCACGGCAGACCGCCTGTTCGCCGAGCTGCGACGGGTCCGGGACCGGGGCTATGCGGTTGACAATGGGGAGAACGAGGACGGCATCAGGTGCGTCGGCGCCCCGATCCGGAACCACACGGGCGAGGTGGTCGCCGCCCTGAGCGCCTCGGGATGGGTGGTGAGCATGACGCGGGCGCGGATCGACGAGTTGGTCCCCATCGTCGTCTCGCAAGCGTCCAAGGCCTCGCTGCGGCTCGGCTTCACCGCGAGCGCGACTCCTTGACTCGCATCGCCCCCAGGAAGGCCATTGACGCCATTCCGAGCACCATGTTTATACTCAGAGAAACGCCATTTTGCATTTTGAAACGGTTGTCGAGAGGAGCCTCCCGTGCGCGCCCGCTACCGTCTCATCCGCATGGCTCCGCTGCTCCTGCTGGCGCTCCTGCTGTCCGCATGCGCAACCCCGGGCCCGCCCGAGGACGCCGCGGTTGACACCGATGGTGAAGAGGCCGACGACACCGCGACCGCCGAGCCCGAGGACACCGAGCCGGAGGATCTGGTCGAGGTCCAGGCTGGCTATGTCTCCGGCATGGACCAGATGGGCCTCCCGGCCGCGCTCGATGTCGGCTTCTTCGAGGAGCACGGGCTGGATGTCGAACTCGCCCAGCCGTTCCCGACCGGCGTCGACGCCCTCAACGCCCTGCAGGCGGGCGAGGTCGACTTCGTGCAGGTGGGCACGCCGTCCATCGGCGCCGTGCTGAGCGGCATGGACCTCGTCTACCTCGGAAACTACAGCGGAAGCTCGGTGCAGAAGGGCATCGACGAGACGATGGCGATGGTCGCGCGGGAGGGCTCCGGCATCGACGCCGATGATCTCACCACCCTCGAGGGCAAGACCGTCGGCGTGTCGATCGGTTCGATCAACCATCTCTACCTGCTCGGCGTGCTCGAAGAGGTGGGAATCGACCCGGGCGCGGTCGAGATCGTGAACACGCCGCCGCCGGAGATGCCCGTCGCCATCCAGACCGGCGGTCTCGACGCGATCGTCGTCTGGGATCCCTGGCCGATCGTGACGATCAACGACGTCGAGGGGGCCTACGAGGTCTCCCGTGGCGGTGGCTACATCAGCTACATCAGCTACATCGGCTACGTCGTCGCGCTTCGCGACTTCGTCGAGGACAATCCCGACATCGTGGAGCGGTTGCTCGCCGCGAGGGCCGAGGCCGATCAATGGATGCGGGAGAATCCGGAGGAGGCGACTGACGTCGCCACGCGCTGGCTGCCCGGCACCGACCCGGAGGTGGCCGAGGAGGCCATGCAGTACAACGTGGTCCAACTCGACCCGCGATTCTCCGCCTGCAATTACCTGGCCCTCCACGTCGACCAGGAACTGCTGCTGGAGGTTGGCGCGATCGACGACGTCTACGACGTGAACGACCATTTCGTCCCGGAGCACATCCTGTCCGTGATGGAGACGTATCCGGAGTTCTTCGACGATCTCGAGGAGATCCCCGAGGCGGCGCAGATCGGCCCTGACTACCTCTTCGACGCCGAGGAGGCAGAGGCCGCCTGCGCGTAGGCCTGGCACGCTTGAAGACCCGACTGATGGTGCGCACGAGTCGATGCGAGGGCGGCCGGTAGTGCTGTCCCTGCTCGGGGTCCGCAGCGCCACCCTCAAGCCACGGGCCCAGGCGACGCTGTGGTTCCTCGGGCCGTTCGCCGCCCTGCTCCTGGTGTGGTGGGTCGTGGTTGAGGTCACCGGCGTGCCGGCCCGGGTGTTCCCGCAGGTGGATGCGGTGTGGAACGCCGCCGTGCGACTCACCGCTGAGGGCACCCTTTTCGCCCATGTGTGGGCCAGCCTTCGCCGGGTCTTCTGGGGCGTGGGCCTCGCGATCGTCTCGGCGGTGCCGTTCGGCGTCCTGATGGGCTCGAACCGCCATGTCGCCGCCTTCTTCAGCCCGCTGCTGCGCTTCTCCGTCGCCCTTGCGGGCATCGCCTGGATCCCGCTGGCCACGCTGTGGTTCGGCTTCGGCGAGGGCGCTGTCACGTTCATCATCTGGAACGCCGTGTTCTTCGCGCTGGTCTACAACACCGCCCTCGGCGTGAGTCAGATCCCGAAGGAGTTGCACCGCGCCGCGCAGGCGCTCGGCGCCGGCCGTATCCGCATGTTCTGGGAGATCATGCTGCCGGGCGCGCTGCCGAGCATCGTCACCGGGATGCGGGTCGGGATGGGCTACGGCTGGCGCGGGCTGATCGCCGCGGAGATCATCGCCACCAACCTGGGGCTCGGCTACTCGCTGTTCCTCGCCCAGAAGTACTTCGAGACCGACATCATCATCCTGTCGATGATCATCATCGGGGGACTCTGGCTGGTCATGGACCGCCTGCTGCTCGCGCCGCTGGAGCGCCGGACCGTCGAGCGGTGGGGCACGAAGCAGGGGGCGGGCGCATGACGGCCGGCCCGGTGCCCGGAGCCCTCGCCAGGAGCCGCGTGTTGCGGGCCCTGGCCGGCTCCTCGGTCGCCCGCACGCTCGGGCCGTTCGTGCCGGTGATCGCCCTGTGGTAGGGAATCGCGGCTGCGGGGATCTTCCCGACCGCGTTCTTCGTCGGTCCCGACATCGTGGTCGCGACCTTCTGGGACCTCATCTCCAAGGGGATCCTCCCCAGCTACCTGGCGGACTCCCTGACTCGACTGGGCTACGGTGCCCTGTTCGGGCTGCTCATCGGCCTGCCACTGGGCTTTCTGGTCGGCCTCAACCGCATGGCCCGCAAGATCAGTTGGCCGCTGCTGCTGTTCTTCCAGGCCGTGGGCGATATCGCCTGGCTGCCCCTGCTCATCATCTGGTTCGGCTTCAGCCTGACGTCCGTGACGTTCGTGATCGTCTACACCGTGGTCTTCCCGCTGGTCGTCAGCATCGTCAGCGGCATCGACAGCGTGCCTCCTGACATGGTGCGGGCGGCACGCAGCCTTGGCGCGAAGCCGCGACAGGTCCTGTTCGACGTGGTGGTCCCCGGCGCCCTGCCGGCCGTGGCGACCGGCATCCGCACGGGGCTCGGCTACGGGTGGCGCGCGCTGATCGCCGCCGAGATCATCGTCGGCACCAGCGGCATCGGCTTCATGATGTTCGACGCGCGCCGCGCCGGGCAGGTGACCGAGGTGTTCGTCGGGATGATCATCCTCGGCGTGCTGTGGTATGCCACCGATGCCCTGGTGCTCGGCCCGCTGGAGCGCGAGACCGTCGAGCGGTGGGGCATGGTCCGCAAGCCAGGAGCGCCGGCATGAGCGTGCTGACGATCACGTCGCTGCGCAAGGAATACTTCGACACCTACACGAACGAGACGATCCCTGCGATCGACGACGTCTCGTTCGAGGTGGCCGAGAGCGAGTTCGTCTCGATTCTCGGCCCCAGCGGCTGCGGCAAGACGACCGTGCTGAACATCATCGCCGGCTTCATCGAGCCGTCCGGCGGGGAGGTCCTGCTGCGAGGCCGGCCGATCCTCGGCCCGGGACCCGACCGTGGCGTGGTCTTCCAGAGCTTCGCGCTGTTCCCGTGGACGACGGTCCTGCAGAACATCACGTTCGGGCTGAAGATGCGCGGTATCGACAGGCGTGGCACCCTGGTCCCGTCGATCGGCAGGCCGGGAAGGCTCGCGGGTCGCGATCCGGTCGCGACGACAGCGTCGGCGAACTGCAGGAACGTCGCCCGGTCATCGGGCGTGTGCAGGACGGCCTGATCCCGGCGCGTGAAGCGGACGTCGCCGCCGAGGAGGCGAGCACCGGCGTCGCGGAGCAGGCTCCGCACGTTGCCGTTCAGGCGGCGGACGGTGTCGTCTTTCCAGCGTTGGAAGGACGACAGGTCGACCCTCGGGCCTTCGACGACGAGTCCGGGGATGGCCATGGACCGCAACTCGGCGGCGCGGCTCGCCACCTCGATGAGCGCCTTGCTGGGGATGCAGCCCTCGTGGAGGCAGACCCCGCCGATCCCCTCCTCGCCTCCGCGATCGACGAGCGTCACCTCCCGGCCCTCCTGCGCTGCGCGCAG
>WHSQ01000091.1 GCA_009380005.1 Actinomycetota bacterium | reverse complement strand
CCCGCGACGTTGCCGTCCACCACCTCACATTCGCCCGTGTGGAGCCCCGTCCGCACGTCCAACCCGAGCTCGCGCACAGCCTCCGTGATCGCGCGCGCGCATCGGACCGCGCGGGCTGGGCCGTCGAAGCTGGCGAAGAAGCCGTCACCTGCCGTGTCGATCTCGCGGCCGGAGAACCGAACCAGCTGTCGACGCACCTGGGCATGATGCCGCTGGAGGAGGTCCCGCCACCGACGGTCGCCTAATTCCGCCAGCTTGGCCGTTGATCCGACGATGTCTGTGAACAAGACGGTGGCGAGCATCCGGTCGGACTCGACGACGTCCCACTCGCCCCGATCCCAGACCTCACGAAGGAACCGCTCGACCTCTCGCCCGATCTCCTCAGAGCGAACCCACCAGCCGTGGTCCTCGCCCGGCAGGTCCACCAGTTCCGCGCCGGGGACGTGCTCGGCGATGTACTTCCCCCGTTCGAACTGCATGACCGCGTCTCGCCGCGGATGGAGCACGAGGGTTGGGGCGCTGATCGAGGAGAGCACGTGGCGTGCGTCGATGCTCATGTTCATTCGCCGCAGGGCATCCAACGCGCCGGGGCTCGAGCTAGCCAGCACCCATTTCCGCCACCACCGCTTCATGTCTTCGTCATGGGCGATACTCGGCGAGAAGCCCGTGAGCTGCTCGTCGAGCCACTCCTTCGTGCCGAATTCGTTCGAGGCCTGTTCGATCGCCTCGCGCCATTCTTCGGGCGAGGGTGCCCACGGGTACTCCTCGGATCGCACCCAGGAAGCGCCAGTCCCATACAGGATGGCGGCAGCGGTCCGCTCCGGATGGGTCGCCGCGAACAGCAGGGTCATCGGGCCGCCCTCGGAAACCCCGAGCAGTGCCGCTCTCTTGGAACCAACGGCATCCATCACCACGCGGATGTCGTCCATCCTGGTTTCGAGGTCGGGAATGCCGCTGGCTCGATCGGAGAGCCCCGTCCCCCGCTTGTCGAACAAGATGAGCCGCGAGAACGAGGCGAGCCTGCTCAACGTGTCCGCGGCTGGACCTTCCCAGGCGGACTCAAAGACCGAGAGAATCCACCCGCCCACGAACACGAGGTCAAAGGGCCCGTCACCTACCACGGAATAAGCGAGGCTGACATCGCCGCTCTTTGCGTAGCGAACCTCTGGCGGCTCCATTCCCCTAGTGTCTGCCGACCGCATCTCGGAGGCAACAGGGCACCCGGACGTTTCCATCTGCGGCATCGGGCAGGTCCTCGGCCAAGGAATTCTGTTTCAGCCCGTAGCGGCAACCCTGCTGAGAGCAAGTCGCGGAGGTCGTTACCTGGGTTTGAATAGCATCCGCTTAGGCTCACGCATCTCAGGGGTTCGCCCCATTCCAACCGCTGCGTGCAACACTTCTCAGCTGTTCCCGGCGTCGCGATCCAGGCCCTCGTTTCCTGGAGGCATCCCGGCCATCCGCAGACCAAACCGCTCAAGCAGCTGGGGGATGGTCTCCGGTTGCATCTGCAGTCCGTACTCGGCCGCCACCTGCATGAGCCCGCCGAGGTCGGGCTCGCCACCCTCCGGAATCAGCGGCTCGATGCGGGAGAAGTACGTCTCGAATCCGGCGGGGGAGAAGATCTCCACGAGACGGGCCGTTGCTTCTCCTCCGTTCCAGAAGGTATGGGGAACGCCTTTGGGTTTGAACACGAAGTCACCAGGTCCCGCCTCGAAGACCTCCTCGCCGATCATGAAACCGAATCTGCCCTCGAGGATGTAAGAGGCCTCGTTCTCCCGCGTGTGAGTGTGGACGGGCGCGGCAAGGCATCGCGGCTCGAGGATGTGCTCGGCAAGCGCGAAAGCCCCATCCGTGGCGTCGCCTCCGAGCTTGTGGATCGTCAGCAGAGAACCGGCCAGCCGATCCGTCCCGCCCTGCCCAGCCTTCAGCAGTCCAGGTCTCATCTCAGTCACAGAGTCAACCTCCCTCGGTCCGGTTGTCGTCAATCACTATACACCTGTGTATAGTGAACTTACGCCGCCTGGGAGGTACAGGTCAAGGGGAAATGGGAACAACTCGCAGACGCAGTTACCAGCTCAAGCGTCGAGCGACGGCGATGGAGCAGACACGCCGCAGGATCGTCGAGGCGACGGTCGAGTTGCACCGCACCGTGGGGCCGGCGAAGACCACCATCTCGGCAATTGCCGCGGCTGCCGGAGTCCAGCGCCCGACCATCTACTCACACTTCCCCAATCAGGTGGACCTGCTCAGAGCGTGTCAAGCGCACTTCCTTGAGGAACATCCTCCCCCCGACCTCACGTCGTGGTTGGCCATTCCCGATCCGGCTGAGCGTTTGCGTGGCTGCCTGCATGAACTCTACGCGTACTACCGCGCCACACAAGGCATGACCGCGAAACTCTTGGCCGACGCCCAGACAACGCCCCATCTTCGAACAGTGATGTATGGCTACTACGACTCACAGCGTTTCTTGACGAATGAGCTCGCAAAGCGGTGGCCGGGAAAGCCTCGCCTGGTTCGAGCGGCCGTGGGGCACGCGCTTGACTTCTGGACGTGGAAATCGCTCCTCCAGCGTCATCTGAGCGATGCCGACGCAGTCGAGATGATGGTCGGGCTGCTGGGATCCATCGCCGGCTCACGAACGTCTGCGGATCAGTGACAACCCGTCGTTGGATAACGCCTGATCTGGACAGGCAAGGATTGGCCATTCCGAGCGAGCTATGCGACTTACACGACAAATTTTCTGAGAACTCGCATTAAGTTCGAATAGCATCCACTTAGGCTCACACCTCTCGCTCGCTTACAAGCTCTGGCGCGAAGCGGCTACGACTTGGTCTCCAAGAACCAGCCCGTCGCGCCGATCTGAGCGCCCTTCTCCAGTCGTGGAACGTAGTGCTGGAAGAAGATCCGCGCGACAAGCTCGCGCCTGCTGCTCACGCCCACCTTCTCGAAGATCGCTTTGAGGTGATCTTGCACTGTGTATTCCGAGAGGTAAAGCCGCGCGGCGATCTCGGCCGTGCTGAGACCGTGCAAGACGAGCTGGGTCACCTCGCGCTCGCGGGTCGTCAGGCCATAAGCCGCAACGATCAGCGGTGCGATCTCGGGCGACCGAGCGGCCTCGAGGATGACGGCCGTTCGCCCTTCGGCGGGATCGCCGACGACGGAGCCGTGGACGATTAGCCACGTGCCCCCCGAGGTTGGGACGCGGGCGCGCGCTCCCTCAGGACTGCCTCCGCGGGCGGTAAGCAGCGCACGATAGGCGACACTATTGACGACCGCTGGCAGGTCGCCCGTCGCGGGGGCGGCGGAGATCAGCAGGCTCAGCCACCGTTCCGCCGGCGGCGTTATCGCCTCCACATCTCCCCCCGGAGCAAGAAGGATCAGACCCGGCGCGTCCGGCTCATCTGCGGTAGGGGCCAGCCGACAGCAGGATCGCTCGCCTCAATCCCTGTGCGAGGAGTTGGGAGAGGGACGCGACGAACTCTGCGTCGGCGTTCTCGAAGTCGACGCCTTGTCTGCGTCTGTAGAGAGCCACCCAGCCCCAGCATGCATCGCCATCGAGCAGCGTGAAACGCAATTCGTCCCGGAAACCGTTCGGCTTCAGGATTTCGCGATAGCGCGGACTGCTCTCTGGATCATGTTGCGTCGCGTCGGTCAGGATCCCTGCTGGGCGCGGGGCACGGGCGAGCACGCCAAACTTGTTCACGTCCTCCTCGAGGAACTCGTTCTTCCCAAGGCGAGGAACGTCCTCGGGGCTAACCGAGTCATGCGCGATGTGACTCGTGAGCAGCATCGTCGCGGGATCAACCGTCATCGAGCAGAAGCCATCGAACGCCACTGCCCTGCGCAAGATCGCACCCGTCTCATCGAAGAAGTCCGGGACCCCCAGCCCGCGGGTCGAGAGCCTTTCGATCTCGTCACGTGTGCGTTCCCCTGAGCCAGTCGCCACTCAGACATTCTGGTGCCTCCGACACTCGGCAGAAACCCCAGATTCCTGGGATCGACTTGGGATGACCCGTCCCCCTACCGTTCGGAACGTCGGTAAGCGAGACAAGGAGGTTGGGATGGGCCGCCAATATGTTCGACTGCCGGGAGTGGCCGGGGGAGTGCACTCTGGCCATCTCAGGCGAAGAGGACGAAGTCGTCGAGGCACAACTGCTGCACGCCATGCAGGCGCACGGCCAGCAGGATGGTCCGGACCTTCGGAAGCTGATCCGGGCCTCACTCAAGCCGGCGCCAGCGGGAGCCTAGCGATGGTCAGCGCAGACCTGAACGAGCTCAAAACTCCACACAGGCACCGTCGAGGCAGATCCCGACGTGCAGGCACACTTCGCATTCCCGCTGTTCGGGCGAGCGGGAACGCGAGCACTGCGGTGCTATGTGTGGAACTCGATCCTGGAAAGAGCGGCCCTCGTCACATCGACATGCCGGAGGAGATCCTGCTCATCGATCACGGAGAGGTCGAGGTCGGAGACGAGCGCGCCGTCTTCGGGGCGGGAGGACTCGTGCTCGTACCGTCGATGGTGCCGCACGCGTTCCGCAACGTCGGCCGGACGCGAGCACGCATCGTCGGTTTCTTCTCGAGCAACACGGTGGTTGCCATCGCCGATGACATCGTCCAGCCCATCGGCAGCCGCGTCATCGGCTCCCCGGCGGCGGAGATGGCGGGCGCGGTCTAACTCGGCCGACCGGCGGGTTCAAGCGGCTCAAGGAAAGGAGCGCCCGACGGTATCTTGCTCCCAGGAGCTGGCGAAGCGTCCGTTCTCGCTCGGCTTGCTAGAACCATATGAACTGCACTATGGTTGGGGGCATGGCCCGTAAGCAAGTGATCGTTCAGCTCGACGACCAGCTCGTGGCGGCACTCGACAAGGCTGCCAAGCAGGACGGCGTGTCGCGGAGCGAACTTCTGCGCACGGCTGCCGTTGCTCTGCTCGAGGCCCGCAGGACGAGAAGACTCGAGCGTCGACTCATCGAGGCCTACAGGCGGGTACCCCAAGATCCTGTTCTGGTGGAAACCGCCAGAAGGCTGGCCGCCGAGACCGCTCCCGACTGGTGAAGCGCGGCGAAATCTACTGGATGGACCTCGGCCCTCCCGCTGGGCGCAGACCCATTCTCTTGCTCTCTCGAAACGCTGCCATACCCGTCCTCGCCGCGGTCATCATCGCCCCCATCTCGAGGACCATCCGCGACATCGCGTCCGAGGTACGACTGGGCCCCGAGCAGGGTCTGCCAGAGGAATGTGCAGCTTCGTGTGACAACCTGCTCACGGTCCCGAAGGACAAATTCGAACGCTCACCTGTTGGGTTCCTGGACCCGGACAAGATCATCGAGCTGGACCGGGCGCTCCGCTTCGCGCTGGAGATCAACTATTAGCCCTCGGAACTCGCGGAGTCGGTTTGAATAGCATCCACTTAGGCCCACACCTGTGCTTTGGACTGCGACAAAGAGAGCCAGAGCCCGACACCGGGTGAACGTCAGCTCTGATCCGCGGCTCCAACGTCTTGAACGTCGGGAAATATCCGCGGGAACGGCGAAATGAACCACGCCCTCTCCCGACGAAAGGCTGTTGTCTTCGACTGATACGGCTAGGCGTTCGTGGCAGTCCGGGCACCAGGTACTCACGGTTCCGGTTCCGCCGAACATGGCCACGATCCCCAGCGCGTCCCAGATGCAGTTCCCGAACCATGATCGTCTGCCTGTGACAGCGACGAAGGGGGTGGGGAGTGCGGACAAAGGATTGGCCATCCAGATGTAGGGGGTGCCTGGCGCTAATACCAAGACGTGTCCTTCCGCGAGGCGTCGGAGTGAGTCCTCCACCGACGCCTGATCCATCTCAAGAGACTCAGCGAGCTAGGCCGGCACTGGCGGTCTGCCTTGCTCCGCGAAGAAGCGGTAAATCTCGACGCGGATCGGGCCGTCGACTGCCTGCTCAGGATCCATGCTTCTCCTCGCGATGATTCATCGGAGCGTAATGCCGATCGAGTCGAGCCGGCCAAGCCGTACGAGTCGGCGGATAGATCACCCATCGATCAAGTCCCAACGGAGACGATTCAGCTCTTCGACCAGGGGACAATCTGCTGGAGGAAAGCCCTCAGCCTCCGTATTTCACATCCGTTTGAATAGCATCCACTTAGGCCCACACCGCCTCAAGTACCGCGCCGGTGGCCCTAACCACCGGCCGCGGAATCGAAGGCTCCGCGCGCAGGCAAATGCAGGGACGCCGCGAGGCCCGGTGCGTTTCTGTCGGCCCCCCCCCGAATATCATCGGGGCATGCCACCGCTCAGCTCCAAGGAAAGGGCAAAGCTTCCGGACAGGGCCTTCGCTTACATCGACTCGCGGGGTCAGCGCCGGCTACCGATCCACGATGAGGCGCACGTGCGGAACGCCCTGGCCCGCTTCAATCAGGTCCGCTTCGAGACCGAAGAGGCTCGCGAGCGAGCTCGCAAACGCCTACTGAATGCCGCCAAGAAGTACGGCATCGTCCCGGTTGGGTTCGTGACGGGACAGATCCGCAAGGAACGCAAGCAGGCCGAAGCCGGCCGCCTGGTCATCGAACTCGGCCGGATCGGCGCTCCGGGTGAACTCGAGGCCCAACTACGGAAGGTCCTGAGGGACCCAACCCTCGCGGTCCTGCACTGGTCGGAGGCCGCCGGCTCCTACCTCGACGGGGCGGGAAAGCCGGCCCCCTTGCCCAAGACCCAGAGGCGGCGCGCGGTCACTTACCTTGAGCGCCGCGGGCGGCCGATGACCGCTCTTGTACACGATCCGGCCGTGCTCAACGACCCGGACCTCGCCGAGACGGTGCTGGCCGCGATCCGCTTGTTCGTGGAAAAAGAGAGCGCGCTCGGGGAGGTGCGTGCCCGATCAACCGACGCGGCGACTCTTCCCACCGGATTTGTCACCTTCCTGCTCACCGACATCGAGGGGTCGACCGCACTGCTCCGGCGTCAGGGCGACGGCTATGCAGGCCTGCTCAACGACGTCCGCCGAATCCTGAGAGATGCCGTGCTGCACCGCGGCGGCCGCGAGGTCGACTCGCGCGCCGACGAGTTCTTCGCCGTGTTCGAACGCGTTGATGCCGCGCTCGGGGCGGCGGTCGAAATCCAGCGCACGATGATCGAGGGGGATTGGCCCGGCGACCTCGACGTCAAGGTCAGGGCGGGCATCCACAGCGGCCGCCCGACCCTCACCGATACTGGGTACATCGGCCTGTCGGTGCATACCGCAGCGCGGGTCTGTTCCGCGGCGCACGGCGGCCAGATTCTCGTCTCGAGCGAAACCCAGGCCGCGATCCGCGGCTCGACGCCGGCCAGCATCCGGTTCCGCAGCCTCGGACGGCATCGACTCGCAGGCCTCGCCCACGACGAAGAGCTCTTCCAGGTCGAGGGAAAGGGCCTGCCGATCCACTTTCCTTCGCTGCGTACCACGGGCCGGTAACCCCTGATTCTCCATGTCGCACTGAAGATCAACTACCCACCTTTGCGCGCTTATTCGAACCATGCGGGATCGCGCAGGAAGCTCCCCTCACAAGGGTCACGTCACGTAATCAGGATCAGGCGAACACTTCCGCCGCTCCTCCTCCGGGCGCGCGTTGAAATCTCTAATCCAGTCGTCTGCCGCGGCCTGGTCGGAAGGCTCGATGCCTTGGGCGAGCATGGCGCCGAGTCCTCGTCGATCGTCACTGGCAGTTCGCCCGGGTTGGGCTAACGCCGTCCCCGCAGCATCACCTTGTCGGGCAGCCGACCGAGGCCGGCCTGAGCGGAGGGGTGCGTATCAAGTGCAAGGTAGCGCTCGAAGGTCTGTTGCATCCCGCGCCGCAGCGCGAGGGCAGCGAGCGGCGGGAACAGAAGCCGCTGCACGAGTTGAGGCGGCTTTCGGAGGCGAATCTCATCCCGGTAGCGCGTGAGAAGCAGAGCACCCGGCAGCGGCGAGGGCACTCCCTCGGCGTTGGTGTGGCCGTCCGCGCACAGGCCCCAGATGATGAGGATCATTTCTTGGAAGCGAAGCCCTGGCTCTATGCGCGTTCGGACTCGTACCTCGCCCTCACCCGAGTTCCACCAGCGGTGCCATGACCCCGGGTGAACCGTCACCTGCTCTCCCGGTTCGAGCGTCTGTTCCTTGCCGTCGACCACGAAGGTGATCCGCCCCTCTTGGACATCGAAGTGCTCGGCACAGATGTC
>WHSQ01000090.1 GCA_009380005.1 Actinomycetota bacterium | reverse complement strand
TCGTACCAGCCCAGCACTTTGACGAGCGTCCCGTTGGCCATCGTCGACTGGCCGTCGATGACACAAGAGTACGAATCGCCGACGATGTCGCTCGATACCAGTGGGTCTTCCGTGTACTTCAGAATCCCCCGGAAGTTCTTCGCCTGCGCGGCCTCGCGGTATGCATCGTTGACGTCGTCCTTCGTAACCTCGGAGCCCAGGACGCAGACGAGGTCGGTGACCGAGCCGTCCGGCACCGGCACCCGGAGCGCCAAGCCGTCCAGTCGTCCCTTCAGCTCCGGCATCGACAACGCCGCCGCCTTCGCGGCCCCCGTTGTCGTTGGGATGATGTTTATGGCGGCTGCACGCGCCCGGCGGAGGTCATCGCGCACCATGTCCTGGGTTCCCTGGTCGTTCGTGTAGGCGTGCACGGTCGTCATGAACCCGGACTCGATCCCCCAGTTGTCCTGGAGCACCTTCGCGAGCGGCACCACGCAGTTCGTCGTGCACGACGCGTTCGAGATGATCGTGTGGTTCGCGGGGTCGTAATCCTCGTCGTTGACGCCCATCACGATGGTGATGTCCTCTTCCTTCGCGGGGGCAGAGATGATGACCTTCTTGGCTCCCCCACCGTCGATGTGCTTGCGGGCGTCCGCCGCCTTCGTGAAGAAGCCCGTCGATTCGATGACGATGTCGGCCCCGAAGTCCTTCCACGGGATCGCCGCGGGATCGCGCTCGGAGACGACCTTCACGTCCTTGCCTGCGACGGAGAAACCTCCGTTCGATACCTTCACCTCTTCGCCGAACCGCCCGAACACCGAGTCGTACTTCAGGAGGTGGGCGAGCTTGGAGGGGTCGGCGAGGTCGTTCAGGGCGACGATCTCGAGGTCGCTCCCCTTCTCGTGGGCGGCGCGGAAGAAGTTCCGCCCGATGCGCCCGAAGCCGTTGATCCCTATGCGGGTGGCCATTAACGTGCCTCCTCTTTGTCGTGGGATGTGCGTCCATGTTACCGGCGTGTTCCCAGGGCCTTACTCCGTCTCAGAGCAGCGAGTCAGAGCCGCGAGAGAACCCGAGCGAGCCGGCCGGGGTCGTGCTCGCCCGAGGGCTTCA
Organism: Actinomycetota bacterium; assembly: GCA_009380005.1. Taxonomy (GTDB): domain Bacteria; phylum Actinomycetota; class CADDZG01; order CADDZG01; family WHSQ01; genus WHSQ01. Next base: position 7,096 of record WHSQ01000090.1, on the reverse strand, counting down.
CGACGTCCGCCTCGATCACCTCGACCGCGTAGTGCCTGAGCGCATCCCTATCCAGCGTGACCGGGTCGGAACCGACCTCGGGCGTCTGCACCACAACCGCATCGAGCGAATCGGGTCCAACCTGCGCCATGACCGCGCCGACGTGCGCGGCGGCGTCGAGACCATCGGTCTCGCCCTTCTGCATGCGGGAGTTACACACCAGGATCCGGCGCGCCGAGGTTCTCTGCAGCGCCTCCCGGATGCCGGGCACGAGCAACGTCGCGATGAGGCTGGTGAACAGGCTCCCGGGGCCCAGGACCACCTGGTCCGCCGCCATGATCGCCTCAACGGCTCCCGCACATGCCGGCGGCTTCGATGGCTCCAGGAACACGGCCTGGATGAGCTCCTGCGAGCGAGCGACCGCGACCTGTCCGCGTATCTCGCCTCCCTCCACGCGTGCGAGCAGGTCCACGAGGGCGGTCGTCGCCGGGAACACGCGGCCCGCGCACCGTAGCAGCCGACCGGCCTCCGCCACCGCTTCCGCGAAGTCTCCGCTCCGTTCCGTGAGCGCGGCGATCACCAGGTTGCCCACGGTGTGCCCGGTAAGCGCACCGCTGTCGAATCGGTGCTGGAAGAGGTCGGCGATCTCTTCGTTCTCCGCCAGCGCGACGAGGCAATTGCGGATGTCGCCGGGGGGCGGGATCCCCAGCTCCCGCGTCAGGCGTCCGGACGACCCCCCGTCGTCGGCGACCGTGACCACGGCGCGGATGTCGTCCGCGTACGAGCGCGCCGCGGCCAACGTGGCGGCGAGCCCGTGCCCTCCGCCCAGCCCGGCGACCCTCACCGGCCGGGATCCCGTTCCGCGTCGCGGTGGATGACCTTCGCCCCATAGCCCAGCGACTCGATGTGTGCTCCGAGGACCTCTGCAAGGACCACCGAGCGATGCCGTCCCCCGGTGCAGCCGACGGCGACGGTCAGGTAATGGCGTCCTTCCGCGCTGTAACCCTCCAGCAACGTCTCGAACAGATCGTTGGACTTCTTGATGAACTCCGAGGTGGCGTCCTGTCCCAGCACGTAATCACGGACGTTCTCGTCGAGCCCCGTGAACTCTCGCAGCTCGGGGATCCAATGCGGGTTCGGAAGGAAACGAACGTCCAGGACCATGTCCGCGTCCAGCGGGATACCGAACTTGTACCCGAACGAGATGATCGTGGCCTTCAGGATCTCGTCCTCGGCATCCGTGTCGAACGAGGCACGCAGTCGTTGCCGCAGCGCCCGGACGGAGAGCTGTGAGGTGTCGATGATCAGGTCCGCTGCCATGTGGAACGGCTCCATCCGAACCCGTTCGCGCTGGATGCCCACGATGACCCGCTCCTCCTCCGCCAGCGGGTGCTTGCGGCGGCTCGCCTCGAAGCGCCGGACCAGCACCTCGTCATCGGCCTCCAGGAACACCATCCGGAAGTTGCTGACGTCGAGCCGCAGCTTGTTCATGGCCTCCAGGGCTTCGTCGAAGAACGTGCCGCTACGAGCGTCGATGACGAGCGCCATCTGCGAGATGGGCTCGCTCGAGTGGAGCGCCAACCGCAGCATCGTCGTCATGAGCGCCGGGGGAAGGTTGTCGACGACGAACCAGCCGAGATCCTCGAATGCCTTCGCCGCCTCGGAGCGTCCGGCCCCCGAGAGCCCCGTGATCACGGTCACGTCGATCTTCCTGTTACGGCGGCTCACGAGGCCCTCCGATCGTTAGATATCTCGTGCAGGGAGGTATGTACCGCTTCGGCCACGTTACGCGGGATCCCGCGCACCGCGGCGATCTCCTCGACCGAGGCCGCACGCACCCGTTTGACCGATCCGAACGTCTTGATGAGGGCCTTGCGCCGGGCCGGACCCAGGCCGGGGATCCCGTCGAGTACCGATCGGGTCATCCTCTTGCCTCGCTTGAGGCGGTGATAGGCAAGGGCGAAACGATGAGCCTCATCCCGTATCTGTTGCAGCAGGTACAGAGCCTCCGACGTACGCGGGATCACGACCGGATCGGCCTCGTCCGGAAGGAAGACCTCCTCCATGCGCTTGGCCAACGAAACGACGGTCACGTCGGTGACCCCCAGCTCGGTGATGACTTCCACGGCTCGATTCAACTGGCCCTTGCCACCGTCGATGACGACGAGGTTGGGCGGGTACGCGAACCGGGACGGCCTCTTTGCCTCCGCGTCGTCGCGGTCGTCGAGGTAACGGCTGAAGCGACGGCGGATGACCTCGCCCATCATCGCGACGTCGTCCGGGCCCTCGGTCCATTTGATGGCGAACCGGCGATAGTCCGATCGTTTCGGGATGCCGTCTTCGAAGACCACCATGGATCCCACGGCCTCCGCCGGACCGGTGTTCGAGATGTCGAAGCACTCGATACGCAACGGGGAGTCGGCCATGCCGATCCAGTCCTGCAGCTCCTTGAGCTGTCGGGTCCTGGCGGCGAAGTCACTCGCCCTCTTCAGCCGGTGACGTTCGAACGCCTGGCTCGCGTTCTCGGTCACCGTTTCCAGCAGCTGTCTCTTCTCTCCCCGGTGAGGGATGCGGATCTTCACGCCGGAGCCCCGCAGCGCCGACAACCAGCGCTGGAGAAGCTGCGCGTTGCTGGGATCCACCGGCACCAGTACCTCCTTGGGCACGTCGCCGTCCGCGTAGAGCTGCTCGAGGAAGGCGGCCAGCAGTTGGTCGGAGTCGAGGTCCTCGACCTTGTCGACGATGAAACCCTTGCGACCCGTTACGCGGCCGCGTCGGACGAAGAAGACCTGGAACGCGGCCTCCAGCCCGTCTTCCACGAACGAGATCACATCTAGTTGCTCCTTCTCGGACGAGACCATCTGTTGCTTCTCGATCGCCTTGCGCACGTTGTCGAGCTGGTCGCGCATCTTGGCGGCCAACTCGTACTCCTGATCGGACGATGCCTGCTTCATCCGCTCTTGAAGCCGGGTCAGGACCGGCTTCGTGTTCCCGTCCAGGAAGTCGCACAGCTCCATGACGATCTCCCGATGTTGATCGGGATCGACGGCCCCCACGCACGGCCCCGAGCACCGCTCGATGTCGTAGAGGAGGCAAGGACGGTTGCGCCGCCGGCAACGGTCGAAGACGCCCTGCGAGCAGGTCCGCACCGGGAACGTGCGCAGGAGCAGATCCAGGGTCTCCCTGATCGCGTAGGCGTGTGCGTAGGGGCCATAGTAACGGACGCCCTTCCGTTTGGCGCCGCGCAGGACCCGGGCGCGCGGTATCTCCTCGTCGAGGGTGATGGCCAGGTAGGGGTACGACTTGTCGTCGCGGTAGCGGACGTTGTATCGAGGCCGGTGCTGCTTGATGAGGTTCACCTCGAGGTGGAGAGCCTCGACCTCGTTGTCGGTGACGATCCACTCGACGTCGGCGGCCGCCTCCACCATCGCCAGGGTCCGCGGCGGCAGGTCCAGGGCGAAATAGTTCGATAGGCGGCTCCGCAGGGACTTGGCCTTGCCCGCGTAGATGACCCGGCGCTCCTTGTCCCGGAACATGTAGACGCCTGGTTTGGTGGGTATCGAGCCGGCTTCCGGCCGGGCTATCCGCGTGGCCATAAAACCATTGTCGCGTCGAGCCGGTTGCATGCTCCCGTCTCGGCGACCGGCAACTCGTCGCGCAGCGTCGTCAAAGGAGGTCGGGCCTTCGCTCCCGGGTAGCGCGTTCGGCCTCCTCGCGACGCCAGTCCTCCACCGCGGCGTGGTCGCCGGAGAGGAGCACCTCGGGCACCTTCCAGCCTCTGAAGTCGGCCGGCCGCGTGTACTGCGGGTATTCCAGGCTCCCCTGCGCGTGCGACTCCGCTCCCAGCGACTCGGCGTTGCCCAACACCCCCGGCACGTACCTCGACACCGCCTCGATCAGGACCAGCGCCGGCAGCTCTCCTCCGGCCATCACGTAATCGCCGATCGAGATCTCGTCGTCGGCCAGATGGGTGGAGACACGCTCGTCTACCCCCTCGTAGCGGCCGCAGATGAGGACGAGCTGCTCCTTGCCCGCCAGTTCCGTGACGACGGAGTGGTCCAGGCGACGCCCCCGGGGCGACAACAGGACGACGTGCGTCGGGTCGGCGGCGACCTCCTCCACCGCTGCGAAGATCGGTTCGGGGCGCATCACCATCCCGGCTCCGCCGCCGTAAGGCTCGTCGTCGACCGAGCGATGCTTCCCGAAGCCGTGCTCGCGCAGGTCGTGGACCTCGATCTGCAGCCTTCCTGCGGCGACCGCCTTCCCCAACAGGCTCGTGCGCAACGGGGCATCGAAGAGCTCCGGGAAGATCGTGATCACGTCGATCCTCACAGCAACCCCTCGGGCGGATCGATCACGACCCGTCGGGCCCCCGTATCCACCGAGACGACTATCTCCTTGACCATCGGTATCAACGCCTCGTCCGAGCCCACGACGAGCAGGTCCTGAGCGGCCCCCGGGACGATCCGGCGCACCTCGCCGAGCGCGCCGCCGGAAGTCGTGACCACGTCGCACCCGATCAGGTCGTGGGGCCAGTACTCGTCGGCATCGAGCTCTCGCACATGATCCACTCCTACGAACAGCGCTCCGCGCAGGCGCTCGGCCTGGTCTCGCGAATCGGATCCCTCGAACTTCACCAGGAAGCGGGTGCGGTGACGGCGCGATCCCTCGACGACGAGCTCGCGGCCGTCCTCGTGGACCAGGATCGACCCTCGCTCGAAGCGCTGTGGGTCGTCGGAGATGGGAACGACGTAGACCTCCCCTGCAGTGCCGTGCGGCTTGCCGATCTCGCCGGCGAGGAGAAGGTCCGGTCGGTCGGTCAGTCGACCACCTCGACGGAGTAGTTCTTGCCCTCGCGCTGGCCGGCAGCCTTGGACAGCGTGCGGAGCGACCGGATCATGCGGCCTCGCTTCCCGATCACCTTGCCGACATCTTCGGGGTGGACGCTCAGCTCCAGGGCCGATGCGTTGCCGTCGCCCTCCAGCTCCGCCACCTCGACATCGTCGGGATTGTCCACGAGCCACGGAGTAACGAACTCGAGAACCGCGCGCGACACGAGCTACTCCGAGTCGGTTCCGGCGTCGGCTTCGGGGGCCGTGGGGGCCTGATCCTCCGCCTCGGGCAGATCGACGGGAGGCTCTTCGTCGCCCGGCGTCTCGACCGATGCGGCCGGCGTCGCCTTCACAGACGCGGCGGCGGTCGTCTTCTTGGGGCGAGCCGGTGCTGCGGCTTCTGCGGGGGCTTCCTTGGTCGGCATCGGACCCTCGCCCTTGAAGGCCGCCCACGTGCCGCTGATCTCCAGCAGCTTGCGGACCTGGCCCGAGGGCTGGGCGCCCTGCTGGAGCCAGTAGACGGCTCGCTCTGCATCGATGCTGACCCCGGAAGGCTCGAGCCGGGGGTGGTAGTTGCCGATCGCCTCGATGATCCGTCCATCGCGGGGGCTACGCGAGTCGGCAACGACAACCCTGAACGAGGGCTGCTTTTTCTTGCCGACACGCATCAACCTGATCTTGACCATGCTTCTCCTCGGGAAAGGTCTGGGGATCGCGGAATCGTAGCAGGTCAGAGGCCCAGGCCGGGCGGTAGCTTCATGCCCGGTGGAAGCTTCATCTTGCCTTTGCCCTTGCCCCCGCCGCCCATCATCTTCATCATCTTGCGGACCTCGCCGAACTGCTTCACGAGCTTGTTCACATCCTGGACGGTCGCGCCGGCGCCTCGGGCGATCCTCTTCCGGCGGCTGCCGTTGAGGAGGCTCGGGTCGTTGCGCTCGCGCGCCGTCATCGACCGGATGATGGCCTCGACCTTCGGCATCTCCCGGTCGATCTCGTCGCCCGATATCGGCATCTTCGACATACCGGGGAGCATCCCGAGCATCGAAGAGATCGGTCCCATCTTCTTGAGGGCCTGCATCTGGCCGAGGAAGTCCTCGAACGTGAAGTCGGCCCGGAGCATCTTCTCCTGCATCTCGACGGCCTGCTCCTCGTCGAAGGCCTGCTCCGCCTTCTCGATGAGCGTCAACACGTCGCCCATCCCGAGGATGCGCGACGCCATCCGGTCCGGGTGGAACGGTTCGAGGTCGCCGAGCTTCTCTCCGATGCCGGCGAACTTGATGGGCCGCTCGGTCACGTACGTCATCGACAGCGCCGCCCCACCACGTGCGTCGCCGTCGAGCTTCGTGAGGATGATCCCGGACAGGTCGACCTCCTCGAGGAACGACTGGGCGACGTTCACCGCGTCCTGGCCCGTCATCGCGTCGCACACCAGGAGGGTCTCCGTGGGATCGACGGCACGAGCGACGGCGCCCAACTCGGCCATCAGGTCGGCATCGACGTGCATCCGGCCGGCCGTGTCCACGATCAGGTCGGTGTGGTGCTCTTCGGTCGCGTGCTTCAAGGCGCGACCCGCCAGGCTTGCCGCGTCCTGGTGGTCGGCCTCCGCGTACACCGGAACCTTGACCTGTTCGCCGAGCAGCTGCAGCTGTCGGATCGCCGCCGGACGTCGCAGGTCCGCAGCCACCAGCAACGGCCGCCGGCCCTGCTTCTTCAACATGTTTGCGAGCTTCGCCGCGGCCGTCGTCTTCCCCGAACCCTGCAGACCCGCGATGAGGAGGATGCGAGGCGGTCGTTGCGGGTGCTCGAGGCCCACGTGCTCCCGTCCGAGGATGTCGATCAGCGCCTCGTGCACGATCTTGATCACCTGTTGAGCGGGCGTGAGGCTCTTGTGTATCTCGGCCCCCGCTGCTCGCTCCCGCACGTCGGCGACGAACGCCTTGACGACCTTCAGGGAGACGTCCGCTTCGAGCAGCGCCAGGCGGATCTCTCGCAGGACCTCGTCGACCTGCTTCTCGTTCAGCCGTCCTCGGGCGCGCAGGCGAGTGAAGATGTCGTCGAGCCGGGTGCTGAGGGTGTCGAACATCCCTAGAGGTTACGGGGAGTCGGGAGCTGGGGCCCCCGGCGGCTCTATAGTCCCGCGATGCGGACGGGGAACCTCCCGGGCATGAGCCCGCGCGCCCTGCTCACCACCAGCGTGGTCGCGTTCGATCTCGCCGTCGCGCAGCCCCTCCTAGTGTCCTGAGTCAGAGATTCGTTGACAGTACGCAGCGAGGTTATCGAGGATC
>WHSQ01000008.1 GCA_009380005.1 Actinomycetota bacterium | reverse complement strand
GCGTCTCCGACCGAACGACGTCGGCGAACCCCCACAGAGGGACGCGGCCCCAGCCGTCTCGCGCCGGGAAGAAGGCCCAGTAGTTCATCGCGTCCCCGAACCGTGCATAGGTAACGTTGTTGGTGGTGACCCCCACCTGTCGACGCTCAACAATAGAACTTCGCCGGCCGCGATCTCGGCGACGGGGGCAGGCACCAGCTCGACGCGGGTCAGGTCATCGCGCTGGACGAGGAGGTCCCAGCCATCGCCGGTCATCGTTACTCCTTCCCGCGCGCCGACAGGACCTACAACCTAGCCTCCCGCCCGGGTCAGGGGGCGACGTCGATGCCTCCGGCAGACGAGGTGGTCATCTCGCGGTCCTCGGCGAGGGCCTTGTGGCGGCGCCAGGCGAGCGCCAGCAGCACGACTCCCGTCGCCGCGAGGATCCCGAACCAGATCCATCCGACGGAGATACGCGTGACGTCGACGTCACCGACGGCGACGACGAGTCCGAGCGTCAGAAGGATGATGCCGATCGCGAGCGAGACGACTTCCAGCGGGTGGGCGTGGACCGAGGCGCGCCGTCTCTCATCCATCGGAGCTGCGATCCTCCGCTCGGCGCTCGGCCCGGCGCTGTGCCCTGGCCGTGCACCTTCGTTCACGTCGGGCCCTTCGCTCTGCCATCTGTCTGAGCTCTCGCTGCTCTCGCTCATAGCGAATCTCCTCCTCGATCCACTCGGCCGAAATGACGTTCACCGATCCGATCCCCCCGCGCACCTTCAGGATCAGTTCTCCTTCAGACGACCCGCTCTCTCGGAAAGTTCCAGTTACGCGTAGATCCGCCCCATCTTGGGCCCTGTCGAATCCGTCCGGGCGTAGGGATGAGCAGGTCTCGGAAATGCTCGCCTTCCTTACTTGCGTATGCCCTCATGCCCGGAAAAGGGCGAGGCTGCGCTTCCGCTGTTAGCGGCTCACGTTAGAGCCACGCGTCGAGGCGCTCGGAGACGAACGTCTCCTTGTCCCGGAAGATGGCCGCGTTGGGACCGACGAGGCTGACGTCGGGACGCGGCTCGGCAAGGAAGTCGCCTTCGATCTTGGCCGCCTCGCCACCGGCGAACTCCAGGAAGCAATAGCCGAGTCCGTCGAAGGTGGGTCCGTCCCCATCTCCGATGTCCGCGATGATGCGGTCCGCCACCACGCGTCCCTGAGCCTCCGCGAAAACCCCCGCCTTCGGTATCTCGCCGACCGCGTTCGGGATCGACGTGCAGTCGCCGATCGCGTAGACCCGTTCGAACTCGGTCAGCAGGGTCGAGGGGTCGGTCGTGATCCAACCCTTGGGCCCCGCGAGCCGGCTCTCGGCGACGACCTTCGGCGCTACGTGCTTCGGCACGCCGAGCAGGAGGTCGAAACCCGCCCGATGCCCGTTCGCGAAATGGATCTCGTGGCCCTCGGAGTCGATCCGGGCCGGCTCGTGCTCGGAGTACAGCGCGATCCCGCGGCTCCCGAGCGTCTCCGCCACTCGACGGCTCGCCTCGGGACCCGCGACCGGCAGGGGTGAGGGTTGCACGGTGTAAACCTCCAACTCCACCCGGTCCCGGCGCCCCTGTTCCCTCAGGTACTGGTCGATCAGGAACGCCGCCTCGTACGGAGCGGGAGGGCACTTGTAGGGCAGGCCCATGATGGTGACGGCGATCCGCCCCTCGTCGAGCGGCTCCAGGGCGGCTCGGATGTCTCGGACCGAGCCCGGATCGTAGAGGTTGTACGCCGGGGGCCGAAGCTCCTCGACGTGCGCGGGGAAGAAGCTGGCCCCCAGGGCGATCACCAGGAAGTCGGCGCGGTGTGAACCGGCCGACGTTCGCACCGTTCTGGTGTCCGGTTCGATCCCGTCGATGTCCGCCTCGATGTAGTCGATGCCTCTCTCCCGGAGAGCGGACAAGGGACGGGTGGAGTCATCGAGCGAGCGGAGCCCGGCGATGTGCCATAGCTTCGCGGCTCCGATCGTGAATCTGTCTCGCCTGTCGATGACGGTGATGTTGTGGGCGTCACCCAACGCGGATCGGAGCCGGTTCGAGGTCTCCAGTCCCCCGAACCCACCCCCGAGGATCAAGATGTCGGCCACGCCGGGGACGGTACTCCATCGCGGGCTCCGCGAGCCCACTAGCGCCGACCCTCGAGACGCGATACGAAGCTCCCATGACCGGCATCGAGGACCTGTCCACCGAAGAGAGGATCGCGCTTCTCACCCAGACCTACTCCGCCGAAGCTGGCGTCTACGAACGGTGCTGGGCCGCGGGCCTCCAAGAGATGGGCCGGGTCCTGCTGGACCGGCTGGACCTGGACGGCGCCCGGGCCGTGCTCGACGTGGGAGCCGGCGTCGGCGCCCTCCTGGGCGATATCTCCGAACGAGCTCCGGAGGCCATGGTCGTCGGCTCCGACCGCGCCGAGGGGATGCTTGCGCTGGCGCCGCGGTGCTTCGGCCTGGCCGTGGCCGATGCAACCCGGCTCCCGTTCGGCCCGGGATCGTTCGACCTGATCACGATGGTCTTCATGTTGTTCCACCTGCCACACCCGGTCGACGGACTCCGGGAAGCTCGCCGCATCCTGCGGCGCGGGGGCCGCGCCGCCAGCACCACCTGGGGCGATGACGAAACCTGGCCCGCGCTGGAGCTCTGGCACGAAGAGCTCGGCCGCTACGGCGCCGCCGAGCCCGAGGGGCTGCATTCGCTGCACGACTACGTCGACACGCCCGAGAAGATGGCGATGCATCTGCGGGACGCCGGGTTCGGCGAGATCGAGACCTGGACCGGAAGACTCGAACGTCGGTGGGACGTCGAGAGCTTCGTGGACCGTGCGACCGGCATGGCGATCGGGAAACGACGCTACGAGACGCTCGACCCGGCCGTGCGGCCCCGGTTCCTGGAGACGGCGAGAGCGCGCATCCAAGCCTTGCCCAACTCCGCCCTCGTGAGCCGTTCCGAGGTGATCTTCGCGGTCGGTACGCGGGTCCGTTAGGGCACCGACGAGGCCGCGTCGGCGACGGGCACCGTGAAACTTAGGCACGCCCCGCCCGAGGAAGCGCTCGCGACCCAGATCCGGCCACCCTGGAGCTCGACGAGAGACTTCGCGATGTAGAGGCCGAGGCCGGTGCCCTCGGCGTGCGTATCCAGCCGAGCCATCTTCTCGAAGATCTCGTCGCGACTTCCGGGGTCGATGCCGGGCCCCTCATCCTCTACGTCCACGCGCAACGTGGAACCTTCCTCGGAGACACGGACCCGGACGGCGGTTCCCCGAGGCGAGAACTTGACCGCGTTCGTCACGAGGTTGGCCAAGATCTGGAGCGTTCGTTCGTCGTCGGCGTAGGCCATCGGCAGTGCGCTCGGCGTCGAGACCTCGAAGTGATGCGATGGAGTCGCGACGGCAACATCCTCGACCGCCTCGCGCACGCCGGCGGCGAGATCGAACACCCGTGGCTCGCAGATGAGATCGCCCGCTTCGATCAGCGCCACGTCCATGTCCCGGCGCAGCAACTCCTTCATGCGCCTCGCCTGGCGCTGGATCACCTGAAGCCTCTGGCGACGCTGATCGTCGTCCATCGCATCCCAATGCACGTGGAGGATCTCGGAAATCCCATCGATGATGCTGACCGGGGAACGCAGATCGTGAGAGGCACGCTCCAAGAACTCGTCCTTGAGTCGACCCGCTTCCGCGAGTTGCCGGTGTGCTTCGCGCTCACGCTCGACGACCAAGATGTTCTTCACCGCGTTGGCTACGGCACTCGTTATCGACTCCAAGAGGTCGACGACTTCCTCGGATAAGGAGGAGGGCTCCGCGACCCCAACGTTGAAGGTCGCGAACACGCCACTCTCGTCAACCAACGGAAAGATCGCGTAGGAACCCACACCCCGGCTGCGCAACACCGCGTCGAAATCCCATGTCCCGGCTGCCGTGTCGGGAACGACGAGGGAGCTCCTCGTCGTCACGACCTGAAGCATCGAGTTCCCGGCCAGGGGTACGCGCTCGTCCGGTGGGAACCAGACGGGCTGGTCGGGACCCGAAACGCTGATCATCCGCCGGTAATGGTCGTCCTCGACGACGGCCAGCGTGAGTTGGTAGAATGGGGCGACGCGTCCGAGGACGTCGGCGAAGCGCGTGATGGCTTCCTTCGGCTCGAGCTGGGAAGAGACCGCATCCAGTCCCGCCGCCAGCAGCCTCTTCCTGGTGATGTCGGTCACGGTGCCCTCGAAGAGCTCCACCGAGCCGTCGGGTGCGATCACCGGACGAGCGCTGACCTCGATCCATCGGAGGGACCCATCCTTGCGCGAGATCTCGTATTGGAAACCCGAGATCTCGCCGTGGGCCTCGATCTCGCGCAGGAAATCGTCACGCCGCGACGGGTCCACGTATATCTGCCGGATGTCGCCGACCGCAGCGGTGAACTCTTCCGGGGAGTCGTAGCCGACGATCCGGGCCGCCGCCCGGTTCACCCACCTGATCTCGCCGTCGGGGGTGGTTTGGAAGAGCCCGACGTCCGAACCCTCGATCAGACGCCGATAGCGGTCGAGAGGCTCCTGCTGAGACATGCTCGGCTCGCGATCGTGTTCCACCACACTCCCTCGAGGTTGCCTTGACGGTGCTCCCCACCGACCTGCTAGAGCCTGACACATGCCAGGGACTAAGAACCTGACATGTCAGGGACTAAGAACTAGAGGAGTGGTACGTGAACCTCGAGGTCTTGGATGACGATCGCCCCGGGGGCGCGGCTGCCGTGACCGAAGCTCATGTCGCTGACCGGCGAGATCGTCAGGAACAGCTTCTCGCCTGCGGGGATATCGACGACGACCGCGGGCAGCTCGATATCGATGGCCTGCTCTGCGACGCCGGGAGCGTGAGGCGTCAGCGAACGCAAGGGCATCATGTTGTTCTGAACCACCTGCGCGTCGGCTGCGTTCGAGCCGACGGACAGGGCGAAGAACGCGCGGGAGTCGACGGCAAGGTTGTAGAGATCTCCGGTCAGCCTGGGGATGCCCGCGACGGTCAGGGGCCCGGATGCCAGTTCGACGTGCACGGGCGCTCCGGCGCCGGCCGGCGTTCCCCACGCTCCGAGGCCCGCGGGGTCGACCTCGTACGTGCTGACGGAGCCCAGTAGGTCCGTTCCGAGACAGGCCCCGTCGGCGGTGGTCAGGTTGTAGTGGTTGGGGAGGACGGCCCGCGTGTCGCCGCCTTCGAAAGCGGCCTTGAAGAAGTCGATCCGCGTCTGGGTCCAGTCCCCCGAGCACTCGTCGGCGCCGGTCGCGTAGCCCAGCGGGAGAGCGTTCGGGAGTGCGTGGCCCCCGTTGTAGGCGACGAAAAGGCTCTCGGCGCGGGCCGAATCGGTCAACGTCTGCTGGAAGTTATGGATGCCTTGGTTCAGATTGAACAGATTGTCCGACGAACCCTGGCGTACGAGTGTCGGGATGTCGAGCTTGTAGCCCTGCTCGACGAACGAAACCGGGCTGTGCTCGGTGAACTCGGCGTCGAGGTTGTAGACCCCCGGGACGGTGCCGTCCGGCCACTGACCGGTCGCGGCCCCGTACGCGTACGACTCGTGGATGTACTGGGGCACCATCCCAGCTCCGGCCGCGTAGAGGAGCGTCACCCAACCGGTCCGGGCCACTCCCTGAGGAGCGAGGCTCTCGGGCAGGTCGAACCAGCTGATCTCGGGAGCGAGCGCGTTGAAGCGCGTCCTGCCGGATTCCTTCACTTCCGTCAACGCGGTCATCCACTGGTAGCCACCGCCGTAGCTACCGCCGACCGCACCAAGCACGGGGTCGTCCGCGATCGGGTTGCCCGACGCGTTCACGTCGTGCTCGACCCAGTCGAGCGCCCCGACGTAGTCGATGATCTTCTTGATGTCCTGCGCCTCGTAGTCGGGATCCTGCACGTTCGCCTGGCCCCCCGATGCGCCGTGGCCCCGCTGGTCGATGCTGACCACGCCGAGGCCGGCGTCCAGATAGGACTGGATCTCCCCTCCGATGGTCGTGGACCGCGAGCCGCCCCAGCCGTGGGAATGGAAGATCACCGGCACCTGGTTCGCCGGGCTCGCCCCGGCCGGTTTGAAGACGGTGAAGTGGATCGTCACCGCGCCGGAGGCGTCCGGGACGCTCTCGATGGTCGCGTCCTCCGCCGTGTGGGCCTCCTGTGCGCCGGCCGGCGCGGGTGCCGACACGGCGCCGGCCACCAGCCCCAGGCTGAGGACGACGACGATCGACCTGCGACGCATGCGAGACCTCCCGATGCGGATGGGTGCTAGCGCTCACGGCGAAACGTTGCGGCGCTCTTAGAAGAGGTTCTCCGGGCGGCGCTCACCTCCTCCGTGCAGATGCCCGAAGTCCCCCGAGCCCCCGAGCCCACGCCGAAGCCGGAAGGGGCGGGCGAGGCGGGGTGGGCCGGGCGGGGCGGCCCGGATCGGGAAGGGTTAGCGGGTCTCCTTGTGGGCGGTGTGGCCCGAGCACCAGCGGCAGTACTTGGCCAGCTCCAGACGGTCCCGGTCGTTGTGCCGGTTCTTCATCGTTGTGTAGTTGCGTCGCTTGCACTGGGTGCACTCGAGCGTCACGTAGACGCGCCGGTCACTGGCCATGGTTCACCTCGGAGATAGCAGGAGGGCGGCCAGTATATCGGCCGGCGTTCGCCGGCTGGGCTCTACTTGGCCCGGCGGAAGGGCTTGCGGCGCGGGCCCCAGTCCATGTGCGGGGGCGGTGAGAAGGCCGTGATCGGGTCGGAGCCGTTGGAGGGGGGCGGCACGACGACGGGCTGGGTGTCCATGCGCGCGGTCCCGGCCGGCGCGGGCGGAGGCGGGGGCGGGGGGGTCCGGACCGGGGACGACGCGGGAGCCGGGTCCACGAGCGGTTCGGGCTCGGTGATCCCCAGCGGCTCGACGGACCGGGGTGAGGGCACCGGCTGGATGGGCGCGTTCGGTGCGGAGGTTCCCAAGACAGCGGCCACCTTCAGCTTCGCCTCCTCGAAGGCCGCGTCCACCTCTGCCCGCAGGGTGCTGAGGGCGGCCGAGGGGGCCGAGACCTTGAGGGAGTGCCCGAGCATGCAGAAGCCCCCGACGTCCTCGACGTCGGTGCCGCAGGTCGGACAGAAACGCGTGACTGGCTGCTGCTGCATCCGAAGAACCTCCCGGAAGGATTTTCGGATATCAGGAGCCCCAGGTTAAGCCCCCGGTCACAATTGTGATTCTTCGCACCGGGCCCCGCAACCTGCTCCTCGATCCGAGATTTCGTAGCTGCTGCGAGGTTCGTAGCGGCGGGTGGACTCGAACCACCGACTCGGCGATTATGAGCCGCCTGCTCTGCCCCTGAGCTACGCCGCCAGGGCGATCCACGGGCGAGCCGCGGACCTGGAGCCCCCTCACGGAATCGAACCGTGGACCTTCTCCTTACCATGGAGACGCTCTGCCGTCTGAGCTAAGGGGGCGGCTGACCTGCACTAATACGTCGTGGAACCTCCGATACCTATTGCAAAGCGTTTCCGCAGATCTAATCCATCCCCTACCAATCGACCGCCCGAAAGGATACCTCGCCCATGGCTCGCCTCCTGGCCGCAGATGCTCTCGACCTCGCCGATCTCATCCCTGAATGGGAGACGTCGCTTAGGGCTACGCCGGCCAGACCGCGGCCTATGCTATCGCCTCACGCGCGTGAAGCGGGCGTAGAACCCCTGCTCCAAATCCCCCTGGAGCACGAGCACGGGCCGAAATACGCTCGCGCTCGCGACGACCTAGGGAGGTTGAGTCGAGATGACAAGCGGCCGGAACATGGTTGAGCGGTACCTCCAGGCGATGAAGGGACCCATCGACTGGGAATCTGTTCATGAGCTACAACACCCCGACTACGTTGATGAGTGGCCGCAGTCGGGAGAGCGGACCCGCGGGCGCGAGAACTTCCGCGCCATCCTGGAGAACTGGCCGGGCGGGATCCTCGATGACAGCCTCGCGCGCCGGCGGATAGTGGGCGCCGAGGACCAGTGGTCCGTCGGCGGCCCGGTTTTCGGTGCCTTCATAACTCCGATCAGGATCGTCGGTTCCGGGGACGTCTATACCTGGGAGGGGGAGGTCCGGTATCCGACGGAAGAAGTATGGAAGATCGTCGGCATCGTGGAACTTCGAGATGGCAAGGTCGCGAAGACGACTGAGTATTTCGCCCCTCCCTTCGAAGCGCCCGAATGGCGCTCCCAGTGGGTCGAGAGGATGGAATGAACAAGTCGGACTCACGCTCTGCCGTCTGAGCTAAGGGGGCGTCGGCGACACAGGATAACGCCGCCCGGGTTCGCCGGTCGTGCTAGGACCCTCGCTCCGTGGCCTCGCCCGATCCGCCGTCCGACGGAGCCCCGTTGCCGCTCTCCTTCAGGTACCGGCCGACCAGGCCGCTGAGGCTCGACCCGGTGAACGACTCCAACACCGAATCCAGCTGGTGCACGGTGTTGGCCGTGACCTTCGTGAGCTTGTTCGCTCCTTCGGTATCGATGATCGTGATGTTGTCGACGTTGGCGATCGGCTCCGCGATCGCCCGAGCCACCTCCGGCAGCCGCGAGACGAGCAGCTCGAGGGTCGCCGCCTCCTCGTACTCCTTGTAGGCGGCGGCCTTCTTGGCCATCGCCTCAGCCTCGGCCTCCCCCACCGAGAGGGTCGCGTCGGCCTGCGCCCGGCCCAGCTCGCGCGCCTCGAACGCCTTACCGGCCGCCACCGCCTCGAGGTTGGCGCGCTCGGCTTCGGCCTCCAGGAGACGCTGGTCTCGCTTCGCCTCGGCCTGGGCCTTCACGCGGTACCTCTCGGCCTCCGCTCCTTGCTCGGCCGCGTAGCGCTGAGCATCTGCGGTCCGGCGAATCTCCGAGTCGAGCTCCTTGTCGCGCCGCTTGGCGACGAGCTCGGCGACCTCGGTCTCGGTCAGGACGACCTCGCGCCGGGCCTCGGCATCCGCCAGAGGTTTCGACTGCTCGGCGCGTGCTTCCGCAGCCGCGACATCGCGCAAGATCGCCTGCTCCTTCAGGCTCGTCGCCTTCTCCGCCTCGAGGATGGACTGGCGCGCCACCTCTTGTTTCTCGCGGGCCTCCCTCTGCGCATCGGCTTCCGCTATCTCGGCGTCGCGCTTGACGAGAGCGGCCGCCTTCCGGCCGAGATTCTCGATGTACTGCTCGGAGTCGGAGATCGATTGGATGGTGAAGACGTCGATGGCGAGCCCGGTGCCTTGCAGGTCACCGTTCGCGACCTCTTGCACGCGAGAGGCGAACAGCTCGCGGTCGCGGATCAGCTCCTCGACGGTTAGCTGCCCGATTATCGTTCGAAGCGACCCCTCCATCACGTTGCGGACGACCTCGGGAACCCGGATCTGACTGTCCAAGAATCGCTGTGCCGCCTGACGGATCGCGTCCTCGTCGTCGGCGATCTTCACGTTCACGATGCCCTCCACCGCGACCGGGACGCCTTGGGTGGTCACCGCGCCGCTGAGGCCGACGGGGATCGACTGGATCTCCAGCGATATCCGCTTCGCGACGTTGACGAGGGGATAGACGATGGCTCCCCCACCGACCACGACCCTGACGCCTCCGGCAGATCTCCTCGAGCCGGCGATGATCAATGCCTCGTTCGGCTTCGCCACCTTGTAGCGGCTGGCGGCAAACGCCAGTATCGCGACGCCCACGATGATGAGAGCGATGACGACTATCGGTACCTGTTCCACGATCCTCCCTTGGTTTCCGCTAAGTGGATGGGTCCGAAGCTGCGGTGGCGACCGACCCCACCTTCAAGGAATCTCCCGCAACCTCGAGCACGACCACGTCGTCGCCGACCGCGATGTCCTCGCTACTGCGGGCGCTGTACGAACGCGTCATGCCTGCGTGCTGAACGGAGATCCGTCCGATCCTGCCCGGGCCGATCGCCAGGGTGCACGTGCCGCGCGCGCCCACGAGCTGCCCGGTCGTGAAAGTCTCCTTGGACTCCTGTTTGGCAAGCGCCGCGAAGAGCCCCGCCGCGAGGCCTCCCAGGACGACGCTCGAGCCGAGGCCCACCACGACCGAAACTCCCGGGCCGACCCCGAGGGCCTCCACCGCGAGCAACCCCCCTCCCCCGAACCCGGCGATGGCGGCGAAGAGCACGGGGGTCGCGGCGAAACCGTCACCGATATCGAGGTCGATGAAGTTCAAGAAGTCGAAGGCATCGCCCAGCAGCAACGACAGCAGGAGGAAACCCACGCCGAAGCCGAGTGCGATCCAGTAAGCGAGTTCGAGGGTCACGCGCTAAACAGTACTTAGTCGTACGGTTCACGACAATCGCCTCGGGCACTGATCCGGCGGCCCCAGGACGGCGAGGGACTTCCTCTATCTTGTCGTGGTCCATCCATGGGAGGTCGAGTGATCGGTTTCGTCGGGAGGAACCGGGGGGCGCTGCTGGTGGCGGTGCTGTCCGCCGTGCCCGTGCTGCTCTGGGCCACGGCCGCGCCCTTCGGCCCCCGTTTCGCCGATACGTCGACGTCCCTGCGCAGCCTCGGGAACGCGATCGGTCTCGCGGGGATCTCGGCGTTCGCCTGCAACCTGTTCCTCGGGGGCCGGTTCTGGTTCGTCGAGCCGGTCTTCGGCGGCCTGGACCGGATGTACAAGGTGCATCGCAAGATCGGCGAATGGGCCTTCGGGCTGCTAACCGCCCACGCCCTTCTCATGGTGGCGGGATACGGCGCGGTCTCGTTGGAGTCGGCGCTGCGCCTGCTGACCCCCGGCAGCCCGACGACGTTCCTCGGATCCCTCGCACTGGTCGGCATGGCGTTCGCGCTCTTCATGACGCTGTTCGCGCGGCTCAACCACGAGATGTTCATCTACGTGCACCGCATCTTCGGCCTCGCCTTCGTTCTCGGCGTCTTCCACGTGTTCCGCTCGGCGGGCACGAAAGCCGTATCTCCGACGTTGACCTACTACCTGGCGGTGTTGTGTCTGTTCGGGTTCGCCGGCTTCTTCTATCGCTCGCTGTTCGGTCGGACCCTGGTGCGACGACTCCGCTACCGCGTCGTGAAGGTGAACCGGCTCGATGAGTTCGTCACCGAGGTCGTGATGCAACCTCTCGGCGAACGACTCCGCTACGAACCCGGTCAGTTCGCCTTCGTCACCTTCGAGTCGAAAGGGATCCACGAAGAGTTCCGCCCCATGGAGATAGAGACGCAACCCAAGACGGCCACCGTGACGCTGCGAACGGGGGCCGTGACGAACCAGGCGCACCCCTTCTCGATCACATCCGCCCCCGGGTCGCCGCACCTCAGCGTTGCCGTCAAGGCGCTCGGCGACTTCACGAACGCGTTGCGAGCGCTCGAGGTCGGCGCTCTGGTACATGTCGAGGGTCCCTACGGCGCGTTCTCGTACCGCAACATCGACAACCCCAAGCAGATCTGGATCGCCGGGGGGATCGGGGTAACGCCGTTCCTCAGCATGGCGCGCAGCCTCACCGAGGACGACTACGAGATCGATTTCTACTACGCGATGGAGACCGGCGAAGAGAAGTACTTCATCGAGGACTTCTACGCTCTCGGCGATCAGAACCCGCGCGTCCGGACCATCCCGGTTCAGAGAGACCGGCTCGGGTTCATGACGGCCGACGACGTCGAAGGAGTCAGCCGCAACCTTCCGGAGAAGGACATCCTCATCTGCGGTCCCCCGCCGATGATGCACGCGTTGAGGAACCAATTCGTCGCCAAGGGCGTGCCGGACGATCAGATCCACTTCGAGGAGTTCGGCTTCGCGAACGTCCGTCACGTCCCGCGCAAGCACTGACCAGCGGGGGGCGAGCGGGACCAGCGGGGGGCGAGCGGGACCATCGCCGGTCTAACTGGCAGGATGCAGGCATGCAGACGAACCGGCCCGGCGAGCCGGCCTACGCGGGGGTGGGCACCTTCCAGAAGGTGCCCCTGGCGCTCGACCCCCGAGAGCTGGCCGGCGCCGACGTCGTGGTTGTGGGAGCCCCGATGGACGACATGGTCACCCA
The DNA here is from genome assembly GCA_009380005.1 of Actinomycetota bacterium. GTDB lineage: Bacteria > Actinomycetota > CADDZG01 > CADDZG01 > WHSQ01 > WHSQ01. The sequence continues at coordinate 63,273 of WHSQ01000008.1, read as the reverse complement.
CCGGCCCGGCGCCCGCTTCGGCCCGCGGGCGATCCGCAACGCCTACGACGGCGGAGGGACCCCGCGCGGCTGGCACATGGACCTGGGCGTCGACCCCTTCGCCGAACTAACGATCGTCGACCACGGCGACGCCGAGGTCGTGCCCGGCGACGCCCACGCCAGCCACCGGGCGATCCGGTCGGCGGTTCGCGGGATCGTGCGGGCCGGGGCGATCCCGGTGGTGCTCGGGGGCGACCATTCGATCGCCTTCCCCGACATCTCGGCGGTTGCCGAGGCTTACGACCACGGCAGCCTGGCCGTCGTCCAGTTCGACACCCACGCCGACACGGCGCCCGACCTGTCCGGTGTCAAGTGGTCGCATGGGACTCCGTTCCGCCATCTCGTCGAGGAAGGCGTGATCCCGGGACGGCGGCTGATCCAGGTCGGACTGCGCGGCTACTGGCCGTTCCAAGAGGAGTGGGACTGGGCCCGCGCCGCAGGCGTGCGCTGGCATCGGTCGGAAGAGATAGCCGAGCGTGGGATCGACGCGGTGATGGGCGAGGTCCTGGGTCGGATCGCCGATGCGGATCACCTGTACCTGTCGATCGACATCGACGTGCTGGATCCGGCATACGCGCCGGGCACCGGCACGCCCGAGCCCGGAGGGCTGACCACCCGCGAGTTGTTGCGAGCCGTTCGGACACTCTGTCTCGAGATGAGTCTCGCCGGGCTCGAGGTCGTCGAGGTCAGCCCGCCCTACGACCATGCGGAGATCACCGCCATGGCCGCCCACCGCACGATCCTCGAAGCCTTGAGCGCGATGGCGCTCCGCGACGGCGACCGCGATCCGGCCCCCGAACGCCCGTCAGCTACGTAGGGAGTCCAGGACCTCGACCAGTCGAAGGTACAGCGCGTCCGCTTCGTCGGCCGAGTCGCCGATCGCGAGGCCACCGAACTTCCCGTAGTCCCGCAACGCCCCCATCAGGTGGAGCGTCACTCCGGTCTTGCGCGAGACGTCGAAGGCGATGCCGGCTCGTTGAACCGCGTCGATGACGGTCGCCGGCGCGAGCCCAACGTAAGCCTCCGACTTCAAGTTGTCGTTCGCCACGTAGTGCTTGGCCCGTCCGTCCGCGACCAGGTTCCCGGTCGACGGATCGTAGGAACCTTCGGTCACGAAACGGGCCATGAAGAACGGATGGCTCGTGCCCCCCATACGCAGATTGATCTCGGTGAGGAGGATGTCCCACCCGTCACCGGTGGGCCGAACGATGTAGTCGATCCCGAAGGGACCTATGACCCCTTGGGACGCGAGTACCTCCGCGACGGACAATCCCAACTCCTGTATCTCGAGACGGTAATCCGCACCCGCGGGGAAGCGACAACCCAGGTACACCTGTAGCTCCGGGCCCCCGAGGATCTGATCGTGCGTTGAGATCGCCTCGAACTCGCCGTTCGGCGCGATGCGGAACTGGGCACTCGGGGAGGCGGCTCCGGGGGCGCGGATCAACTCCTCGACGACGGCGCCTTCCAGCGCGATCTTCGGACCGTACGTGTCCCACCCCTCGTCGTCGCAACAGAAGACGATGGGCGTACCGGTGAACGGCGCTGCGATGTGTCCGAGCTCGACGATCGCGTTGCCCTGACCGGAGAATCCGTTGTTGAGCTTGATGACGGCGGCGGCCGGTCTCGGCTCTCGGTCCCGCAGTCGCCGTACCGCCAACTCGACCTCCTCCACGGAGCGAAGGTCCTCCTGCCCGCGGGGGACGGCGACCCCGGCATCCCGGGCGAGAGACCTGGCCCCCGACTTCGATCCCCACCAGACGTGGTCGGGACGAGCTCCGTAGAGCGGCATCTCCAACCGGTGTGAGACCTGGACCTCGAGAGACGTGACGTTGAAGGGAAGGATGTAGGCGTCGTCGTCTCCCACCACGGAGCGGATCTGTTCGATGAGCTCGGGCCGCGAGAGCAGCTTGCCGCTGATCGCGGCGGCGTCGGAATCGTCCAGCGAGACCAGGGTCAGCCTCTCTCGCGCCGTCGGCTCATCGACGAAGCCGAGGTAATAGTCGACCACCGCCGGATCGACCGGCGAGGAGGTAATGTAGACGATCCGCATCTCGGGGTGCCGCAGCCACAGGAGGGCGTAGAGCATCCGCTCGGCGTAGAACTCGATCGCCGTGATCTTGCGAAGCTCTTCTTCCGGGAACGTGATCGAGGGCAGGACGACGATGGTCCCCGTCTCGAGGTCCGAGATCGCTCGGGAGCCCAGGCGCGCCCGCAAGGCGTCCGAGGGATCCAGGCTCCTGGCCGTCGCTTCCTCCATCCGCGAAGGCTAACCGTCTCCGGATGGGCGCCGGCCGCCGCTCCGCAGGTAATTTGTGGCTCATGGAAACGTTGGGGGCGAGCCTGGAGGCCGCCGGCGAGCTCGTCGCCGGCGCGCAGCGCGTCACCGTCCTGACCGGAGCCGGGATCTCCACCGAATCGGGCATCCCCGACTTCCGGGGGCCGAACGGCGTGTGGACCAAGGATCCGGCCGCGGAGAAGCTCTTCACCCTCCAGAACTACCTGGTCGATCCGGATATGCGGAAGAGGGCGTGGCAGGCACGGCTCGAACACGGAGCATGGACGGCCAAGCCGAACGCCGGCCACCGGGCGATCGTGGAGCTCGAGCGACGCGGCAAGCTGCGTGCCCTCGGCACGCTATGGGCAGCTTCGAGGTATCCGTTTTCGGAGCCCGGTTCTATCGTGAGGCCAAGGGAGCCAGTGAAGCCAATGGAGCCAGTGGCCTCACTGGCCTCACTGAAAATGGGGGGTCCCGAAACGGGAGTGGGATTCCCCGATCGCCGTTCTTTCGCCCGTCGCTGCTGGGCTTGAACCAGTCGCGGGCCTAGATCCCGACGATCTTCTTGAGGAGGTCGCCGCGTCGCGTGGCCCTGCGGGTCTTACGCTCCTTGTGATCCGCGCTGCCCATCGCCCTCAGGGCGAGGTTCGTCCCGATCCACCGCAGGGGTTCCGGCTCCCATCGACGCGACCTGTGGCCGACCCACGGGAGCCGGGTGATCGCCGTGTCATGACCCAGGATCAGGTCTCGCAGGGTCCGGCCCGCCAGGTTGCTCGTCGAAACACCGTCGCCCACGTACCCGCCGGCCCAGGCCATCCCGTCAGCGTCGAGGCTCACGCTCGAGTACCAGTCGCGCGGCACGCCGACCGGCCCCCCCCAATGATGCGTGATCGCCGCATGGCGCACGGCCGGGAACAGGGAGTGAAGCACTCGCTTGAGCTCGATGAAGACGTGGGGATCGCGGTCGAAGTCGTCACTGATCCTCGAACCGAAGTGGTAGGGCGCGCCGCGGCCGCCGAATGCGATGCGATCGTCCGCCGTGCGTTGCGCGTAGATGAGGAGGTGATGACCATCGGTGATGGTCTCCCGGTCGCGCCACCCGACCTCGTCCCAGAACGCCTCCCCCAGCGATTCGGTGGCGATCATCAACGAGTAAAGAGGGACGAGACGACGAGCGGCGTGCGCCAGCTCCACGGTGAACGCCTCGGTCGCCAGAACCGTGAACCGGGCTCGAACGGTACGACCGGCATCCGTCTCCACGAGATGGGGCTCGACCGTGGCCGCGGCGGTCTGCTCGTAGATCTCCACCCCGAGGCCCTCGACCACGTCGGCCAGCCCACGAGCGAGCTTCGCCGGGTGCAACGCGGCACAGTGCGGAGTGAAGGCCGCGCCGTACAGCTCCGGGGTGTGGATCCGTTGCCGGACCTCGGCCTCGTCGAGCCAACTGAAGTCGCGATCGGAGAAGCCCCACGAGTGTTCCTCGACGATCTCCTCCCTGACCCGCCCCACATGCGCCGGCGAGGGTGCAAGCGTCAGGGTCCCGCCCTTGTGGAAATCGCAGTCGATGCGCTCGGCCGCGGTGACGCGACCGACCTCGTCGACGGTGTCGAACATCGCCTTCTGCATCGCCACGGCCGCCGCCCGTCCGTGACGCCGAGCGATCTTCTTCTTGGATGCCGCGAACAGGGCCGAGCACCACCCGCCGTTACGTCCCGAGGCGCCGAACCCACAGACATCCCGCTCGAGCAAGGCGATGCGAAGACCCGGGTCCGCCTTCTTGAGGTAATAGGCCGTCCACAGACCCGTGTACCCGCCTCCCACGATCGCGACGTCCACCTCGAGGTCGCGCCGGAGCACAGGGCGGGGGGACAGGTCCCCGACCTGAGAGAGCCACAAGCTGTACGAGGGGTAGTCCTTCACCCCGGCAGGGTACGGGGGCGGGGCGTCCCGAGCCTTAGCCGTACTGTCTCAGAACCGCCGGAAGGGAGCGCCCGCCGGCATGAAAAAGGCCCCCGGCGGGGGGCCTCCAGCGGCGTGGCGGGAAGAGGATTCGAACCTCTGAAGGCATTCGCCGACGATTTTACAGACCGCTCCCTTTGGCCACTCGGGCATCCCGCCGTAACGGTGACGAAGGATAGCGGAGGCGGCTAGTCCGCGGTCTCGGTGTGGGCGTGGTCGTCGTCGGCGGTGATCTCCGTCAGGATCGCGCTGGGGGTCAGCATCGATCGCAGGACGTCGCGAGACTCTCGATCCCCGGACACGGGGTGCAACTCGGCCTCGAACAGGCTGTCCGAGAGCGCCGTTCGCAAGGCGATATCTGCCAGCGTGAAGATGCCGATCCCGGGCGACGAACCCGAGGCCCACAGCGCGTCGCCGGCCAGGGAGAGCTGCGAGGTGTCGGGCATGAAAGCGTCGCCGAAACGGCGGGAGAGCGTGATGGAAGCGATCTCCTTCGTGCGCTCGTTGGTGGCGTTCTCGACGAGGACGCCGGTGCGGCGCTCCGCTTGCCTCAACCATCGGACGAGTTCGCGCATCGGGTCGACCGCGACACCGTCGCCGTTGTAATGGCCGAAGTGAACGTGCGGCGGAGTGGAGAGCGCGTTCCCGCTGTTCCCACATGTGCCGATGACGTCCCCGACCTCGACGCGATCCCCCTGATCGAACTGTTTCGTGTTCCAGTTGGACAGGTGCGCGTAATACAAGTAGCCGCCGTCGGCCGTATGCACCCGAGCGACCTTCCCGCCGAGGCCGCCATCACCGAAGCTGACGGTGCCGGGAACGGCGGCGAGCACGGGTGCACCGTAGTCACAGAACACGTCCTGTCCCTGGTGACGACGGCGCTGTCCCGGCGCGGGGCCGTAACGAGGCGCGCCCCACGTGTTCGTCCACGCGGCATGTCCGGCGATGATGAACGGCGGGAAGACCTTCTCGATCACCTCCGGCGTCGAGACGCCGAGCGAGCGCAGCTGGGCGGCTCGCGCCACCAGCCGGTCCGTGGTGAACGACCCCGATGGCCGGAACGGGCCGACGAACTCGCCGCCGCCGGGACGCTTGCGCTTGCGCTTCGTCTCGCTGCCACTCTTGGTGCCGTCGTCCTTCTTGGAGTCGGTCTCGTCGGTGGTCGTGCCTCCGGAGCCGGAGCCGCCATCTCCGCCGCCCTCGGAGGTCGGCGATGGTGAGGGCTCGGTGGGCGGGGGAGTCGGGGTGGGGTCCGGGTCGAGGAGCGTCGGCGACAGCGTCGGCAACGGGATCTGCGCCAGCGCCTGCGAGCCGGTCGCGCCGCCGCGGGGCAGCACGAGGATGCTCCCGAGGGCGAGCGTCATCGCCAGCGTGATGCGAGCTACTCGTCTCACGTTGTTAGGGGCCCTCCTGGAAGGATCCTCGACGCCGCAGCGTCATCGATCGGCGACGGTGTGCCGCCTCTATGTACCCATTCGGCGAGGTCGGAACATATCCTGCACCGACCGTCGACAGACCGAGCAGGAGCCGGCCGCCGCCTCAGCCGGACGGCTACGGGACCGGGCATGGTGGTTCAAGTGGGCATCTCATCGATACTGCTGGCGGCCGGCCGGGGCGAGCGCCTCCGCCCGCTGACCGATCTCGTGCCGAAGGCGGCCCTGCCCCTCCTGGACGTCCCCCTCGGCCGGTGGGGCCTGCGGGCGCTGGAACGGGTCGCGCCTCCGGTCGTGGTCAACGCCTCGTGGCTGGCGCCGGCGGTCGGCCGGGCGCTCGGCGGAGGGGGCGTGGAGATCTTCGTCGAAGAGCCGGAAGCCTACGGAACCGCGGGCACCCTCAAGGCCCTCGAGTCTCGCCTCGCCGACCGGGTGCTGGTCCACAACTGCGATCTCGTGACCGACCTCGATCCGGCCGACCTCCTCGACGCCCACCGGCGGAACGGGGCCCCGGCGACGGTCGCGGTTCGCGACGTCGACTCCGGCGCGGACCTCCTGCACGACGGGGGGCGCGCGACGGGGTTCGTCGATCGGCGGCTCGAGCAACGGCCGGGAGCCTCCTACATCGGCGTGGGTGTGTTCGAGAGAGAGGTCCTCGCCCGACTCGACGACGACCGGCCGCTGGGGCTCGGCGAGACCCTTCTGAAGCAGCTGGCGGACACGGGAGGGCTCGCCGTCTTTCCTCACACCGGCTACCGGGCCGACGTCGGCACGCCGGTCTCCTTCCTGGAAACGTCGATCGATGTCCTGAACGGCCGCGCTCCGGGACCACCCCGTGAGCTTCCCGGTCGGATCGTGCAGGTCGTGGGGGGCAAGGCCTATCTCGGTCCCGGCGCGACGGCGGCGGGAGGAACGCTGGGCCCGGGAGCCATCGTGCTCGCCGGAGCCCACGTGAGGCCACGGGCGCGCGTAGAGGGCGCCGTCGTATGGACGGGCGTCACGATCGCGAGTGGACGCGAGGTTCGCGATGCGATCGCTCTCGACGACCGCGACCTGTACTAGCTACGGCGACGAGAGCTCGACATCGGCGCCGCGGCTCTCGAGCACGGACCGGTCGGCGAGATCGGTCACGAGCCTCGGGTAGACGAAGCTCGCCACCAGCGCCAGGACCGCCAGGCCCATGGCCGCGCGCAACAGGTAGGGCGTCTCGATGGGTTCCGAGACCTCGGGCACGTCGAAGAACATCCGCTTGACGACCGCGAGGTAGTACCACGCCGCGATGACGGCGTTCACACCCATGACGACTGCGAGCCAGTAGACCTGTGCTTCGATCGATGCCAGGAAGACGAACAGCTTCGCCCATGCGCCGGCCAGCGGCGGTACCCCCGCAAGCGACAACAAGAAGGCGGCCATCAGACCGGCGAGGGCCGGCGATCGGTTCCAGAGGCCCGAGTAATCGGAGATGAAGTAGGTACCACCGCGCCGGGCGAAGGAGATAGCAGCCGCGAACGCACCAAGGTCCATCAGTCCGTAGATGACGATGTAGATCACCGTCGCCTTGAAGGCTTGCGAGTTCGTATCGGCGTTGGCGCCGATCAGCGCGAAGCCCACCAGCATGTATCCGGACTGCGCGACGCCCGAATAGGCAAGCAGCCGGATGATGTGCTGCTGTCGAAGCGCGATGAGGTTCCCTACGGTCATCGTCAATGCGGCCAGCACCGCGAACGCGGGACGCCACTGTTCCGCGACCGCCGGGAAGGCACGGAACATCAGGACGAGCAACCCGACGAAGCCCCCGATCTTCGACGCCGACGCGAGGAAGGCAGCCACCGGCGGAGGTGAACCCTCGTACGTGTCGGGGGCCCAGAAATGGAACGGCACGGCCGAAACCTTGAAGGCGAAGCCGATCACGACGAAGAACACCGAGACCGCGACCAAGCCCTCATGCTGCTGCGGAAGCACCTGGTTGATCTCGTCGACGTTGGTAGAACCGGTGACGCCGTAGATCAGCGACATCCCGTACAACATCAAGGCGGACGACAGCACGCTGAACAGGAAGAACTTCAGGGAGCCCTCGTTCGAACGCACGTCTCCCTTTCGGAGCGCCGCCATCACGATCCCCGGGATGCTGATCGTCTCGATCGCGATGAAGATGGAGATCAGATCGCGAGCGCTCGCCATCACGACGCCCCCGAGCAGAGCGCAGAGCAACAAGAAGTAGAACTCGCCCTGGTGGTAACGGCCGTCACGGAAGTAGTCGAGCGATAGCGCCAGGATGATGAGCCCGATCACGCAGAACAGAGCCTTGAACAACAGCGCGAAATCGTTGACCTCGAAGCTTCCCGCCAGCGTCACGCGCTCTGCGCCGAGCAGAGAAACGACGGCTGCAAGGGTGCCGAACAAGCCGGCTGCGCTGAGCGGCATCGCGATCCACTTGGCCTCGTCGGGCAGGAACAGATCCACGACGAGAACGAGGCACGCCGCCGCCGTGAGGACGAGCTCGGGCGCGATCGCATGCCAGTCGATCGGGGGGAGGTTCATCGCTTGGGCGAGGTCCAAGGTGCGACTAGCCCCCGAACGATCTCAGGACGTTCTGAACGGCCCCGTCGGTTACCCCCAATACGAGCTTGGGGTACACGCCCGCGGCCAGGATCAAGACCAGAAGCGGGGCCCATGCCCACCACTCCAGGGGCTGGACGTCGATGATCCGAGCGTGGGGATGGAGCCTGGCCGCCTCGGGGTGCCGGCCGAGGTTCACCCGCTGCAAGGTCCAGAGGAAGTAGCCGGCCGTCAGGATCGTGCCGATGCCCCCGCCGACCATGAGGATGCGGAAGAGGACCGGGTCCAACCCGGCCCCCGGCTGGTACGAGCCCAACAGCGCGAGAGCCTCACCCCAGAAACCGGCCAGCCCCGGTAGCCCCAGCGAGGCGATCGCCGTGTAGGTGAGCAACGTGCCGAAGCGCGGGAGCCGGGCCAGCATGCCGCCCAGCTCTCCGATCTCGCGGGTGTGGTAGCGCTCGTGGACGGAGCCCGCGATGAAGAAGAGCATGCCGGTGATCAGTCCATGGGCAACCATCCCGAAGATCGCGCCGTTGACCCCGGCGTCGTTCAGGGTGGCGATGCCCAGCATCACGAAGCCCATGTGCCCCACCGACGAGAACGCGATCAGTCGTTTGAGATCCGTCTGGGCGAGACAGCACAGCGCCCCGTAGATGATCGCGATCACGGCCAGGATCCCGATGATGGGCGCGAAGTCGACGGCCGCCTCGGGAAGGATGGGGATCGCGATCCGCACGAATCCGTACGTGCCCATCTTCAGGAGGATGGCCGCCAGGAGCACGGACCCTACCGTGGGGGCCTCGGTGTGCGCGTCCGGGAGCCACGTGTGGAACGGCCACATCGGCACCTTGATCGCGAAGCCGAGGAACAACCCGAGGAACACGAGGTTCTGGAACGTACGCGAAGCATCGATCCCCTGGCTTCGAAGCTCGAGCATGTCGAAGGAGCCGGCCTGGAGGTACAGAGCCAGGAAGCCCAGCAGCATGAAGACCGAACCGAACAACGTATAGAGGAAGAACTTCACGGCCGCGTACTCGCGGCGGGGACCACCCCACACACCGATCATGAAGTACATCGGGACCAGCACGAGCTCCCAGAAGATGAAGAACAGGATCAGGTCCAGCGCGACGAAGCTTCCGTTCATGCCGGTCTCGAGCAGCAACATCAGGATGAAGAACGCCTTCACCTTGCCGGGTTCCGGTACGTGGAACCACAGATAGATCGCACACAGGAACGTGACCAGCAATGACAGCTCGAGTAACGGCAACGAGATCCCGTCGAGACCCACGTGGTAGCGAGCATCGATCGTGGGGATCCATTGGGTGTCGACTTCCAGTTGTATCTCCCCCGACCGCCCGTAGTCGAAGCGGAACAGGATGAGGATCCCGGCCACGAGCGCCAGGAACGTGCTGATCGTCCCGATCAGTTTGACCGTACGGTCCTGCACGGACGGCACGAATAGCAGGACGATGGCGCCCAGCGCCGGAAGGAATGTCGCCAGGGCTACACCCCAGTCGTCTATCCACCCCATAGACCTCTTGACCCCTTTCCGCTGTTAGAGCAGCACCAACAAGACGACGAAGATCACAACCGCGCCGAAGAGGATCGCGGCGTAGCGCTGCACGTTACCCGTCTGTATGTACTTCAATATCCCGCCGGTGAGACCGGTTATGCCGGCTGCACCGTTCACCGCGTAGTCGACGATCTGTTGATCCAGGACGTCGTAGGTCACCTGCGCCGTTCCGACGGTTCCGGCCGCGACCTTGTTGACCGCCCCGTCGAGGATGTGCTGGTTCGACCAGTACGTCGCCCGCGCGATCGCACCCTTGGTGGGGTTGACGATGCCGTTGAGGTACAGGTCGTCGAGGAAATACTTGTTCTCGACGAACCGGTAGGCCCAGGCGAAGGGCCCGGCCAGGATGTCGTAACGCCACCTCTCCCGGTAGAAGATGAGGTAGCCGAGGTAGATGCCGAGCAAGGCGACGAGCACGGACCCTACCGGCAGCACCAGGTTGTAGAACGTCGAGAACCCGTGATGCTCGTGCCCGGGAACCGTGATCCAGTCCTGGAAGGGACCGATCACGGGGATACCCAGGAAGCCGACGGTGAGCGTACCGACGGCGAGGATCCAGAGCGGAGTCACCATGGAGCCGGGGCTCTCGTGGGGGGTCCCGTGCCCCCGGTACTCACCCCAGAAGGCCTTGATACAGGCCCTCGCCATGTAGAACGCGGTGAGGAAGGCCGTGATGATGGCCGAGCCGAACACGACCCAGGCCACGGCCTGATCGCCTTCGCTTGCGGATCGCAAGGCGCCACCGATGATCTCGTCCTTGGAGAAGAACCCGGCCAACGGGAAGATGCCGGCCAAGCCCAACGAAGCGATGATGAAGGTCCTGAAGGTGTGGGGCATGTACCGCCGCAGGCCTCCCATGTCGCTCAGGTTGTTCGAGTGCACGGCGTGGATCACGGAACCGGCGCCGAGGAACAGGCAAGCCTTGAAGAATGCGTGCGTGAAGAGGTGGAAGACGCCGGCCGTGTAGGCACCCACGCCCAAGGCCGCGACCATGTAGCCGAGCTGCGAAACCGTCGAGTACGCGAGCACCCGCTTGATGTCGTCCTGGACGATCGCCAGGACCGCCGCCAGCAACATGGTGATCGCTGCGATCAATGCGACGACGTTCAGAGCGCCGCCGGCGTGCTCGAAGAAGACGAACATCCGCGCCACCAGATAGACGCCCGCCACGACCATCGTCGCGGCGTGGATCAGGGCGGAGACGGGCGTGGGGCCGGCCATCGCATCGGGCAGCCAAACGTAGAGCGGGAACTGAGCCGACTTGCTCACGACGCCACCGAACAACAGCAGCGCCGCCACTACGGCGAGCGGGCCCCCGAGGTCGCCCTCCTGGGCCATGTGGTTGATGTCGTTGATGTTGAAGGTACCGCTCAGGGTGAACAGAGCCCAGATGCCGAAGAGCAACGACACGTCCCCCACTCGGTTCGTGATGAAGGCCTTGATCGCCGCGGAGGAGTTCTCCTTCTCCTCCCAGTAGTGGCCGATCAGGAAGTAGGAGCACACGCCCACGAGCTCCCACCCGACGAAGAGCTGGAGCAGGCTGTTGGCGATCACCATGAACAACATCGATCCGGTGAACAGCGACAGCATCGCGTAGAAGATCGTGTATCGCGAGTCGTCGTGCATGTAGCCCACCGAATAGATCTGCACCAACAGCGAGATCGTGCAAACGACCACGAACATGACGGCGGTCAGGAAGTCCAGGTTCATCCCGAACTCCAGGTGCAACGGATGGTCGCCCGCGCCGAGCTCGAACCACGTCCACGACCGTTCGATCGTGCCCCGGCCCCCCGCCAGCTCGAGGAACGAGACCAGCGAGATGAGCAGGCCCGCGCCGATCGAGAGGATCCCGACCGCGTGGCCCCGGTCCCTCATCCTCTTGCCGAAGAAGAGGATGACGAAGAAGGACAGGATCGGGAGGAGAGGCACGAGCCATACGAAGCCGCCGATCAGGCCGGGATCCAACACGGTCTCGGCGGTATCGGTCTCACCATGCTCTTGCGCAAAGATGAGTGCCTGCTGGACGTTCACCATTTCATCAGGCTCAGTCCTTCAACGTCGACGTTGCGACGATTCCTGTAGATGAGGATGACGAGAGCGAGCCCGACCCCGACCTCCGCTGCAGCAACCGCGATGATGAACAACGCGAACACCTGACCCGGTACACCGGTGTCCTGCAACCAGGCGCTGAACGCGATCAGGTTGATGTTCACCGCGTTCAGCATCAGTTCGATCGATAGCAGCACCAGCACTGCATGCTGACGGGCAAGCACGCCGTAGACGCCGATCGAGAACAGCAAGGCCGCGAGCACGAGGACGTAGGAGAGGGGCATCAGACGTCTTCCTCCCGAGCCTTCTCGCGCCGGGCGGCATCGATGGTCCTCGAGGTCACGCGCTCGTCACGGCGGGCGATGACGACGGCTCCGACCAGCGCGGCCAGAAGGAGCACGGAGACGAGCTCGAACGGGAGCACGTAGGAAGAGAAGATGGCCTCGCCGACGTCCTTGCTGGTGGTCGCAGCCACCCGGTCCGTGGGGAGCTCGACTCCCTCGAAGGAGTCGATCAACACCCACGCCGTAACGCCGAACACCGCGGCTGCGACGATCGCGGCCAACCCCTTCTGGTCGTTGTCGTATTCGCCGTACTTGCCGATCGGAGCTCGCGTCAGCATGAGGCCGAACAGCATCAGCACCACTATCGCTCCGACGTAGACCAGGACCTGAGCCCAGGCGACGAACTCGGCGAACATCAGGATGTAGATGCAGGCCGCGCCGATCAGGGTCGCCACCAGGAAGAGGGCGGCATGGATCACGTTCCGCGCCGTGACGACGCCGATCGCCGAGACCGTGATGACGGTTGCGAATACGAAGAACAGACCTTCTTGCCAGGCAGCCTCCACTACCCGTCCGGCCCCTTCTCCTCGTCCGTGGGCTCGACCGGACCCTGCTCCGGCTTGGGTTCCTCCGCGGCGGGCGCACCGCCGGGAACCGGCTCGGTGAAGTGCCCCGTCACGGGAGCGCTCGGCACCTTCTTCTCGGTCTCGATGGGGGTCGGCGCACGGCGGACGCCGCGCTCGGCCTTTACCCGCGCGACCTTGGCGCGAGCCTCGGCGACCTGCGGCGAGGAACCGGCCTCGAGCTGGTCCTTCAGGACGGTCTCGTAGACCTCGTCCGGGTCCTCGGTGGGCGTGGGGACGGCGGCCGGGGCAGGCGTTTCGATCTCACCGGTGGCCTCGCCCCGCGCGGTGGCCGACGGGGAGTCGCCGGACTCCCGGACGGCCCTGGTCTGGGCCTCCGGCTCGGTGGCCGCGGCCGATCCCGCGGGGGCTTCGGTCTCGGCCTTGGTCGGGGGCTGACCCTCCTCCACCTGGGTCGCGCTGGTGGCGGCGGGGGCCGGCGCCTGCTCGTGCTCGGACCCGGCCGGCTCTTGCACGGCGGACGGGGCCTTGGGTGCATCGGCCGCCTGCTCGGGACGAACCTCCGCGGCGGAGGCCGTCTGGGTGGCGGGGCGGGCCGCGCTCGCCGGCTTCATCTCGGCCGCTCCCGTGTCGCCGGCCGGGACCGCGGCGGCGCCGTCGCCCGAGGGGGCGGCGGGGGCCGGCGGCTCGGGCTGACCGGGCAGCAGCGCGCCCTCCTCCAAGGCGGGGGGCGGAAGCACCGTCGCCATCCAGTCGGAGAGCTTCTCCTTCTCGTGGGTCAGCTCACGGATGTCGTACTCGGCGTACTCGAACTCGCGGCTCCAGAACAGCGCGTCGTAGGGGCACACCTCGACGCAGATACCGCAATACATACAGAGCGCGTAGTCGATGGCGAAACGGTCCAGGACGTTGCGCTTCCGGGGGCGGCCCCCCGCCCGCTTCGGGGGGAGCGTCTCCTTGTGCGAATCGATGTAGATGCACCAGTCGGGGCACTCCCGCGCGCAAAGCATGCACACGGTGCAGTTCTCTTCCTTGAGGGCAATGACGCCGCGGGTGCGCGACGGTAGGTCTTGCTTGACGTCGGGGTACTCGATCACGGTGTTGTGTTTGAAGAGATGTCGCAACGTCACCGCGAGACCCTTGAGCAGGCCGATGCCATAGGTGCGCTTCTTCTCCTTGCGGAGCTTGTGCGCGGCCGCGTCCATCTCGCGTTGCACTTCCCGCTCGTCTAGTGCCATAGCCACTCCGGTGCGTACAGGATCCAGGCCCCCGCCACCAGGATCAGGCCGAGGCTGCCGGGGATCAGGCCTTTCCACGCGAACTTCTGCAGTTGGTCCTCTCGGAGCCGCGGGAACGTCGGGCGTACCCAGAGGTACAGGAACACCATCACGAACAGCTTGAGCATGAACCAGACGATGCCGGGGATTACGGTGAGGGGTTCCCAGGGCACGATCGGCCTGTAGCCGCCGAGGAAGAACGTCACGGCGAGTCCCGAGAAAGCGATCATGTGTGCCGTCTCGGCGAAGAAGTAGCCGAAGATGAAGCGCATCCCCGAGTACTCGGTGAACGCGCCGGTGATGATCTCGGACTCTGCCACCGGCATGTCGAACGGAGGAAGGTTCATCTCCGCCACGGAACCCGCGAAGAAGATGATGAACGCGATCAGACCGATACCGGGGGGCCAGAACAGGAACGGCCAGTCCTGCGCCTCCACGATGCCCACGACGGAGAGCGTCCCGGCAAGCATCGCGACCGTGGCCGCCGACAGCACGATCGGTAGCTCGTAGGCGATCAGCTGCGCCGCCGACCTCAGCGCGCCTATCAGCGCGTACTTGTTGGCGCTCGACCACCCGGCCATGAGGATGCCGATCGCGGGGATGGAGCTGACGGCGAGGAGGTAGAAGAGGCCGACGTCGAGATCCTGCACGATCAATCGCCGGTCGACCGGGATCACCAGATACAGCAGCAGGATGGGGATGAAGATGATCGCCGGCGCGTACTTGAAGACCGGCTTGTCGGCCTTCTCCGGGATGATGTCTTCCTTCAGGACGAACTTGATCCCATCCGCCAGCGTCTGCGCCCAACCGTGGAAGCCCCCCGCGTACATCGGACCGAGCCGGTGCTGGAGGTGGGCCATGACCTTGTGCAACGCGTAGCCGCCCGCCAGGGCGCCGACCGGCACGACCGTCAGCACGACGATCAGCTTGATGGCGAGGATCCACCAGGCGGTCAGCTCGAAGTTCTGGATGAACTCAGGCATCAACGGTCGATGTCCCCCAAGACGAAGAAGAACGAGCCGAGGATGGCGATCATGTCGGCGACGAAGGTGCCGCGGAGGACCTCCGGGAGCACCGAGACGTTGTTGAAGCTCGGGGTCCGGATCTTCAGCCGGTAGGGACGGCGGTCGCCGTCCGAGGCCAGGTAGTAACCGAGCTCGCCGAGCGGGTTCTCGGCCCGCACGTAGACCTCGCCCTCGGGAGCCTGGATCACGCGCGGCACCTTGCCGAGGACGGGACCGGCCGGCAGGCCCTCGATCGCCTGCTCCACGATGCGGGCGGACTCGACGACCTCGTGCACCAGGACCCAGAACCGGTCGAAGCAGTCCCCGCTGTGGCCGATCGGGACGTTGAAGTCGAACCGGTCGTATACGAGGTACGGCTCGTCCTTACGGACATCGTCCGACACGCCGGAGCCACGAGCGATCGGGCCCGAGACGCCGTACGACATGACCTGCTCCCGGCTCAGCACTCCCACATCTACGGTGCGCTGCTTGAAGATCTCGTTGCCGACGAGCAGGTCTTCGTACTGGTCCAAGCGGGCGATGACCTGTCGCACGCTCTTGAGGGCCTGAGCGATGAACCCGCGCGGTACGTCTTCCTTGAGACCACCCGGTCGCATGAAGCCGAAGTGCATCCGGCCGCCGGTCGCACTCTCCATCGCCAGCTGGATGTCCTCGCGTTCGCGAAAGGCATAGAAGGTCGGCGTGATCGCACCGAGCTCCGCGCCGAACGAGGCGAAGAACATCAGGTGGTTCAGGATGCGGTTCATCTCCAGCATGACGACGCGTAGCCATTGCGCCCTCGGCGGAACCTCGATCTCCATCAACGTCTCGAGCGCCATCGCCAACGGCAGCTCGTTGTTGAAACCCGACAGCCAATCCATGCGCGACACGAGGTTCGTGATCTGCCGATAGTCGCGCGCCTCGACGAGCTTCTCGTAGCCGCGGTGCATGTAGCCGATAACGGGCTCGGCCTCGGCCAGGATCTCGCCGTCGATCGTAGCCAGCAGGCGGAACACACCGTGCGTCGCCGGGTGCTGCGGGCCGACGTTCAGGATCATCTGCTGGGTCGCCAGACCACCTTCGGCCACCTCACGGGCGACGTCCTCGGGGGTGCGGATCTGGGTCACGTCACCGCCCCCCGGCAGCGGCTTCTTCGGGATCCTTCGCTCCCGGCCAGGGCTTGATGAAGGCGCGGTTGGGCAACTTGAACGAGCGCAGGCCCGGATGCCCCTCGAAGTCTTCCGGTAGGTAGATCCCGGTCAGGTTCGGATGACCTTCGAACTGGATCCCGAACATGTCGCGCATCTCTCGCTCGTGCCAGTTGGCCCCCCGGTAGATGGCGGAGATGCTCTCGCAGCGAGGATCGGCGAGGTCGAGCGGCACGCGCACGTTTATGTGCAGGACGTGGGCGGGCGAGTACAGGTGGACGATGAGCTCCAGGCCCCCGTGCTTGTCCGGCTTGTCGGGGCCACCGAACTCGGAGCGGTCGATCGCCGAGAGGAACGTGAAGAATTCGAAACGGAGGCCGGGCTCGTCGCGCAGCGTGGTCATGACGTGGCGCAGGTTCTCGGCCGAGCAGGTCGCATCCAGATGCCCGAAGCGGACCTCGACATCTCCCACGTCGTCCCCGAGCGTCGAACGGAGCCGCTCGACCGCTTCCTCGGCGCTCACCCGTTCTTGCACCGACACCGCCCTAGATGCCTCCCGCCAGGCCCGGCTCCGGGATGTGGGGGATCAGCGTGTCGTGGCCCTTCCACTTCTCCTGGATGTCTTCACCGTCGATCTTGGCCTGGAGCCGGATGATGCCCTGCAGCAGCGCCTCGGGCCGCGGTGGGCAGCCTGGGACGTAGACGTCGACCGGCATGAGCTGGTCGCAGCCCTTCGTCACCGAGTACGAATCCCAGTAGGGCCCCCCGCAGTTGGCGCACGACCCCATCGAGATCACGTATTTGGGCTCGGGCATCTGGTCGTACACGCGTTTCAGAGGAGCCGCCATCTTGTCGGTCACGGTCCCTGCGACGACCAAGAGGTCGGCCTGGCGGGGAGAAGCCGGGAAGGGGATCACCCCGAACCGGATCACGTCGAACTTGCTGGCGAACGCCGCCCCCATCTCGATCCCGCAACAGGCGAGGCCGAACTGCATCACCCACAGCGAGTACCTGCGGCTCCAGTTCAACGCCCAAGCGGCGGGCTTAGGCAGCTTGACCTTCTCCATCACAGCCATTCGAGGACCTTCTTCTTGATCGCGTACAACAGGGCGAGGGTGAGGATCCCGATGAAGATCACCATCTCGACGAAGGCCTGGGTCCCGAGTCGCTCGAAGACGACGGCCCAGGGGAACAGGAAGATGGCCTCCACGTCGAAGATCACGAAGAGCAGGGCGAAGATGTAATAGCGGACGTTGGCCTGGCTCCAACCCGTGCCGATCGGATCGATGCCCGACTCGTAGGTCGTCAGCTTCTCGGTGTGCGGCTGGAAGGGGCTCAGCAGCTTGGCCAACGCGAAGGTCCCGAGGACCAGGACCACGCCCGCGACTATGAAGATAGCGATCGTGAAGTACTGACCGAAATAGCCTTCAGGCACTTGCTTGCCGCTCCTGTCGCGCCGGTATCGATCCCTCCGCAACGCATGGGGCTCCAGCAACGGAAATGTCCTGGATACCCGGCGCAAACTAACACGCAGGCCGCCTGGTCACGGGTACTTGCCCGCTCGTGAAGAAGCGCGCGCCGGCCCGTTCCGGGCCCCCGGGCAGGAGGCGGGCGGCCCGCGGCGAACCGCTGTTCCAACGACCGGCATCGAGCTTGGACCGCATCCCCATGCAGATCTCCCGACGCAACTTCCTGGCGCTCGTAGGAGCGGTCGCCGCCGCGTCGGGCCTCCCGCGGGAGGCCGTGGCCCGAGAGCTTTCCGCGGCGGCCGGCGACCCCGCAACGCTCGCCGCCCGGGCCGCGGAGCTCACGACGCTCGCGCAGACCTACGGCCCCGGCACTCCAGGAGAGAAGGGCTACACGCCGGTCGTGACCAAGGCGGGCGAGAGCCACGTCGTGCGATCGGAGCTGGCCTCGCCGCAGACGGGACGTGAGCTGCGCCGAGCCACCCTCGTGAACCTCGTCCACCTGACCGACCAGCACGTCATCGACTGCCAGAGCCCCAGCCGGGTCGAGTTCCTCGACCGCTACAACGACGGGGACCGAGGGTGTGACTCGATGCCCTTCGCCTCCGCTCACCGGCCGCACGAGGCGGCTTCGGCCCGCATAACCGACGCCATGTTGCGCCGGCTGCGGGCGATCGGGTACTCCCCGGTAACGGGGGCCCCGCTGGAGGCGACGATCTCGACCGGCGACAACACCGACAACCAGCAGTTCAACGAGTTGATGCTGTTCCTCGGGTTGATGGACGGTGGCGAGGTCACGCCGAACTCGGGTGACGAGACGCGTTACGAGGGAGTGCAGGATTCCGGGGACCACGACTACTGGCACCCGGATGCCTCGGTCGCGGACTTCTACAAATCAGGATTCGGTTACCCGGCGGCACCCGGCTTCCTCGAGAGCGCGCTCACGACGTTCACCGCGGTGGGGGCCGGGACGCCCTGGTACACGTGCTTCGGCAACCACGACGGTCTCGCGCAGGGGAACGCGCCGGTGAACCCGGCGTTCGAACGCATCGGAACCGGCGGAACCAAGGTCGTCGGCGTCCCCCACGGCACGAACCCGTGCAACGACTTCCTCGGGGCGCTCACCGCTCCCAACGCCCCCCAACAACCGACGACCGCGGACCCCGATCGGCGCTACGTCTCCCGTAAGGAGTGGATCCAACGGCACCTCGAGTCTCGGGGCCTTCCCGGGGGGCACGGGTTGACGCAGGCGAACCTGGCCGCGGAGACCCTCTACTACACGGCCGGCGTAGGTACCGTCCGCTGGATCGTGCTCGACACCGTCAACCCCGGCGGCGAGGCATCGGGCTCGGTCGGCGACCGGCAGCTGCAGTGGCTCGAGGCCGAGCTCGTCAAGGCGCAAGCCGACAAGCAGCTCGTCATGTTGTTCAGCCACCATGGTTTGCGCTCCCTGGACAACCCAGTCGAGACACCGGACCCGCTCCAGCCGAACGCCAATGACCTCCCCCGGCGCAAGGCCGAGGACGTCCTGGCGGTCGTGACGAAGTACTCGTGCGTGATCGCATGGGTGAACGGCCACACGCACGACAACGTGATCGTCGCCCGGCCGACGTTCTGGGACATCGGCACGGCCGCGCACATCGACTGGCCCCCGCAGAGCCGCCTCGTCGAAGTCGTCGACAACGGTGACGGGACCCTGTCGATCTTCACCACGATGGTCGATCACGAGGACGACGACATCACCGCGTTCGCCCGCGAGTTGATGGCGAACGATCCGCAGGTCGGGTTCGGGGCCGGCGACGGAGACGAGCAGGATCGCAACGCCGAGCTCCTCATCGACCATCCCTTCCCCGAGACCTCGGCCGCGGCAGGCCGGGGTAGCTCGGTGTTCGGGCGTTCCCACCGCCCGATGACGGTGAGACGCGAGTCGAAGATGGGCCTCACGATCGGCGGGGCCCTGGCCGTGGTGACGGCGAAGAGGGTCGTCGACCTGCGCGATCGCTCTGCGACCGGGGCCGGCTGAGCGACTAGGCGAAGAAGACCGTGGCCCTCTCGGCCAGGTCGATCAAGGGACCCCATACGATCCCCAGCACCAGCGTCGCCGCGGCGGTCAGGCCCACGACCGAGTTGGCGAGGCGGCCCGTGATCGCGGGTTGGAGGCCCCGATCGTCCTCCTGCATGTACATGACGACCAGCACCCGCAGGTAGAAGAAGGTTGCGATCACGCTGGCGAGCATGCCGATCACGGCGAGCCACCAATACCCCGCCTGGATGGCTGCGCCGAAGACCAGGAACTTGCCGACGAAGCCGGAAGTCAGGGGAACGCCGGCGAGCGACAGCATGAACAACGTCAGCGCGCCGGCCAGCAACGGACGTTCGTAGAACAGCCCTCGATAGCTGGCGAGGGTGACGTTCCGTTCCTTACGACCGGCGAGCACGGTCACCACCGCGAACGCGCCGAGCACCGTGAGGCCGTACGTCGCCAGATAGAACAGCGAGCCGGACAGGCCCCGGTCGTTCGCCGCGATCAGTCCGGTCAGCACGAAGCCGGCGTGGGCGATCGACGAATAGGCAAGGAGTCGCTTCACGTCCTCCTGGATCACCGCCAGGACGGACCCCAGGAGCATCGTGGCGATGGCGACGGCGATCAGGATCGGTCGCCAGTCGGCTCGGAGGGGATACAGCACCACGACGAAGAGCCGTAGCATCGTGGCGACGGCCGCGAACTTCGTCCCGGCCGCCATGAATCCCGTGATCGGCGACGGCGCTCCCTGGTACGCGTCCGGCGTCCACATGTGGAACGGCACCGCGGCGATCTTGAACCCGAGACCCACGATGAGGAGCCCGACGCCCAGGACCAGCAGATCAACGTCGCTCGCTGCGCTGCTCACCAGATACCCGGCGATCCCCTCGCCGCCTCCGCCCGGATAGAAGTTGGTCGTGCCCGTAGCGCCGTAGACGAGAGCGATCCCCATCAAAAAGAACGCCGACGAGAACGCCCCCAGCAAGAAGTACTTCATCGCCGATTCCTGGCTCGCGAGAGAGCGGCGGCGGAAGCCGACCAGGACGTACAGGGAGATCGAGAAGATCTCGAGAGCCAGGAACACCATGATCAGGTCGGCCGCCGACGCCATCAGCATCATGCCGGCGGCGGCGAACAACAGCAGCGCGTAGAACTCCGACTCCTCGTCCTCCGACCGTTTGAGGTAGTCCCTCGAGAGCCATACCGTGAGGACGGCGAAGACGGCGACGGAGGTCTTCACGAACGTCGCGAAGTTGTCGACCGCCACCATGCGGGCCAGTTGCAGCTCTCGCTCGCCCCACTGGTTCGCGGCCAGGATGATGGCGACGCCGAAGCCGATCGTCGCCAGCACGGCGAGATACCAGCGCTCCTCCCCTTCAGGGATGAACGCGTCGACGATCAGCAGCAGGAGCGCCGTCGTGACGAGGGCGATCTCGGGCCCGATGGCGCCGAGCTGGACGGCAGGAGCCTCGAACTCCATCTAGTCCTCCTCGAGCACGGGAACGAGGGGGCCGGCCACGATGTGACGACGTAGCTGTTGCGCCCCGTCTCGGGAGGCGACCGAACCCTCTTTCAAGACCTGCGCGGTGCGCTCGGCGGCGGGCTCGATCGTGTCGAGGAACGGCTTGGGGTAAACGCCGATCAGCACGATCAGAGCCATGATCGGCGCCAGCATCGAGACCTCGCGCAGGTTCAGATCGATCATGACGCGGTTCTCCTCGATCACGGGCTCTCCGTGGAAGACGCGCTGGTAGGCCCACAACAGGTAGATCGCGGCGAGAACGATGCCGAACGCGGCGGGGACGACCCACCACCGGTAAGCCGTCCACGTCCCCAGCAGGATGAGGAACTCGCCGACGAAGCCGTTGAGCCCCGGCAAGCCCAGCGACGACAGCGCTACGAAGAGGAAGATGCCCGCCAGGACCGGGACGGACTTCGACAGGCCCCCGAAGTCGGCGATCAGCCGCGAGTGCCGCCGGTCGTAGAGCGCTCCGACGAGCAGGAACAGCGCCCCGGTCGAAAGACCGTGGTTGATCATCTGCAGGATCCCGCCGCTCATGCCTTCGACCGTCCCCACGAACATCCCCAGGACGACGAACCCCAGGTGGGCGACCGAGGAGTAGGCGACGAGACGCTTGAGGTCCTTCTGCATCACGGCGACCGCGGCGCCGTAGAGGATGCCGATGATGGCGAGCGTCATGACGAGCGGGACGAACTCGCGCGCCGCGTCCGGGAACAGAGGGATCGCGAAACGCAACAGCCCGTAGGCGCCCATCTTCAGCATGACGGCGGCCAGCATCACCGAACCCGCCGTGGGCGCTTCGGTGTGAGCGTCGGGCAGCCAGGTGTGGAGCGGCACGAGCGGCACCTTCACGGCGAAGGCTGCGAAGAAGCCGAGGAACAACAGTCGCTGGACCTCCGGGGAGAACGGGGTCCCCAGGAGCGCGCGGTAGTCGAACGTCGCTCCTTCGCCGGCGTTGAAGTACACGAACAGGATCGCGACGAGCATCAACAGCGAACCCAGCACGGTGAACAGGAAGAACTTCACGGCCGCGTAGATCCGATTGGCGTACCCCCACATCCCGATCAGGAAGTACATCGGGATGAGGGCGACCTCCCAGAAGACGTAGAAGAGGAACAGGTCTAGGGCCGAGAAGACGCCGAGCATCCCGGTCTCGAGCGCGAGCAGGAAGACGAAGTAAGGCTTCAATCGGGTCGTGATCGTCCACGACGCCAGGACCGCCAGGGGCATCAGGAACGTCGTGAGCATGATCATCCACAGGCTGATGCCGTCGATCCCCGTGATGTAGCCGACCCCCCAATCCTTCACCCAACGCACATCGGTGCCGAGCTGGAAGCCGGCCGCGTCCGAGTCGAAGTTCAACAGAAGGCCGAGGGACACGACGAAGGTCACCAGCGTCACGGCGAAGGCGGTCCACCGCAGCGCACCGTCGTTGTCGCGCGGGATGAGCCCCACCGCGAAAGCTCCCGCCAGCGGTAGGAAGATCACGACGTCGAGGAACGGGAAGTTGCTCACCGAACCGCCTTCATGATCAACAGCGAGAAGACCAGTACGACGCCGAAGAGGTAGACCAGCCCGTAGTTGCGTACGTAGCCGGTCTGCATCTTGCGCAGGCCCGCCGCCGAACGAGCGACGACCCATCCGGCCCCGTTGGCGACGCCGTCGATCACGCGGGTGTCGAAGACATCGGCGAAGAAGGTAGCCGTCCGCTTCGCCGGTCCCACGACCAGGCCCCCGTAGTACTCGTCCACGTAGAACTTGTTGCGGGCCCCCGTGACGAGCCACGGTACGCGCCGCTGCCACGCCCGGCGTCTCGCCTCGCCGTCACGACGCGCGTACAGCCGCCATCCAAGGCCGATGCCGAGGGCCGCGACGAACAACGCGAGGCCGGCGAGGACCCAGGGGATCAGGCCCTCGGGAACGTGGGACTCGCCGACGGCCGGTTCCAGGAAGTGCTCCAGGGTCAGGACCCCGGGCAGGTTCAGCACCCCGCCGACGACGGACAGGACGCCGAGTGGCACCAGGGCCGTAGCCATCGTGACCGGGGCGTCGTGGACGTGCACGCCCTCGGGCACGACGAGGTCGCCCTCGAAGACGCTGAAGTAGAGACGGGACATGTAGAACGCGGTCAACAGAGCCGTGAGCACGCCGACCGCCCACAGGCCGTACTCGCCGTCGGCCCACGCGGAAGCAAGGATCGCGTCCTTGGAGAAGAATCCGGCGAACGGGATCACCCCGCTGATCGCCAGCCAGCCGGCTGCGAACGTCCACCCGACGACCGGCATCACCCTCCGCAGACCGCCCATCTTCCGCAGGTCCGTCTCGCCGGCCAGCGCATGCATCACCGCGCCGGCGCCAAGGAACATCAGCGCCTTGAAGAACGCGTGCGTCGCGAGGTGGAAGATCCCGGCCGAGTACGCGTGGACCCCGTGGGCCAGGAACATGTAGCCGAGCTGCGAGATCGTCGAGTACGCCAGGACGCGCTTGATGTCGTTCTCCGCGCAAGCCATGACCGCCGCGAACAGAGCCGTGGCGGCACCCACCCAGGCGACGATCGTCAAGGCCAAGTCGCCCGAAGATGCCTCGAACACCGGCGACAGCCGGGCCACCATGTACACACCGGCCGTCACCATCGTGGCGGCGTGGATCAGAGCCGATACCGGGGTCGGGCCCTCCATCGCGTCCGGCAGCCACACGTAGAGCGGTATCTGGGCACTCTTACCGGTCGCCCCGCCGAACAGCAGGAGCGCCGCCACGGTTGCCATCCCCGCGGAGATGGCACCCGCTTCGGCGTTGATCTGACCGACGGACAATGCACCAACGGTCGTGGTCAGGACGAGGATGCCGATCAGGAACGAGAGGTCACCTATCCGGTTGACGATGAAGGCTTTCTTCGCAGCGTTGGCTGCGGCCGGTCTCTCGAACCAGAACCCGATCAGCAGATAGCTACAGAGGCCGACACCCTCCCAGCCCACGTACAACAACAAGACGTTCTCGGCGAGCACCAGCAGCAACATCGACGCCGCGAAAAGGTTGAGGTAGGCGAAGAACGTCGGGTACCTGGGATCGTCGTGCATGTAACCGATCGAGTACACGTGGATGAGAGTTCCGACCCCGGTGACGACCAGGACCATGACCATCGAGAGCTCGTCGATCAACAGGTCGACGCCCACGCGGAAGCTGCCGGCGGCTACCCACTCCCACAGCTCCACCACGCTCGAACGATGTCCGTGCTCGTGGCCCAGGAGCTCGAAGAAGGTGACTACGCCGATCACGAACGCGGCGCCGATCGTCGCCGAGGCCACGGTGCCGGCGGCGGTCCCGATGCGACGGCCGAAGAAGAACAGCGCGAGTGCGCCCAGCAGAGGCAGAGCGATGATCAAGGGGGCGAGCTGACCGAAGTCTCCCGAGGTCACCCGATCACCACTTCAGGAGGTTGACGTCGTCGACGTTGGCGGACTCGCGCAGCCGGTAGATGCGCAGGATGATCGCGAGACCGACGACGGCTTCGGCCGCAGCGACGACCAACACGAAGAAGACCAGTACCTGGCCGTCGAGCTCGCCGTGCATGCGCGCGAACGTGATGAACGCCAGGTTCACGGCGTTCAACATCAGCTCGACGAACATGAAGATCACGATCGCATTGCGCCGGACGAGTGTGCCGACCACCCCGATGCTGAACATGAGCCCGGCGAGGGCAAGGAAGTATCCCGGGTCGACCCGCGTCATGCGGCAACCTCTTCTGCGCGATCCGATCGTTCCGAGGCCGTGAGCGGACCGCCCATCCTGCGAGCCAGCGCCATGACGCCGACGATCGCGGCGACCAGCAGGACGGAGGTCACTTCGAAGGGCAGCAGGAAGTCGCTGAAGAGCAGCCGGGCCAGAGCTTCGACGTTGCCGGGATCCGCGTTCAGCCGGGCCAGCGCTGCCGAACCCTCGGGGCTCGCGCTCGCCAGATCGAGACCCCGCATCGAGGCGTACAGGATCTCCAACACCAAGAGCGCGCCGAGGCCGATCGCGAGCGGGCGTTGCCCGGGGAGGGGCTCGATCAGTGCCTCGCGCTGGTCGACTCCCAACAGCATGATCACGAAGAGGAACAACACCATGATGGCGCCGGCATAAACGATCACCTGTACCGCTGCGACGAAGAACGCACCCTGCAGCAGGAAGGCGACCGCCAGAGCGACCTGACCGGCGACGAGGAAGAGGGCAACGTGAACTGCATTACGTGCGAAGAGCATCGCCAGCGAGGAGCCCAGGGCGAGCACGAAGACGGCGACGAAAACCGCTACGTCCACTAGGAGGTGCCCTTCAGGTTGATGTCGGGCGGCAACTCCTTCTTCGTGTCCCAGTGGCGGATGATGGGAGCATCGACGATCAGCTGCTCCTTCGTGTAGATGAGGTCTTCACGCGTCGAACCGGACAGCTCGTACTCGGTCGTCATCAGCAGAGCCTCCGTCGGACAGGCCTCGACACACAGCCCGCAGAAGATGCAACGCAGATAATTGATCTGGTAGATCTGCGCGTAGCGCTCGCCCGGCGAGAACCTCTCCTCCGCCGTGTTCTCCGCTCCGACCACCCGGATCGCGTCGGCGGGACAGACCCCTGCACATAGCTCGCAGCCGATGCATTTCTCGAGGCCGTCGGGATGACGGTCGAGGATGTGGCGCCCCTTGTAACGGGGGAAGGGAAGTCGCCGCACCTCTGGATAGCCCACCGTGTCCTTGCGACGGAAGACGTTCTTGATGACGGTCGTCAGGCCCGTGAATATCTCAGGCAGTGCCACGAGTGACCTCCTTCTTCCGCCACGGCTCCAGGGCCGTGAGTCGCGGGTCACCCCGCCAGACCCAGGCGAGCAAGATCGCGAACACCACGGCCATGACCCAGAGCCTGGCGCTGGTCGGTACTTCCTCGGGATCGCTGTTCAACACCGCCGTGACGACGATCCAGACGAGCGCGCCGGGGATCAACCGCTTCCACCCCACCCACATCAACCGGTCGTAGCGCAACCGCGGCAACGTAGCGCGCAGCCAAACGAACAGATAGACGAACGCGACGGTCTTGATCGTGAACCAGAAGATGGGGACGATCCATCGCAGCCAGTCGATCGCGGCCGGGAACGCGGGGTTCCAACCGTGCCAGCCCCCGAAGAACAACGTGGCCGCCATGGCAGAGATGGCCACCACGTGTACGTACTCGCCGAGGAAGAACATGGCGAAGCGGATGCCCGAGTACTCCGTGTGGTAACCCGCGACCAGCTCCGTCTCCGCCTCCGGCAGGTCGAAGGGGGCGCGGTTCGTCTCCGCGATGCCGGCGACGAGGAAGATCAAGAACGCCGGCCACTGCTGGACGATGAACCAGTGCGGGATGATCCCTTCGAGGAAGTTCAGATCGCGGCCGAACAGCACGATGTTGTCGTAGGTCCCTGCCTGCGCGGCCACGATGTCCACCGTCGAGAGACTGCCCGCGACCAACGCGATCGGCACCAGCGACAGTCCCAGCGCGATCTCGTAACTGATCATCTGTGCCGTCGAGCGGATGCTTCCGATCAACGGGTACTTGGATCCCGATGCCCAGCCGGCGAGCACCACCCCGTACACGCCCAGCGAACCCACGGCGAGGAAGTACAGGATGCCGATGTTCAGGTCGCTCATCACCAGATCGACGCGATGGCCGGCGATGACGACGTGGTCTCCCAACGGCACGACGGCGAACGCCAGGAACGCGGGAACCATCGCCATCACCGGGGCGATCACGAAGGTCCAGCGATCGGCGGCGGCGGGGCGGAAGTCTTCCTTGAAGAAGAGCTTGATCCCGTCCGCGAGCGTCTGGAAGAGACCGAACGGCCCCCACCGGTTCGGTCCGACGCGGGCCTGCATATCCGCGATGACCCGGCGCTCGAACCAGATCACCAGGAGCGTCGTCACGAGGAGTACCCCGAACACGAGCACGACCTTGGCCGTCGCGATGATGATCTCCGGCCCGATGAAGTCGATGACGTTGCCGGGGAGCTGTTTGATCCAGTCGATCACGCCTTCGCCACCCCGACTCGCGAGTCGACGCCCGACATGAGGGTGTTGGCCTTCACATCACGCTGGTCGTAGGGCACGTACACCGCGCCCTTCGCGATGTCGCCGATCCGCACCGGCAGCGTCACCTCGGCCCCCGCGCCGCGAAGGACGACCCGATCGCCGGCGGACACCTCCAGGTCGGCCGCGTCGCCTGGGTTCAGTTCCGCGTAGCCGCCCGAAGCGATGTTTCCCAACGCCTTGCTGCGGGAGACCATCGAGCCCTCGTCGTAGATCAATCGACCGCTGAGGAGCACGAAGTCATCACCGCCCTCGGCCGCACGAGGTGCGGCGTCCGGCGCGTCGGGTGCACCCGCGGGGGCCGCGCCGTGACCGTTCGCCGAGCCGTTCGGGTGCGGGATCACGCCGGGACGTTGCTTGGCCTCGAAGGCACGCAACTCCCACGAGAGCGGCCAGTTCTGACCGGTCTGGAACGGCGCGCCCGACCGATAACCCTTCGGGTACTGACCGCCCGGCCCCGCCACCGTGAGCGCCGGGGGATCCATGGTGTGCGTCTGCACGTCTCCGAAGGCGGATTCGTAGAAGGGAGCGTGGGCGGGGGCCTCCTGCGTCAGCAGCGCGAGGTCGAGGTCCTTGTGGGTCGGCACGTTCCTGCGGATGTCGTCCCAGACGTCATCGCAACGGGCCCACCCCCACGCATCGCCCAGCGCCCCTGCGATCGCGGCGCAGGTCTTCCACGGCTCCTGTGCGGTGCCCGGCGGCGCGACGAGACGCTCCAGCTTCTGCACCCGCCGCTCGAGGTTCGTGAACGTGCCCTCGCGCTCCGCGTAGGCGGCGCTGGGAAGCACGACGTCGGCGCGCATCGCCGACTGGGTCGGGAAGAGCTCTACCGCTACGGTGAAGATGCCTTTCTCGAGGGCCCTGCGGGCGAGGCCTGCGTCGGGGAAGTCGGCGATCGGATCGGCCCCGAATAGGAACAGCGCGTCGAGCTCGCCCGCCGCAGCAGCCTCCAAGATCGCACGGGTGTCGCGGCCCGGCTCCGCCACCTCGACGTAGCCGGCATCGAGCCCGGGGTGCACGCCCATGTCGAGCATGCCCTGAGAGCCCGCATGCGGAACGCAAACCAAGAGCTTGCCGCCGGACGCTTGCGACGCGGCGACGGCTGCATCGAACGCGTCGGTCTCGTCCCGGCCCGGCGACGACTGGCCCCAGCAAACGACCGCGTCGTCGCCGAGGTCATCGATCTCGCGGAGGGCCCGGCCCTCCCCACCCGCCTCGCACCGAACGACCTTCGCAGCGATCACATCCAGCGATGTGGCGCGCGGCGAGACAACCGTCAACCGCGCCCCACCGTCGTTCACCGCCTTACGCAGGCGCAGGTACAGGACCGGCAGCGTCTCCTTAGGATCGGGTCCGACCCACAGGATCTCGGGAGCCCCCTCGACGTCGTTCAAGGTCGCGGTCGAGCCCGCGATCCCTCCGAGAGCAAGCGCGCGTTCGTAGGGTGCGCCTGCATCCTGGATGCGTGAGTCGACGTCCTTCGTCTCGAGCACCTTCTTCGCGAGCTTGCCGATCGCGTAGGCATCCTCGGTCGTGAGGTGGCCGCCCGCGATCACGCCGATACGGCGTTTGTCCTTGATCGCCGACACGATCTTGTCGACGGCCGCTCCCCAGCTGGCGGGCTCGAACTCCTTGCCCGAGCGCACGAGAGGCGAGCCGAGCCGCTCAGCCGACTCCACGTGGTGATATCCGTAGCGGCCCTTGTCGCAGAGCCAGAAGTCGTTGACGTTCTCGTTGGGTAGCGCCTGGCAACGCACGATCTTCTCGTCGCGCGACTCGTTCGTCAGCGGACACCCGACCGAGCAATAGGTACAGACGCTCGGGGCGGTCTGGAGGTCCCAGGGGCGCGACACGAAGCGGTAGGGCTTCGACGTGAGGGCGCCGACCGGACAGATCTGGATCGTGTTGCCGGAGAAGTAGCTGTCGAAAGGCTCGTCGGAGAAGGTGAGGATCTGGGTCCCGGGCCCCCGATCGACGAGCTGGATGAACCGGTCGCCTGCGATCTCGTCCGCGAACCGCACGCACCGCCAGCACAGGACACATCTCTCCCGATCGAGCACCACGAGCTCGGAGATCTCGAGAGCCTTCTCGTAGGTGCGCTTGGGTTCCACGTAGCGCGTGCTTCCCGGTCCGTGCGCATAGGTCTGATCCTGCAGCGGGCACTCGCCGGCACGATCGCAGATCGGGCAGTCGAGCGGGTGGTTGATCAGCAGGAACTCCAGCATCCCCCGTTGGGCGTCGACCGCGGTCTCGTCCACCGTGTCCACGACCATGCCGTCGGTAACCGGGGTGGCGCAGGCGGGCAACAGCTTCGGCGAACCTTCCACCTTGACGAGACACATCCGGCAGACCGCCACCGACTTCATGCCCGGGTGGTAGCAGAAGCGGGGAACGAATATCCCGACCTCCTCGGCGACGTCGATCAGGAGCCGGTCCTTCTCGACCTTCAGTTCCCGGCCGTTCAGCGTGAGACCGACCTGCGTGTCCTTCGGCGCGCCGCCGTTCTGGGTCACGACCCACCTTCCATCTCGTCACCTCGGGCGCGAGCCCCGACGAGCTGCTTGTGCTCGCCGTCGAATATGCAGCGGCCTTCGGAGACGTGCGCCTCGAACTCGTCGCGGAAGAGCTTCACGTTGGAGCGGAGGGCCCAGGAAGCGGCGTCGCCGAGGGGGCAGAAGGCCCGGCCGTCGATGCCGTCGCAGATATCCAGGAGCAGATCCATGTCCTCCGGGCGGCCTTCGCCGTGCTCGATCCGTTCGAGCACCTTGACCCCCCACCAGGTCCCTTCGCGGCACGGCGTGCACTTGCCGCACGACTCGTGCTCGAAGAACTCGGTGGTCACGAGCGCGTTCCGCACCATGCACGTGGTCTGATCCATGAACACGATGGCCCCTGAGCCCAACATCGTGCCCGCGTCCTTCAGCGATTCGAAGTCCATGGGCACGCTCAGGTCGGTCAGCAAGGGAGCGCTGGCGCCGCCGGGGATCACGGCCTTGAACTCGCTGCCGTCGCGCATGCCGCCGGCGAGCTCGAGCACCTCCGACAGCGGCATCGCCAGCGGAGCTTCGTAGTTGCCCGGCTCCTTCACGTGGCCCGAGACGGAGAAAACCTTGGTTCCGGGCGACTTCTCGGTTCCCCACTTCCTGTACCAATCGGCGCCCTTATCGATGATCGCCGGCAACGCCATCAACGTCTCGGTGTTGTTGACGACGGTCGGCTGTGCGTACAGACCCTTCACCGCGGGATACGGCGGTCGCAGCCTGGGCTGTCCCCGGAAGCCCTCGAGGGAATCCAGCAGCGCCGACTCCTCTCCGCAGATATAGGCGCCGGCACCGCGGTGCAAGATGATGTCGAGGTCGAACTTCGAACCGTAGATCCCGTCGCCGAGGAAACCCTTCTCGTACGCCTCGCGGATCGCCCGATCCATCCGGCGAGAGCCGAGCGCGAATTCACCGCGGCAGTAGATGAACGCCTTGTTCGCCTGGTTCGCCCAGCACGCGATCGTGATGCCTTCGATCAGGGCATGCGGGTCCAGCTCGGCGAGCTCACGGTCCTTGAACGTGCCCGGCTCTCCCTCGTCGTGATTGATCACGACGTACTTCGGGAAGACGTCCTTGGGCACGAACGACCACTTCATCCCGGTGGGGAAGCCGGCCCCGCCGCGCCCTCGCAATCCGGAGCTCTTGACGAGCTCGATCGTGTCGTCGGCCGTCATCTGCGTCACGACCTTGCGCGACGCCTCGTAGCCGCCGTCATCCAGGGCGCGCGATAACGTCCACGAATCCTCCGGGTACTCGCGCATCCGGCGCGTCACGATCCGCACCTCGCCGCGAGGCCGGCCCGACACGGGGCTCACGCGTCGCGCTCCCCGGGCGCATCACCCTCGCCGGAGACCGACGTGTCCTCGCCCGTTGCGGCGATGTCTTCCTCCGCGGTGGCGTCGTCGATCTGCTCCACCCCGGTCACCTTGGGCCGAAAGCCCTCGGTGACCACGGCGGCTCCGGTCTCCCCACCGATCACGGGGCCGGTTTGGTCACCGGCGCTGCCCGGCGAGCGGAGCCCGGCCGTCGCGGTCTCGTAAGAGATCTCCCGCGCGGTCTTCACCCGCTCGCCCGCGACGCTGCGGACCTCGTCGCCGCCGGTCAGCTTGTCGGCGATCTCCACCGCTTCCTCGGGGCTCACCTTGTAGAAGTCTTCGTAGTTCACCTGCATGGATGGGGCTCCATCGCAGGTAGCGAGGCATTCGGCGGCCTCGAGCGACAACTTCCCATCCTCCGTCGTGCCGCCGGCGGCGATCCCGAGATGGTCCTCGAGCCTCTGGATCACCTTCCTCGCGCCCAGGTGGGTGCACGAGATGTTCCGGCACACCGAGATCAGGTACTCACCCTGGGGACGTTTCTTGAGCATCGTGTAGAAGCTCGCCGTCGCAAGGACCTGCGCAGGCGTGATCCCCACGATCTCGCCGACCTCGCGCATGCCGTCCTCCGTGACGTAGCCCTCTTGGCTCTGGACCAGGAACAGGAGCGGGATCGTCGCGGAGCGTTTGTTGGGGTACTTGGCGACGATCTCTTCGGCCGTCGACCTCAACTCGTCCGACAGCACGCGTCGCGACGATCCGTTCTGGGTCTGGGTCACCTGTCGACGCCTCCCATGATCGGGTCGGTCGAAGCGATCGTCGCGATCAGGTCGGCTATCAGCTGGCCCTGGGCCATAGGACCGAGTGCCTGGAGGTTCACGAACGAGGGGTCGCGGACGTGACAACGGTAGGGCGACGTCCCACCGTCGGAGACGATGTAGCAGCCGAGCTCGCCCCGCGGGGATTCCACCCGCGCGTACGTCTCACCCTCCGGCACCGTAAAGCCCTGCGTCACCAGCTTGAAGTGGTGGATGACCGCCTCCATCGATCGGTTCAGTTCGCTCCGCGGGGGCGGCGTGAGCTTCGGATCCATGTTCTTGAAGTCGCCCTCCGGCATGTTGTCGGCGAAGTGGCGGATCAGTTCCAGCGTCTCGCGCATCTCCGCCATCCGAACGCGGTAACGCCCGTAAACGTCTCCCGATGTGGCGGTAGGGACCGCGAAGGTCACGCCCTCGTATCCCTCGTAGGGCATGTCACGGCGCAGATCCCAATCCACGCCGCTGGCGCGGGCGATCGGTCCGGTGGCACCCAGAGCAAGAGCATCGTCCCTCGACAGAACCCCGACCCCGCTGGTGCGTTCCAGGAAGATCGGATTCTCGTTGAGCAGCGCCTCGTACTCATCCAGACGCTTCGGCATCACGTCGAGGATCGCCTCGAGCGCCGCGTCCCAGCCGTCCGGCAGATCCACCCACACCCCACCCGGGATGATGTAGCCGTTGTTCATCCGCAGGCCGGTAACCATCTCGAAGAAGTCCAGGATCATCTCGCGCTCGCGGAAGCCGTAGAACATCGCCGACATGGCGCCCATGTCCAGTCCCGTCGTCCCGAACCAGACCAGATGCGAGCTGAGCCGGTTGAGCTCCGCGATCATGCAGCGGATGGCGACGGCGCGTGGCGGCAGATCGATACCGAGCAGCTCCTCGACCGCCATCGAATAGACCTGCTCGTTGGCGAACTGGGCGAGGTAATCCATCCGCGTCACGATCGTCACGGCGCCGCGCCAGTTCTGGTCCTCGCACTCCTTCTCCATCCCCGTGTGCAGGTAACCGATGATCGGTTCGCACCGCAGCACGGTTTCGCCGTCCAGTTCCAGCAGCAGGCGCAACACGCCGTGCGTCGAGGGGTGCACGGGGCCCATGTTGATGACCATGCTGTTCGATTCCTCGTCGTGCTCCTCGACGTAAGCGCCGTGGCCGTCGGAGTCGATGCCGGAGACGAGCCGGTCGAAGGTCTTGCTCATCGCGCTCTTCCCGACTGGCCGAGGTCGTCGACCTCGGCGCCGGCTTCGGCGGCGTCGGGAGCCTGGCCGGGCTGATCGATCTGCAGGAACGGTTGCGGCAAGAACTGCAGGGGCACCTTTCCGACGCCGTAGTCCTTACGCAACGGATGGCCTTCCCATTCGTCCGGGAGGAGGAGGCGCCGGAGGTTCGGGTGCCCCTCGAAACGGATGCCGTACAGGTCGTAGGCCTCGCGTTCCATGAAGTTCACCGTCGGAAAGATCCCGCTCACGGACGGGATCGTCGGCGGGTCGCCCTCGGCTCCGACGTGGATCGTGAGGAGATCCTTCGTCTCCGGCTGCATGAGCTGGGCCACCATCTCGAACCGGACCTCACCGCCACCGAGGTTGAGGCGGTCTACGCCGCAATAGGCGCTGAGGCGCCAGCCCTCCTCCCTCAGGCTCCGCGCGCGCTCGGTCCACTCCCTCCCGGACAGGTACGCCGTCTCCATCAACCGACGCCCTCGGGCGTGCGGCGAACGCGGTACTCCCCGTTCTTGATGCGTTCGTGGAGAAGCATGATGCCGTCGATCAACATCTCCGGGCGCGGAGGACAGCCCGGCACGTAGATGTCGACGGGGACGATCTGATCGACGCCCTGGACGAGCGCGTAGTTGTTGAATACGCCCCCGGTGGACGCGCACGCGCCCATGGAGATGACCCACTTCGGTTCCATCATCTGGTCGTAGATGTGCCGGAAGACGGGAGCCATCTTCTGTGACAGGCGCCCGGCGACTATCAGGACGTCTGCCTGGCGAGGCGATGCACGGAACGCTTCCATGCCGAACCGGGACAGGTCGTGGCGCGGCATGGTCGTCGCCATCATCTCTATGGCGCAGCATGCGAGCCCGAAGGTCGCGGGCCACAGCGAGGAGCGGCGCGACCAGTCGACCAACTTGTCGAGACGAGCGGTGATGAAGTTCTGACCGAGCGATCCCTCTAATCCACCCATTCGAGACCTCCACGACGCCAGACGTACACGTACGCGGCCAGCAGGATGGCGATGAACACACCCATCTCGATCAAGCCGAACAGCTTGAGGTTGTCGTACGCGACCGCCCACGGGTACAAGAAGACGGTTTCGATGTCGAAGATGATGAAGAGCATCGCCACCAGATAGAACTTCACCGGGAAGCGCTGCTTCTCGATCCCCCCTTCGGGAACGATCCCGGATTCGTACGGCGTGAGCTTCGCGGGCGTCGGAGCTCGGGGACCGATCCTCGACGACACCCAGATCGACGCCACGGCGAACAACGTGGAGAGGACGATCAGGAACAGGATCGGCACGTAGGAATCGAGCGTCATGGCTTCCACTCCGCGAGCTTGTTCATCGCCTTGAAGATCTTCTGCTGGCCGCTGTGAGCCCGGCGGTCCTCCAGGTTGGCAAGGAGAGTGAACGTCAAGCTCATCAGCGCCTCCGACCGCATCGCATTGCTAACCAGGAAACCCATCAGCCTGGGATGCCCGATCACCTTCACGAACCGGCGCCCCAGCCGATAGTAGGGGCCGTAGACACGCTCTATCTCCGCCGTGTAGCTCTCCAAGGAAGGCGAGCTGCCGGCACGGAGGGCCTCGTCGATGTGACGGCCCGCCATCCGCCCGGTCTCGTACGCATAAGCGATGCCCTCGCCGTTACAGGGATTGATCATCCCGGCTGCGTCCCCGGTAAGGATGAACCCCGGACCGTGGGGGGGCCAGATGCTTTGACCCATGAACAGGCGACCGGCTCTCTCGCGCGAGAGGACCGTGTGGGAGTTGATCTCGAAGTCGGGTGGGATGACGGAGACGAAGTTGCTCTGGAGTCGGCGGAGGTTCACCTCGCGCCAGCGCTCGAAGGTCGACAGCAAACCGACCCCGACGTTCACGCTCCCGTCTCCGACCGGGAAGACCCAGCCGTATCCCGGCAACGAGTCCACCCCCGACTTGACGCCGAGCCACGCGTCGAACCAACCGGAGTGCTCGAAGGGCGAATCGAAGTACTGCCGGATCGCGAAACCCATGGGATAGGCCGGATCGCGGTCGCGGCCCAGCGTGCGAGTGAACTTCGTGCCCGTACCTTCGCCCACGATGACGAACTTGGAGCGGATCTCCTCATCCCCGTCGTCGCGCTTCACTTTCACGCCGACCACGACGCCTCGGTCGAACACGGGCTCGGTCACCGTCGTTCCGAAGAGCACCTTGGCTCCGAAGCTCTCGGCATGATCCAGCACGACCTCGTCCAGGTCCTTGCGCGGCTTGACCAGCCCGTAGTCCGGCCATCGCTCGAGCTTCGGGAAAGGGATCTCGAGGATCCTGCGCTCGGCGTGGACCCGCAGGCCGACGACGCGCTCCCACCCGGCGAGGTCCTCGTCGAGGCCCATGTCGAGGAGGACCTTGACCGCCCGAGGCGTCAGTCCGTCGCCGCACGTCTTCTCGCGCGGGAACGTCTCGCGCTCGCAGACGACGACGGAATGGCCCCTGGCGGCGAGGTAGTGAGCCGCCGCGGAACCGGACGGGCCGCCACCGACGACGACGACGTCAACCTCGGTGGGCACTGCGGCCTACCTCTCTTTCTGAGCCGGGTGTCGGGGCGCAGACGAGCTTGTGAAAAACTTCACAAGCTGCGGAACGAGTCTATTACGGAATGGTTCCGGGCGAGCTACGAGACCTCGACGTCCCCGTTCATCGCCGGGTGGACGTCGCACTGGAAGTAGTAGGCGCCGGCCTCGAAGGGCCCCACCTGGTATTCGGTCGAGTCCCCGCCCGAGATGATCTGGCCCTTGAAGAGATCCGCCTCGGCGCTGGAGTCCTCGTAGATCGCGACGTTGTGCTCCGCGGTGTCCTCGTTGTTGAAGCTGATCGTGGCCTCTTCGCCGGCCGGCAACTGGAGGGTGTCGGTGTCGAACTGGACGTTGGCCGCCGAGAGCTTGATGCCTCCCCCACCTCCCCCACCTTCGCCGCCTCCGCCGCCGCCCTCTTCGCCCCCGGCGATGTTCAGGTTCGCCAGGACCACGAGAGCCAGGATCGGGATGATGAGGTAGAGGAGGGCGAGCATGGGCGAGCCGCTGTCGTCGTCGCGCCGGACGGCCGCAGCCGGGACGCCGGTGGCCACGAGCTCGTCGATGACCTTGCGCCGTTCGTACATCGCCGCCTGGCCCTCGAACTGCGCCTCGGTCGAGACGCCATCCTCGGGACGGAGCCGGTTGCCGCTGGCCGTCCCCGTCCGCACCCCCGCGGGCCGCGCCTCAGGTGGCAGCTGCGTGACGGTCTGGGGCGCCGCGGGAGCGACCGCGACGGCCGCCGGCGCGGGTTCCGCCGCGGCGGCCGCGGCCGGCGTCTCGATACCGGGATCGGAGGGAGGGGCGACGGTCTGGGGGGTCGCGTCCGCTTCCGCCTGAGCGGCGGTGACCGCGGGTTGCTGGGGCTGAGCTTCCGCCGCGGGCGCCGGCGCGGGTTCCGCCGCCGGCACTTCGGGCGCGGGGGCCTCCTCGGCCTCGGCTTCGACCGGGGCCGGTTCCGCCTCCGCCGCTTCGCCGCCACCCTCGAGATGAGGCTGCGCGCCGGGCCACCACTTCGGTTCCTTGGGGTGGGGAGAGCCGAGCTCGGCTCGGGCTCGGGCCGCCTTCGCGCGCCCCTCGGCGACGGCGGGGGCCGAGCCCTTCTGCTGCTCCTCGGTGAGCACCTCTTGATAGATCTCTTCGGGGTCCAATCCTTCTCCCGCGTCGAACGTTCGGCTCCTGGCGCGCCAATCTACCTCGCCGCGCCCGCGATGCCGGTTACGCGCTGCGTTTGGTAGCGAGGTCGGCGAGCGCCCCGAGCGCCTCTCGCGACCGTTCGTCGAGAGCCGCCTTCTCGAGTGCGCTTACAGCCTGGGCCAACAGTCCCACCACCAGCTCCTCGGTGCCGGCCCGCGCTCCCGATGTCTCGAGCAGGGATCGCAAACGGCGTACCTCGACGTCCGAGAGGAAGCTTCCTCCCCACCGCGCGACGAAGAAGTCGCGGTCCTCTCCCTCAAGCCCGTCGAGCGCCTTCGTGTACAGCACGTGCCGCTTGCCTTCGCGGATGTCGGAATCGACCGACTTACCCGTGATCGACGGCTGCCCGAACGTTCCCAGCAAGTCGTCCCGGAGTTGGAAGGCCTCGCCGAGCGGACTGCCGAAGGCGCTGAGGTCGCGCAGCACATCGTCGCTCGCGCCCCCCAGAGTCGCGCCCATCAAGAGTGGTTGTTCGATCGAATAGCTTCCGGATTTGAGAACCGCGATGCGACGAGCGATCCGCTCGTCGATCTGGGAATGCGCGGCTTCCAGGTCAAGGTACTGGCCCGCGATGACCTGACGGCGCATGCGCGAGTAGACATCGAACGCCCGGTGAAGGTCCTTCTCGTCGAAGCCCGAGCCCATGAGAGCGTCGTCCGCCAGAACGAGCGCCATGTCTCCGACGAGGATCGCGACGTTCGGCCCCCGCTTCGCGTGGACCGTCGGTTCCCCTCTTCTCTCGTTCGCGTTGTCCATCACGTCGTCGTGCACCAGCGCGAACGTGTGCAGCAGCTCG
The DNA here is from genome assembly GCA_009380005.1 of Actinomycetota bacterium. Taxonomy (GTDB): domain Bacteria; phylum Actinomycetota; class CADDZG01; order CADDZG01; family WHSQ01; genus WHSQ01. Next base: position 25,544 of record WHSQ01000008.1, on the reverse strand, counting down.
AGGCTCGCCGCGGCGCGGATGATCCGATCGTCGGCAATGCCGCCCGCCGCGACGTGTCCCCAGTAACAGAACGCGGGCCGCAGCCGCTTGCCGCCCGCGCCGAGCGTGCGCTCGACCTCGTCCAGGAGATCGATGGCCTCGGGAAGCTCGCTCCGGCGTTCATCGAGGTACGCACGCAGACGTGCGTCGAACGCCGCCCGCAGGCGCTCGATCTCTGCGGCATCCGAAGGCATGTATGTCACCCTATGCCGATGCGTGCGCTGGCCGCCTCCGCCCTGATCGCCTTGTCACTCGCGGGTTGTGGAGGCTCGGGACCCGACTGCGCCGGCCGAACCACGGTGACCGGAGTGGTCCTCGAAGTGGAGTCACGGACACTTACCGACGTGCGCGCCTTCACGCTGCGATCCGAGGGCGAGGAGTGCGAGATCCTGATCGATCCCGATCGGGAGTACGGATTCGCACTGCCTCACCTGAACGAGCACCGGGTCAGCGCCGACCCGGTCACGGTGGAGGTCGAAGTGCGCGACGACGAGCTCGTCGCTCTATCGATCGAGGACGCTCCGCGGAACTAAAGCCCTTGGAGTGCCGCGTTCAGTTCCCCCGCCCCGACGCCGCCTTCGAACTTCCCGGCGACCTTGCCGTCCGCGTCGACGACGAACACCCAGGGCTCACTCGGCAGTCCCCACTCCTGCACGGCCTGCACCGTCTGCAGGTTGTTAACGTCCGCGGGTAGCTCGTAGACCTCGACGTGCAAGAAGTTGACGCCGGGATGGTCGGGCGCGACACCCTTCACGATGTCGAGCGTGGGACCGCATACCGCCGAGGTGCAGAACTTGGGGGTCGAGAAGACGAGCACGAAGGGTTCCCCGGCCGCGACCGCATCCGCCACCGAAAGCTCGTAGAAGGCTGGGTCGGGCTTGGGATCCGTCGTCAGCAGCTCGAGGTCCTTCACGTCGTCGGCCGTCTTCGAGTCGGAGGCCGGTGCCGGCGCCCCGATCGCCGGAGTCGACGGTTCGGCTTTCACGTCGAACGAAGCGAATGCCGTCTCGTCGATCCCGTCTCCCTCGATCGAGATCTCGGCGCCGTACTTGCCCGCCCGGTCGAACTCCGCCCCGCCGACGAACACGCCCTGGACCGGCTCGATCGTCCAGATGAACTCGGTGTCGGTCGATGCCACCGGGTCCTCGGTGGACGAGCAGATGTCGAACAGCTCCATCGACACGTCCATCTCGGGCGAGCCGATCGGCGCATCGGAATCGTCCAGGACACCGACCAGGACGCGATTCGACCCCACCGAAAGGTCGGAATTGACGACGAGGCCGTACGCCTTCGCGTCCTGCGCGACGGGTTGGGTGAAGGGAGAGCCCTCGATGCGTTCTCGACACGCCCCGCCCCCGACCGATCCGGTCTCCTCACCGCCGCCGCAGGCCGCGAGGAGCAGAGCCGGAACGAGCACGCACGTCACCATGATCCGTCGCATGCGTCCAAGGGTAGCGGGGTCCCGTCGCCGGGGGGGCCGGGTAACATGCCTTACGCATGACGCTCTTGCGACGACTCACGAGCGCCTCCCTGGCAGCGACCCTCGTTCTCGTAGCGATCGGAGGGTTCGTCCGCGCGACGAAGTCCGGCCTCGGCTGCGGCACGGACTGGCCCGACTGCCTGGGCCGGCTCACCCCTGCACTGCACGATCGCGCGATGGTGATCGAGTTCTCCCACCGGGCCGCGGCGGGGATCGTCGTCGTGATGCTGGCGTCGTTGGCGACGCTGGCGGTCGTCCGGTTCAGGAGCGAGCGGCGCATCCTCTGGACCTCGATCGGGGCGCTCGCTCTGGTCATCTTCCAGGCACTCCTGGGAGCGGCCGTCGTCATCTTCGAGCTGAAGGCGGATCTCGTCGTCGTCCATCTCGCGGCGGCCTTGTCGCTGGTGGCGCTGCTCGTGTACCTGCGTGCTTCGCTCGTCGATCCGTCCACCAGGAGGCAAGAAGTCGATCGAGGCACCGCTCGTCGAGCCGGATTCGCCGCGGCGTCCGTCCTGGTGCTTCTCCTGGTCGGTTCCTACCTGAGCGGCGTCGGCGAGGCGCAGGGCGCCGGCTTCCCGGACTGGCCGTTCATCGAGGGCCGCCCGGTCCCCGATCTATCGATCGAGATCACCGCGCTCCACTGGTTCCACCGCGTGCTCGCGGCCGTCGTGGGCATCATCGTGTTCGTCGTGGGATGGGGCGTCATCCGGCAGAAGGGAACTCGACCCGTCGCCGCGCGGTTCGCCCATATCGCGGTGGGTCTCTACGCCATCGAGCTGCTGCTCGGCGCCGCGAACGTATGGACGCAATCGAACCAGGCACTCAACTCGGCTTCGATCACTCTCCATCTCGCCCTCGGTGCGCTGATCTGGGCCGGCCTCGTCGCCATCGCCGCCGTGACCCACCCCGGCCTTCGCGCGCCCGTCGCCGCCCGGCGCTCGACGAAGCCCGCATTGGAGGGAAGCGGCTGATGGCTCGCCGGATGTTGATCACGCAGGGCACGGCGCTCGAGGTGAAACCCATGAGCGACGGCGTGGCCATCGAGGCCGCACCGGACGGACAGGTCGTCGCTCCCGCCTCCAGGCGGGAGAAGTTCGCCTCCTACGTGGCCCTAACGAAGCCGCGCATCATCGAGCTCCTGCTCATCACCACCGTGCCCGCGATGATCGTCGCGGAGAGAGGTCTGCCGTCACCGTGGCTGATGCTTGCGACGTTGATCGGGGGCACCCTCGCGGCCGGCGGTGCGAACGCCATCAACTGCTACATCGACCGGGACATCGACGGCGTCATGCATCGGACGCGCAACCGTCCGCTTCCTGCCCACAAGGTGGCTCCCTCCGCGGCGCTCGCGTTCGGGGCGACGCTCGGTGCGATCGGGTTCCTCTTCCTGTGGGCCACGGTGAACCTCGCCTCCGCCGTTCTGGCCACGAGCGCCCTGTTGTTCTACGTCTTCGTCTACACGTTGGTCCTGAAACGATCCACGCCGCAGAACATCGTCATCGGGGGCGCCGCCGGCGCGGTACCGGCCCTGGTGGGCTGGACCGCGGTGACCGGCACGGTCGACTGGCCCGCCCTCATCATGTTCGGGATCGTCTTCTACTGGACCCCACCACACTTCTGGGCCCTGGCCATGAGGTACGAGCGGGAGTACGCCCGCGCGCAGGTCCCGATGATGCCCGTCGTCTACGGGCGAGACGAGACCGCCAAACACATAGTCCTGTATTCGTTCCTGTTGCTGGCGATGTGCCTGGCGCTGTTCTCGGTCGGACGGATGGGTCTCGTCTACCTGGCGGCGGCGGTCGTGCTAAACGTCGTCTTCGTCGCCGGGGCCGTGAGGCTGTGGCGAGACCCCACCACCCGCCGGGCCTGGGGCCTGTTCAAGTACTCGATCTATTACCTCGCCATCTTGTTCGTGGCCATGGCGGTCGACCAGCTCGTGTACATCCAGCTGTAGATACCGCAAGACCCGCCCCGACTCGCGGCGAGCGTCCTCGTTCCAGACCCCATGTTTTCCGTGGGGCCAAAGGGGGCCGGTGGCCTCACCGGCCTCACCGGCCTCACCGGCCTCGCGGGCCTCGCGGGCCTCGCGGGCCTCACGAATTTCGGGGGTTCCCAGATCGGGAGTGTCGAAGCCCGCTGCCCTTCGCTCTCTTTTGAACTCCGATCTCCGAACCGAAGCGGAACGAGCCGGGATGCTGCCGAAGCGCGCCGCGAGGCTCGACCAGGCTCCCGATCGTCGCCCCTGACTGCCCGGGCTTGACCTGCTTGCCCGAGCCGCTGCCGACTGGGCGACGGCTTCGCGACCCTAGGAGGCCGTCTCCCCCTCGCCTTCGGCCGGTTCGCCCTCGGCAGCGACGGTCACATCGCCGTTCATCGACGGGTGGACGTCGCACTGGAAGTAGTACTCGCCCGCCGGGATCGCCGGGATCTCGTAGTTCGTGCTGTCTCCGGGCGCCACGGTCGCGCCCTTGAACAGGTCCTGCCGGGCGCTTTCGTCCTCGTAGATCGCGATGTTGTGGTCGGCGGAATCCTCGTTGTCGAACGTGATCGTCGTCGCCTCGTCGGCGGGCAGCGCGATCTGGTCGGTGTCGAACTGCACGTTGGCGGCCGAGACGGCGATGCCCTCGGCGGCCGGGCCTCCGGCCTGGTGTTCGCCGGCGGCCGTCCCCTCCCCGACGCCGACGATCGCCAAGCCGGCGCCGATGATGATCGGGTACAGCATGACGGCGAGCACCTCGAGGATGCGCGCCCGGCTCATCTGGGGTCGCGTCGCGATGACCGACAGCGCCACGAGGAGGTTCGCCGCCGTCGCCAGGGCGATGACCGTCGCCACCTCCTTGGGGACGTTCAGCAGGATCTGAGAGAAGGCGATGGCGACGAGCGCGATCACGATGAGCGAACCGATGGGAAGGATGACCGGCAACGGCAGCCGGAAGCGGACCTCGCCCAGGAGGGGATCTTGACGGGTCGGCTGCGCGTTCATCTACTTCCTCATCTTGAAGGCTTCGAGCTCGCGCTCGAAGTCATCCCAACTGACGGTATCGACCACGCCGCTCTCCTCACGCGAGCTCCACCGGAAGAAGATCGTCGCGATCACGACCCACAGTAGCAAACCGCCTCCGATCTTCATGATCAGTCCGGCCATCTGTTGATCGACGAGGACGCCGATCCCCCACAGTCGCGGGAACGTTTCGTACAGCTTGTAGATGGGAGCGTCCGCGAACGTCAGGAACGACGCCGGGACGGTCGGGACGATGGACTGCAGGAACAGGTAGAACATCTTCGCCGGCGGCTGCAACGCCTTGAACTGGGGCAGCGGCTCGATCACCGGCAGCCACATCGCCACCCCCGACGTGAAGATCATGACGTGGATCAGGAAGTGCGCCGGCTCCACGCGCAGCGACAGGTCCACGACCACCGGCCAGTGGGTGAACACCAGCACGCCGTTGAAGATCACGAGAGCGATGAACGGACGGCCGATGAAGCGAACCGCCGCCATCAGCCACGCCGGCCGTAGCACGGCACGCAGGAGCCAGGCAGGTACGCCCAGCATGAGCAGCGGCGGTGCGATGAAGGAGAACAGCATGTGCTGCGTCATGTGCACGCTGAACAGGAAATCCTCGGCGAGCTCGTGCACCGGCCAGTCGGCGCCGACCCACATCGCCACGACCCCGGCCATGAAGCACACGACCTGCCTCCGGCTCGCCGGTGGCCGCCCGGCCGGCGCCAGAGCGGGGGCCAGGCGGATCAGCGCGAAGAGATAGAAGGCCGAGAGGGAGCCGATCAGGAGCCACACGTCGTAGTGCGGGTGCCAGGTCGATAGATCGAACGCAGCGGAGGCTCCCCACGTATCCATCAGCTATTCCGAGGACGACGAACCGTTGCTGCCGTTGCTCTCGGTGAACGCTCCCGGGTCGCGGAAGAAGAACGTCGCCAGCACGATGGCGAAGACGATCAACGCGAAAGCCATCCCGGTCACGAACAACCTACGGAAAAGCCGGCTGTCGAAACGAAGGTGCATGAACCACAGCACGACCAGGACGAACTTGATGAGCGCGAACAAGAGCAGTAATGGGACGAGGAGTCCTCCGACCGCCTCGATGTAGTAGATCGCGACCTCGAACGCGGTCACCACGAACAGCACGATCGCGACCTTCACGTACTGCCGCGGGGTCGGATGGTGCTCCTCGGCGCGGAGCTCGTCGATCTGCTGATGGGTCGATACTTCGGGCAAACTCACGCGCTCACTCCGGTATCAGGTAGACGATCATGAAGATCACGATCCACACGATGTCGACGAAGTGCCAGTACAGGCCCACCATCTCGACCGGCCGCGCCGCGCTCCGGCCCCCTTCGATGCGACCGAACGCCGACATCCCGTACAGCGAAAGCAGCATGAGGATCCCGACCGTGACGTGGGCCCCGTGGAAACCGGTGAGCATGAAGAACGAGCTCCCGAACGGTGACGTCGCCAGCGCCAGGCCCTCCTCGTAGAAGGTCGTGAACTCGTAGATCTGGCCGCCGATGAAGGTCACGCCCAGGAACGCGGTGGCGAGCAACCAGATGCGGCCCTGCCGGTCGTCGCTCCTCTGGAACGCCGCGAGGGCCAGGACCATCGTCAGCGAAGACATCAGGAGCACGAACGAGCTCACGGACGTATAGGGGATGTCGTAGATCTCGTGAGGGCTCGGACCCGACGCCGTACGACCCCGGTACAGCAGGTACGTCGAGATCATCGACCCGAAGAACAGGCACTCCGATCCGAGGAAGGCCCACATCGCCATCTTGACGTTGTCGAGCCCCATGGACGTGTGGTGCTCTTCGTGAACGGCGCCCTCCACCGCAACCTCGTGAGTGCTCATCACTCTTCCACCGATGGCTCGAGGCCCCAGCCGAACAAGCCCAGAAGCAAGATCGCGGCGCCGACGATCATCGCCGGAAGGATCTTGTACACCGTTCCGTAGCCTAGGAACGGCATCCCGAGAGCTGCCAACGCGGGGAAATAGGAAGGCGACGGCAGGTGGATCCCGTGGTGATGCTCGTCGTCATCGGCATGCTCGGCACCCGCGAAGACCCGCACCGGTTCGCCCTCCGGGGTGCGCGCGTACTTCTTGTGCCAGAAGTCGTCCCGGTGCGTGACGAGGGGTACGTCTGAGAAGTTGTACTCGGGGGGCGGCGACGGCGTGGTCCACTCCAGCGTGCGGCCGTCCCACGGGTCGGCTACCGCTTCCTCGCCCCGCTTCCGCGACAGCACCGCGTTGACGATGAACACCAGCGTCCCCACGGCGATCACGAACGCTCCGACCGTCATGACGAGGTTCCAGAGATCCCAACCCATGTTCTCCGGGTACGTATAGATGCGGCGTGGCTGACCCTGCAGACCAACGATGTGCATCGGCCCGAAGGTCAGGTTGAATCCGATGAAGTACAACCAGAAGTGGAGCTTCCCCAGCCTCTCACCCAGGAGGCGACCGAACACCTTCGGCCACCAGTAGTAGAGCCCGCCGAAGAGCCCGAAGATGGCCCCGCCGAACAGCACGTAGTGGAAGTGGGCCACGATGTAATACGTGTCCGTCTGTTGCGCGTCGTGCGGCACGAAGGCGTGCGTGACCCCGGAGAGGCCCCCGATGATGAACATCGCGACGAAGCCCACCGCGAACAAGAACGCTGTCGTGAGACGGATCGAACCACCCCACATCGTCCCGACCCAGTTGAATATCTTGATGCCGGTCGGGACCGCGATGAACATCGTCGTCAGAGCGAAGGCGGTGTTGGCGACCGGGCCGAGGCCGGCGGCGAACATGTGGTGCGCCCACACACCCCAACCCATGAATCCGATCGCAACGCCGGCGAAGACGATCGCGGCGTAGCCGAACAGGGGCTTGCGGGAGAACGTCGGCAGTACCTCGGACACGATCCCCATGGCCGGCAGGATGAGGATGTAGACCTCCGGGTGTCCGAAGACCCAGAACAGATGCTGCCACAACAGCGGGTCGCCGCCCACGGCGGGGTTGAAGAAGTTGCCTCCGAACAACCGGTCGAACATCAGCTGGAACAGCGCGACGGCCAGCACCGGCATGGCGAAGAGCAACAGGAATGACACGACGAGCGACATCCAGATGAACACCGGCATCCGCATGAAAGTCATGCCCGGCGCGCGCATGTTCAGGATGGTAACGATGAAGTTCACGGCTCCGGCCAGCGACGCGATACCCAGGATCTGCAGACCCAGCGAGTAGTAGCTCATGCCGTGGCCGGGCAGGGTACGGCTCAACGGCGCGTAACCGAACCAGCCTCCGTCCGGCGCCCCGCCGAGGAAGAAGCTCGAGTACACGAAGATCCCGCCGAACAGGAAGACCCAGTAGCTGAACGCGTTCAAGCGCGGGAACGCGACGTCCCGTGCACCGATCATGAGAGGGATGAAGTAGTTCATGAGCGCGACGCCCATCGGCATGACGACCATGAAGATCATCGTGATGCCGTGCATGGTGAAGAACTGGTTGTAGAGCTCGGCATCCAGGACCTGACCGTCGGGACGCGCCAGCTGCAACCTGATGAACAGCGCCTCGACCCCGCCGATCAGGAAGAACACGAAGGCCGTGACGCCGTACAGGATCCCGATCTTCTTGTGGTCGATGGTGGTCACCCAACTCCACCAACCCGTTGTAGCGCGCGGACGAGCGAACATCCCTCGTCGGGTCAACGCGGCAGTGGCCATCGGTTCACTCCCTCGCTGGACATCAGCTCTTCCCTCACTCCAGAGTCAACAGGTAGGCGACGATCGATTCCACCTCTTCCGAGGTTAGCTGCCCCCGGAAGGAGGGCATCTTCACGCCCGGTTTCACGCCCGGCGCGTCGGTGACCCACTTCACGAGGTTCTGCTCGTTCGTCTCGAACATCGCCCCGGCGAAGGTCGACCGCCCCGCCAGATGCGTCAGGTCCGGCCCCACTCGTGCGGCTGCATCCGTCCCCTGGATCGCGTGGCAGCCGGCGCAGGCGTTCTCCAGGAACAGCTTCTGGCCCTCGGCCGCGGCGCCGGAGGTCGGTTCGGCGGCGGGCTCCTCCTGCAGGGCGAGCCAGTCCTCGAACTCGTCGGGGTCCTGGGCGACGACCCTGAGGCGCATGTTGGCGTGTGAGAGGCCGCAATACTCGGTGCATTGGCCCCAGTAGGTGCCGGGCTTCGGCGCCTCCATGTTGATGAAGTTCGTTCGCCCGGGGACGACGTCTTGCTTGCCGAACAACCGGGGGGCCCAGTAGGAGTGGATGACGTCGTTGGGATCTCCCTCGATGACCAGACGGATCGGCGTGCCCGTGGGGATGTGCAGCTCGTTCGCGGTGACGACCCCCGAATCCATGTACTCGTACTCCCACCAGAACTGCTTCCCGACGACCCTGATCTGCAGGGCGCCCTGCTGCTCCTCGGCCGCGGCGAAGAGCGTACTCACCATCGGCACGGCCAGTCCGGCGAGGAGGAGGGCCGGGATGAGGGTCAGTACGATCTCGAGCCTGGTGTTGCCGTGGAACTGGGCGGCCTCCCGGCCGGGTCGCCGCCGGAACTTAACCACGGCGAAGACCAGCACGGCTTCGACCAGCACGAAGATGACCACCGCGATGGCGAACACGATGTCCCAGAGACGGTCCGCTTCCTTGGCCGTCTCGCCGATGGGATGGTTCAGGAAGTCCTGAGGCGCGCGGTCCTCACAGCCCGTCAGGACCAGGGCAACCAACAGGAGGACGCCGAGCGCGGCCGCGCGCAGCGACTTTCTGTCAGATCCCTTCAAACACGTCTCCATCGTGGGCGCCAACTGGGGAGATACGGTGAACCCGCGGAATATATATGAGACCGGCCGCTAGCCTGGGGTCATGAGCACACGTGAAAACCCGGATCCCGAACATCGTTCGCCTCTACGCAGGTTCGGGCCCGTCGTAGTCGTTGCTCTGGTTGTCGCCGTCGTCGGCGGCTATTATCTGGCGCGTCCGGCCGAGGTCGTGGTCGCCCCGGGCGCCCGGGCCCCCGAGATCTCGCTCCCCCTGTTGGGCGGCGGCGGCCGGGTCACGAGCTCCGATCTGGAGGGCAAGATCCTGGTACTCAACTTCTGGGGCTCCTTCTGTCCGCCGTGCCGGGACGAAGCACCGATCCTCGATCGGGCTCACCGGGAGTACGGGGACTACGGCGTCGTCGTGCTCGGGATCGACGTCCAGCGCGACTCGGACGCGGCCGCCCTGCGGTTCGCGGACGAGTTCGGCATGACCTACCGACTCCTCAAGGACCGGGGCGGCGAGCTGGCGGCGACCTTGGAAGTGAACGACCGTTTCCTCCCGCAGACCTTCTTCGTACACCGCGACGGCACGTTCGCGGAAGTGGAGGTGGCGGGCCTGACGACGGGGAACCGCACCTCTTTCTTCGGGGGCCTGGAGTGGGACGAACTGAGCGAGCAACTCGACTCGATGCTGGCCGCCCGATGAGACCTTGCCGCGGCCCTCGATTAGGCTGCTGAGGCTCATGGCCCAACCCCTCGAGACCGCCACATCGCCCAAGCGGCGCGCCAAGTTCGTGGTCGGCGGCGCCCTGCTCGCGGTTGCCGTACCTACCCTGATCGTCTGGGCCCTGAGCCGGCCGGGCGCGGCGTCCTTCTACGTAACCGTGAGCGAGGCCAAGGAGCGCGGCGTGACGAGCCAGGATTACCGGGTCAACGGCACCGTCGTGCCCGGTTCGATCGAGCGCGACGGTCTCGTCACGACCTTCCGGGTAACCGACGGCGAGACCGAGATGGCCGTGACCACCGACCGGCCCCTCCCCGACACCTTCAAAGACGAATCCGAGGTGGTGGTCAAGGGCGACCTGGAAGGATCCACGTTCGTGGCCACCGAGGTCCTGGCGAAGTGCCCTTCGAAGTTCAAGGCCAAACGAGCGGCCTGACCGTCGCGAGCAGGCGGAGACCGTGAGATCCCTGGGCGGCCTGGGCCGCCCCAGCCTGATCGCCGCACTCGTCTTCGCCGCGCTCGCCTGCGTCCTCTTCGTGATCGGCGCCCTGCGGAGCCGGCGCGATCTGACCCGGGCGGGAACGCGGTCGTTGACCGCGGCCTCAGGCTTCACGATCGTGTCTGCCTCTGCCCTGGTGAACGCCCTTTTCGCCCACGACTTCTCGATCGAGTACGTGGCGAACTACTCGTCCGAGTCGCTGTCGCGCGGATACACGCTGGCGGCCCTGTGGGGTGGCATGGAGGGCTCATTGCTGTTCTGGACCATGCTCCTGACGACGTTCTCGGCGGTGGCGGTGAGGCGCTCCCGACGGGCGAACCCTCGCCTGACGGCTTGGGCGGGAGCGATCCTCGCCGGGGTCGGCATCTTCTTCCTGGTGCTCCTGGTGGCGCCGGCGGACCCGTTCACGCGGTTGGCTCCCGTCCCCGGCGATGGGCGCGGCCTGAATCCCCTGCTGCAGTCGCCGGGCATGATGATCCATCCGCCGCTGCTGTATTCGGGCTTCGTCGGGTTCTCCATCCCCTTCGCCTTCGCCCTCGCCGCCCTGATCACGGGCCGGCTCGACGAAGGCTGGTTCACCTCGACTCGCCGGTGGACGCTCTTCGCCTGGAGCTCCCTGTCGGTGGGGATCGTGCTCGGGGGGGCCTGGGCCTACACCGAGCTCGGCTGGGGCGGCTACTGGGCCTGGGATCCGGTAGAGAACGCGTCCTTCATGCCGTGGCTTACCGCCACCGCGTTCCTGCATTCGGTGGTGATCCAGGAGAAGCGGCGGATGCTGAAGATCTGGAACGTCACGTTGATCTTGTTGACCTACGTCCTCGCCGTCTTCGGCACCTTCCTGACCCGATCCGGGATCCTTTCCAGCATCCACACGTTCACGGAAGGACCGATCGGCAAGTGGTTCCTGCCCTTCCTCGGCGTCATGCTGATCGGAGGGCTCGGAGTCATAGCGGTGCGCGCGGACAAGCTGAAGAGCGAGAACCGGTTCGACTCGTTGATGTCACGCGAGTCCGCGTTCCTGGCCAACAACGTCCTGTTCCTGGCGGCAGCTTTCACGGTCCTGTGGGGAACGCTGTACCCGATCATCGCCGAGGCCGTGACCGGCACCCGGCTGTCGGTCGGTCCACCTTTCTTCAACGCCGTGTTCATACCGATCGCACTTGCGATCCTCGCGCTGACGGGGTTGGGACCGCTCATCTCGTGGCGCCGGATGAGCCCTGGTGCCATGGGCCGGGTCATCCGTGTCCCGCTCATCGTCGGAACGGTCGTGATCGTCGCGCTGGCTCTCGCCGGGATCGGCAGCGCAGGTGCGCTCATCGCGTTCGGACTCTGCGCGTTCACGGCTACGGCGGTGGGCTCCGAGTTCGCGCGAGGCAGCAAGATCCACCGGCGCCGCGGAGCGACCGGCCTCGCATCGGCGCTGGCCCGCACCCTCACGCGCAACCGCCGCCGGTACGGCGGATACGTGATCCATCTCGGCGTCGTGTTGATCGTGATCGGGCTGGCGGGAGGCGCCTTCCGGACCGAGCGCCACGCGCTGCTGGAACCCGGCGAGTCCATGAGGCTCGGCGCCTACACCGTGACCTACACGGACCTGCGTCGTAGCGAGACGCCTGAGAAGGAGGTCAACGAGGCCGTGCTCGACCTGAGGCGCGGCGGCGAGCTCGTGGCGGTCATGCGGCCGCAACGGAACTTCCACGTCGCGCAGCAGCAGCCTCAGTCCGAGGTCTCGATACGTACCAACCCGGTGGAGGACGTCTACGCCGTCGTTACCTCGTTCGATCCCGATGGCGCTGCGGCCATCCGCGCGTTCATCAATCCCCTCACGTGGTGGATCTGGGCCGGGGCCATCGTGATGCTGGGTGGGATCGTCATCGTGATGGCCGGGGAGCCCGTCGGAGCGCGCTCGGCCGTGCGACGAACCGTGCCGAGACCGGTGGCGGTTGCGGAATGAAGCGCATCCCGGCCGCGGTGACCCTGACCATCGCCATCGCCATCGCCATCGCCATCGCCGTCGCCGCGCCGGCGGCTGGGGCCGGGCCCCCGGAGGACCTCGCGAACCGGATCTCGGGGGAGATCATGTCGCCGTACTGCCCCGGCGTCACGCTGCACGATTGTCCCTCCGATGCCGCGGTCGAGCTGCGCGGCCGGATCCTCGGATGGGCTCGGGACGGGTGGAGCCGCGAGCGCATCCTCGATCGCCTCGAAGCGGAGTACGGAGCGTCGATCCGCAGCACGCCCCCGGCGAGCGGGGCGGGCCTCTGGGCCTGGGTGATGCCCGCCGTCGCAGTGGGGGCCGGGCTCCTGGCCGCGACCGCGGTCGCGCGGCGCTGGTCGCGGCGGCGGGCCCCCGAGCAAAACCTCGACGAGCCCACTCCTTCGCAACGATCGCGGCTCGACTCCGAGCTCGCGCAGGCAAGGGAACAGCTGTGACGGTCGCAGTGGCTCTCGTGGCTCTCATCGTCCTGCTGTGGGTGCTCATCCCTCTACGCCGGCCGGAACCGGAGGGCTCCGATGCGAGAGCGCTCACGGACGAAGCCGACGCCAAGAAGCGCGCTGCTCTCACCGCGATCGTCGATCTAGAAGACGATAGAAGCGTCGGGAAGCTCGGGGACGATGACTTCCGGGTCCTCAAGCGCCAGTACGAGGCCGAAGCGGTCGCGGCGATGGCGGAGCTCGACGCGCTCGAAGCCTCCGGGACTCACTCCGACGACCTGGAAGCCGAGATCGCGCGCGCGCGGCACGCGATGACCTGTCCCAAGTGCGGAGCCACCCGCGCCCCGAACGAAAGTTGCCCACGATGCGGCGCGGTCTGATCGTCGCCATCGCCCTCGGGCTGATGCTTCCTTCACCGGGACTGGCAGCCGAGCGAGGCTCCATCGAAGGAGTCGTCATGAACGAGAGCACCGGCGGGCCCCAGATCGGGGTGGAGGTGACCCTGGTCGGCACGACGGCCGATCTCTCCGATCCGTTCGAACGAACGGCAACCACCGATGCGGATGGGAAGTTCCGCTTCCGGGGCTTGGCGACCGGACCGGAGCTCTTCTACACGATCGACGCGGTCTACAAGGGCGGCCTGTACCCCAGCGACGCGCTGCAGATACCAAACGATACCGATGAGCCGCCGGTGATCGAAACCACGACTCGCGTGTGGGAACCGACGACGGACCCCGACGTGATGCTCGTGCGACGCAACCTCGCTTTCGCCATCCCGCGTGGTGACTCCATCGCGGTGGTCGAGTCGTTGAAGATCGTGAACCTGAGCGAGGACGCGTACATCGGTCGCGGCGCGGAGCTCGGCGCGGCGGAACCCTCGCCCACGTTCGGTCTGGCGTTGCCGCCCGGAGCGACGGAGAGCACCGTGGCGATCCTCCGCTCCTCCCTCACGGTCCCGCAGCTCGAGCCGACCTCCTTCGGGATGGCGCTGACCGCGGCCATCCCGCCGGGTGACACGGAGCTCACCTACTCGTACCGGCTCACGGGAGCCGGCGGGTCCTACGACCTATCGCGCACGGCTCTGTATCCGGTGCTGGAGTTCTCGGTGCTGGCCGAGCCCCCGTTGCGCATCGAGAGCAATCGTCTCGACGAAGACGGCGAGCAGACGATCGACGACACCCAGTATCGCCGTTGGAGCGCGGCCGAAGACCTCGACCCCGGAGACCAGGTGCAGGCGCTGGCCATCGCCGACGCCGGGACACCGGCCGCGCTGATAGGCGGCGCCGTCGCTGTGGGTCTCCTCGTCCTGGGGGCCGTCGCCTTCGGCCTGATCCGAAGATCCACCCGCCGGCGCGACGAGCGGCTCGCCCGAGAACTGGATGCGATAACGCCCCGGGACCGCGACGATCTGGTGATGGAGATCGCGCGCCTCGACCTGGACTACCGGGCGGGCAAGCTCGACCGCGCCCGGTGGAACGAGCGAAGGGCCGGTCTCAAGGCGCGGCTCGAGGCCCGGGATGAGGCGGGAGCCAGGTCGTGATCCGGGTGAACGATCTCACCATCGCGTTCGGGCGCACGGTCGCGATCAACAACTTGAGCTTGGAGATCGGGCCCGGCGTCTTCGGTCTGTTCGGTCAGAACGGTTCCGGCAAGTCGACCCTCTTGCGCGCGATCGCCGGCCTGGTACGTCCGACTTACGGGCAAGTGATCGGAAGAGGACACAGAGTCAACCTTTCCGACGAAACCTTCCGTCGAAGCATCGGGTACGCGGGACACGAGTCCGGTCTCTACGGGCGACTGACGGTCGGCGAGAACCTGCGCCTCTTCGGATCGTTGTATGGGGTGGGCCCGGGCCGGGTCGGCGAGGCGATCCGGGAACTCGATCTCGGCCGGTTCGAACACACACGTGCCGAAGCCCTCTCGGCCGGAACGCGCAGACGCGCCTCGGTCGCCCGGGCCCTCTTACACGAGCCTCCCATCCTGTTGCTCGACGAGCCGTATGCCAACCTGGACGACGAGGCGGCGAACCTGGTCTCTGCCGCGGTCGAGCCCTGGAAGGCCGGCGAGCGGATCGCGCTGATCGCCACGCACGGAGCGAAGAAGGTCAAGGCGTTCGCAGACGGCGGCATCATCCTGCGCGATGGACGACTGGTCATGCAGGGCCGTTACGACCATCCCAACACCGCCACGGCGTCGACATGAACGCGCAGGTCGTCGAGCCAGGGTTCCTCAGCAAGACCATGGCTCTCGTACGCAAGGATGTTCGCGTCGAGATCCGGGCGCGAGAGACGCTGCTGCCGATGATGATGTTCGCGTTCACGGTCACGTTGCTGCTGGCATTCACCCTCCCGGGCGGACCTACGGGTGGTCGCGCGTTGAGGTTGCCGGCCGGTACCTTGCCGGCATCGGACGTGCTCGCCGGCTTCCTGTGGGTGACGGTGCTGTTCGCGGGCCTCATCGGCGCCGCACGCACCTTCGAGGTCGAACGCGAGCATGCGGCCATCGAGGCGCTCTTGTTGGTACCGCTCGATCGCAGCGGGCTCTTCATCGCCAAGGCCCTGGTCAACCTGACCTACGTCGTGGCGCTCCAAGTGATCCTCATCCCGGCGTTCTCGCTGCTGTTCGATCTGCGGCTGGCCGAGCGTTCCGGCTCGATGCTTGCCGTCGTGGCTCTTGTGGACGTCGGGTTCGTCGTCGTGGCTACGACGTTCGCCGCGCTGGCCGCACGAACGCGCAGTCGTGAGCTCCTGTTGCCGATCCTGTCGCTACCGGCCCTGGTTCCGATCTTCATCGCGGCGGTGGAACTGACATCGACCATCTTCGCCGGCGAACCCGCCGGTTCGGTGGCGGGCTCCGGGTGGTTCGGGGTCCTCCTGGCGTTCGATGTGATCTTCACGATCACTTCGATCGTCACCTTCGAGTTCGTACTGGACTGAGATGCGTCGGATCCTCGCTCTCACCTGCATCGTCGCGTTCACCGTCACGGGTTGCGGCGGTCGCGACCAGGCCCCCAACTTCCCCGAGAGCTACCCACGCCCGGCCACCGAGCTGGATCTCCCCGATCCGATGCCGGCGGTACCCGCCTTCCTCGCGTTGATGAAGCCGCCGGCGGCCGATCGAGACGTGAAGAGGATCGCGCGCTTCGACGGCGTTGCGATCGTCACCCAGGTCAGGCTCACGACGATCACCATCAAGGGGGAACGTGTGACGGTCGGAGCGGTAGACCCCGTTCCGTTCCGATCCGTCGCGCCGTCCGTGACCAGGGACGCGGAGTTCGTGTGGTCCGCGCTACTGGCGGGGAACGCGGTCGTCTCGTTCGATGCCGCTCGAGAGCTCGGATTGGAAGGAGACTCCAAGCTGGAGATCGACGGTGACCCGATCGAGATCGGCGCCTTCGCCGACAGCGGCTCACCCAGGATCGCCGATGTGTTGATCGACCGGCGGTTGGCCGACGAACTGAAGATCGGTGGCCGCAACGCTCTGATGATCGGGGCGCGTTCGGTCGACGATCGCGACGGGATCGCCCGGCGCTTGCAGCGCACGCTGGGCGAACGGTTGACGCGACTCCTCCCCCAGGTGCCGGAGGTGTTGGGGCCCGAGGACCCGGAACCCAACGGCACGGCTCAGGGTGGGCTGATCGGGCGCATGAACTTCGAGATCCTGGACGATGGCTTCGTCAAGCCCGATCCGAATTGGGTCGCTGCGAACATCGTCACGGCCGACGTGCCGATCCTCGGTCGGGTCCTCTGTCACAGGCTGATGGTGCCGCAGATGGCTTCGGCCCTTGCCGAGATCGAGCGCGCGGGGCTTGCCGATCTGATCGATAGCAACGACTACGGGGGCTGCTACGTGCCGAGGTTCATCAGCCGGGATCCGAAGAGAGCCCTGTCGATGCACGCGTTCGGGCTCGCATTCGACATCAACGTGCAGACCAACCTCTATGGGTCTGAGGGGCAGCTCGACCGGCGCGTGGTCGAGGTCCTCCAAAGTTGGGGCTTCGAGTGGGGCGGGGACTGGGATCCGCCCGATCCGATGCACTTCGAGCTCGACCGCCTGATCCAACCGTCGAGCTAGTACGTGTCTCCTAAAGTCGGTGAGCCAGAGCAGCACGTGCTAGGCAATTCCGGCGCGACGTGGCACGATCGCGCAGGTGACCAGCAGAACCGCCGCAGCGCAGCACCTGCGCGACCTCGCGCTGCTGCGCCGCGTTCGCGACCGGATCGACCGGGAGTACGAGCAGCCGCTGGACGTCGAGGCGCTCGCCCGCGGCGCACACATGTCGGCCGGACACCTCAGCCGCCAGTTCCGGCTCGCCTATGGCGAGTCGCCGTACAGCTACCTCATGACGCGGCGCATCGAGCGCGCGATGGCGCTGCTGCGTCGTGGCGACCTCAGCGTCACCGAGGTCTGTTTCGCGGTCGGCTGCTCGTCGCTGGGCACCTTCAGCACTCGCTTCACCGAACTGGTCGGTGTGCCGCCCAGCACCTACCGGCGCCACGCGACGGGCGCGATGGCGGGGATGCCGCCGTGCGTGGCGAAACAGGTGACCAGACCGATCAGGAATCGAGAAGCGCCGGTCACCGAGCCGCAGCTAGCATGACCGCCATGGACATCACCATTTACCAGACCCTCCTCCCGCACGACGACCCGGATGCATCCCTAGCCTTCTATCGCGACACCCTCGGCTTCGAGGTCCGCAACGACGTCGAATACGGCGGGATGCACTGGCTCACGGTCGGCCCCGCCGACCAGCCCGGCACGTCCATCGTCCTCTACCCGCCGGCCGCCACCCCCGGCATCACCGACGACGAGCGCCGCACCATCGCCGAGATGATGGCCAAGGGCACCTACGCCTCCATCAACCTGGCCACCGCCGACCTCGACGGCACCTTCGAGCGCCTGCAGGCCGGCGACGCCGAAGTCGTCCAGGAGCCGACCGAGCAGCCCTACGGGATTCGCGACTGCGCCTTC
The DNA here is from genome assembly GCA_009380005.1 of Actinomycetota bacterium. Classification (GTDB taxonomy): domain Bacteria; phylum Actinomycetota; class CADDZG01; order CADDZG01; family WHSQ01; genus WHSQ01. Next base: position 7,635 of record WHSQ01000008.1, on the reverse strand, counting down.
CGGCGATCCGGCGGGTAACCTCATCCGCATCCAGGAGCTGCGATGAGCCGTCCGGAGGAGGTGCTTCGCAATGGCTGAGAGGAAACCCGCAAAGAAGCGCACGCAGAAGCCCGCCAAGAGCACGTCCGCGACCCGCAGGAAGTCCAAGGGATTCACGGCCGAGGAACGAGCCGCAATGAAGGAGCGCGCCCAAGAGCTGAAGGCGGAAGCGCGCAAGGCGGACGGGGAAAAGGAAGTGCTCGCGAAGATCGCCGAGATGCCGGAACCGGATCGCTCCATGGCCAAGCGGCTCCATGCGATCATCAAAGCCAGCGCGCCGGCCCTCTCGCCGAAAACCTGGTACGGGATGCCCGCGTACGCCAAGGACGGCAAGATCGTCTGTTTCTTCCAAAGCGCGGATAAGTTCAAGTCGCGGTACGCGACGTTCGGCTTCAACGACACGGCGAACCTCGACAAGGGCGCCATGTGGCCGACTTCCTTCGCGCTGAAGGAGTTGACCCCCGCCGAAGAGGCAAAGATCGGCGCGCTCGTGAAGAAAGCGGTGAGCTGAGCCGGCTCCTTCGCCCCGCTCCCCGCTCAGTCACCTACGACCGAGCCGCCTACCGCACCGAGTCATCTCATCCGTTTCGACTCGTCCCTCCGGTCAGCCATCAAGAACGGTTTCCGAATCATTCGAGGGCATCCCCTGAACCGCGAGGCCGCCGCACTCACGTGGGCCGCCGAATAAGGAGACACGTCCTAGCCGGGCCCAGTTAGTAGGCTGCGTGCGATGACGGCCCGGATGGATCGCTCGAACGGCCTGCAGATGCTGGGCATCGCTGCCTGGGCGACGATGGTGGTTGCGTTGGCGCTCATCCTGTTCGTCGCCCGCGAGGCGGAAGAGGCCATGGGCGGGCCCCTCCAGCGCATCTTCTACATCCACGTGCCCTCCGCCTGGGCGGCTTACCTCGGGTTCGCCGTCACGTTCATCGCCTCGATCGCCTACCTACGGACCGGCTCTCGCCGCTGGGATCTGTTCGCGCACGGAGCGGCGGAGGTCGGCGTCGTGTTCGGGGCGCTCGTCCTGATCACCGGCCCCATCTGGGCCAGGCCGGTATGGGGGACGTGGTGGCAGTGGGACGCACGGCTCACCTCGACCCTGGTGCTGTGGTTGACCTACGTGGGCTACCTGCTGTTCCGAGCGTTCGCCGCCGACCCCGCTCGAGCGGGGCGCCCCGCCGCCGTGATCGGGATCATCGGGTTCGTCAACGTGCCGATCGTTCATTTCTCGATCTACTGGTGGAGGACGTTGCACCCGGCCGGCCCCACGCCCACGAACCTTGCGGACGGCTCGGGGCTGGGCGGGCCCGAGCTGCTGGCCTTCTTCGTCTCCCTGGCGGCCATCACCCTGCTGTTCCTGTGGTTGGTGGGTCTCCGGGTCAGGCTGGGACGCACGGCCGACCGGCTGGAGGCGATCGAGATCAGAAGGGCGGCTCAGGCCGGCGCGGCCACGTGAGCAACGAGACGTGGCTCTTGATCGCGTTCCTCGCGGTGTGGGTCGCGATCGGCGGCTACCTGTGGACCCTCGCGGCGCGCCAGCGTCGGTTGGAGAGGCGACTCTCAGAACTCAACGATCGAGACCAGGATCCGAATCACTAATTCTCAAATCCCTGGTAGAACCCCGTTTTCGACCAGTTACGTAGCAGGCGCGTTGTTAATATGGCGCCGAATGAGAGTTCCGGCTCGCGTCTACCGATTCACGGACCGTCCCATGACTTGGACGCGCGCCATCGTGGTTGGAAGCTTGATCTGGATAGCGGCCATCTTGCTGCTGGGCCAAGCCCCCTCGGTGATCATCTACAAGTTCGACCAGTACGTGGCGGAGATCATCGATCTGAGCAAGCGCATCCCCGGCGTGGGCTCCATGTGTCACGCGCTGGGATCCGGACTGCCGGCCGACCAAGGATGCAATCCCTCCCAGATCGCGATCTTCCGGGACATCGTCGCCAATACGATCCAGCTGACGCTGCTGTTCGCAGCCTTGGCCGGCGCCTACTTCTGGCAGGTGCGCAAGCGCAAGCGGGTCGGTGGTAAGGGCGTCCAGGACGTCGTCAAGGGCTACATGAGCGGGAAGTAGGAGAGGACGATGGCCGAACTAGAGCCCAAGGAAATGGAGATCATCGAGAAGCCGATCTTCCGTGCCGATTACGAGATGCAGTTGGTGGATGAAGACTGGCTCAAGGGGGCCGTCAAACCCAAGCGCTTCATCGACTTCATCCCCGAGCAGTGCATCCTCTGCGAGGGCTGCGTCGACATCTGCCCCTGGTACTGCATCTTCATGGTGGACCCAACGGCCGTGCAGAACTCCGGCAACGTCGAGCTCGCCAACAGCATGGAGGGCAACGACATCCTGTTCCTGATCGACGACAACGCTTGCACCCGGTGCAACCTCTGCGTCGAGCGCTGCCCGACCGGCGCCCTCGTGCAGAGCGAGGTGACCGGCGGCAAGAAGCGCGGCGCGCGTGCGATGGGAACCGTGCCGGCGGCGCAGAAGGCCGGTTAGGGAGAAAGGTCAGGTAGGGAACAGATTGGCGACGCGACGTTTCAGTCCCAGGGAGATCGCTCGGGAGCTGCCCGGGAAGCTTCACGGCAGCCAGGTGTGGCGTTCCATCTTCCGCCCCGGCTCCATCTTCCGGAGGGGCTACGCCGATTCCCCCCGCAACCGCGCTTACGTGGTGATGAACTCGCTCCTGTACCACCTGCACCCGGTGAAGGTGAAGCGCCACGGCATCAAGCTCTCCTACACGTTGTGCCTCGGCGGGTTGTCGTTCTTCCTCTTCATCCTTCTGACGATCACCGGGATCTACCTGATGTTCTTCTACCGGCCCTCGGTCGAAGCCGTGTACACGGACATGCAGAACCTGCACACGACGATCTCCTTCGGACTATTGGTGCGGAACCTGCACCGGTGGGGAGCGCACCTGATGGTGATCAGCGTGATGCTCCACATGGCCCGGGTCTTCTACACGGGCTCGTACAAGCCGCCGCGGGAGTTCAACTGGATCGTCGGCGTCGTGCTGTTCCTGCTGACGATCCTTCTGGCCTTCACCGGCTACCTGCTGCCGTGGGACCAGCTTGCGGTGTGGGCCGTCACGGTCGGCACCGAGATGGGCGGCAGCGTGCCGGTCGTCGGTAACCAGGTGCGCTTCGCGCTGCTCGGGGGGCCGGTGATCGGGCCGGAGACCCTGCTGCGCTGGTACACGCTGCACGTCCTGTTCCTGCCGTTCATCATCGTGATCTTCATCTCGATCCACTTCTGGAGAGTCAGGAAGGACGGTGGGATCTCGGGCCCGATGTAGGGCCGGGCAACGATGCCGACGCCAGACGAGGTCTTCGATCAGGTCCTAGCCGAGGAGACGGCCAAGGGATCCTCGCCCGCCGTCGCCCAGGCCCGGGCCAAGGCGGCGCGGGTCCGGGCCCAGCGCGGCTCGGCGAACCCGAGCAAGCCCGACCCGTCCACGGCTCCGGCCCCCAAGCGGGACGGTGCGACGGCCGCAGCGTCGGGCGCGACGGCCGCTCCCGCGGCCGAGGCGAAGCCGGCCGCGGGAACCGCCACCAAGGCAGCACCGAAACCCGCCGCCAAGGCCGCGCCGGCCCGGAAGGCGGCCGCCGGCAACGGGGCGGTGCCCGAGCGCGTCCAGCGCCTGCTGGCGGTGGTCAAGCCGGAGGCGATCCAGAAGGTCGAGCGGCAGCCGATGGACCGGGTCAACGTCTGGCCGCACCTGATGGCGGGCGAGTTCGTGGCGCTGTTGGTCGTGATGGCGATCCTGACGTTCTTCTCGGTGATGGTCGATGCCCCGTTACGCGAGCTCTCGAACGTCAACCAGACGCCGAACCCCTCCAAGGCCCCGTGGTACTTCCTCGGCCTGCAGGAGCTGTTGCGCTACTGGCACCCTCAGGTCGCCGGCGTGACGATCCCGAACGTCTTGATCCTGACCTGGTTCGCCCTGCCCTTCATCGACCGCAATCCGTCGACGCGACCCGATGATCGCAAGCTCGCGATCACGCTGTGGTCCTTCTACATGCTGACCTTCGCCGTGCTGACCATCATCGGCATGTTCTTCCGCGGCCCGGGCTTCAACTTCATCTACCCGTGGGAAGGCGGGATCTTCTTCGAGCTATGACCGATAGGAGACCGAAGGTATGAGTCCGGGAACCATCGCCCTCATCGTCGTAGCGGCGAGCATCGTGCTGTGGGCGGCCTTCATGGTGAACACGACGATCCGGCGCCAGCGCAAGGCACAGGCGGACGCCGAGGTGCGCGAGCACCCGGGGGCCGCAGCCGAGCCTGCCGCGGCTCGGCCCGTCGCCGCGACCGCATCGGCCACCAGCGCCGGAACACCCGCGGTGACGGTCGAGAAGCCGAAGGCGCTCAAGCCCCTGACGGTCGAGCAGATGGCGGTGACCCGGCGTCAGTTCTTCAACCGCGCCTGGACCTTCTCGTTCACCGCGTTCCTGGGCTTCTTCGGCATGAGCACCTTGTCGTTCTTGTGGCCGTCGCTGACCGGCGGTTTCGGTACGAAGATCACGGTCGGCAACTACGACGACCTTCTCGCGGAGATCGGCCCCGCGAACAACTTCAAGCCGAAGTTCGTCTCCGAGGGGCGGTTCTACCTCGTGTACTACGAGGGCACGGGGGACTCCCCCGTGTACCTCGCCATCGGCGCGACCGACCTCAAGATGCAGGCGCTGTACCGGAAGTGCGTGCACCTCGGCTGCTCGGTTCCTCACTGCGACACGTCGCAGCTGTTCGAGTGTCCGTGTCACGGCTCCAAGTACCGGCTTAACGGCGAGTACTACGGAGGGCCCGCGCCGCGCGGCCTCGACCGTTTCCCCATCGCTCGGGAGGGCGATTCCGTCGTGGTAGACACGGGCAGCGTTCAGGTCGGTCCTCCCCGCGGCACCAACACGTGGGATCAGTTCTCGGAGCCGGTCGGACCCTTCTGCATCCCGGTGTGAGCGAAAGGAAGATCAGGGGCTAGGTGGAAACGGGCGACGTACTACTCATCGCCGCGCTGGTGCTCCTACCGGCCGCGATCCTCTGGGCCGTCTTCCTGGCCCGCACCGGACGGATGCGTCGGAGCCCGGCCGCGATGCTCGGGATCCCGGCCGCGCTGCGGCCCGGCCAGCCGGACGACGTATTGGAGGGCTCGCGCCTCGAGCGGCTGCTGGCCGCGGGTTTCGTCGCCACCCTGGCGACGGCTCTGTTCATCCCCCTCTACTGGTTGCCGGAGAGGCAGCGTCAGGAGGCCTTCACCGAGCGTTTCTCGCACGAGGCCGTCGAGCGCGGCGAGCTCATCTACAACGTCGCTCCCCGGCTCGAGGAGGACGCGGATCCCCTGGAGTTCAAAGAGCTGGAGCACGCCGTCGCCCTCGGCATGGGGTGCGCCAACTGCCACGGAGGTGACGGTGGTGGGGGCGTCGCCAACCCGCCCGGCCGGGACCCGGTCACCGGGAAGGTCGTGGCATGGGTGGCTCCCCCTCTCAACACGGTCTTCCAGAGGTGGGACGAGGAGGTGGTGCGCTTCACGATCGAGCGAGGGCGCCCGGGCACCCCGATGCCAACCTGGGGCCAGGAGTACGGGGGGCCCATGACCACGCAGATGGTCGACGACGTCATTGCCTACATCCGAAGCCTGCAGGTGACCCAGCGCGATGCGTCGGGGAACATCGCCGGCGAGAACTACGAGCTCGACGAGGGCGCCTCGGGCCAGGAGATCTTCGAGGCTCGCTGCGCGGTTTGCCACGGCCCCGACGGCGAGGGCAAGGAGAACACCCGCCCCGTAGCCATACCGGTCGGCAACGATCCCGAGGACTTCCCGCGGGGGCCGGTCTATTACCCCGGGCTCGCCCTGTGGAGGGGCGACATCGAACACCTGCAGCCCAACATGCACCTGTACACGATCCGCAACGGGCGCCGGTTCGCGTTCATGCCGCCGTTCGCGGAGGCTCCATCGCAGGGCATCCCGGTCCCGCCGCATCCGCTCACCGACGAGCAGATCGAAGCGGTCCTGGAATACGAGAGGACGCTATAGATGGACGTCGTCTTCGTCGAGGGCATCGGCGTGGTCCTCTCCGGGGTGATCGTCTTCTGCGGCAGCGTCTTCCTGCTGGTCGCGATGGTGACCGGCGCGCGGCTGGCGTACTTCATCACGGCGTGCGTCACGCTGGCCTTTCTCACGATGATGGGCCTGGCCTGGTCGGGGTTCAACCCGCCGTTCATTCCCCCCACCGTCAATCCCCTGGGGCCCGTCGGTCAGTTGCCGAGCTGGGACGAGGTGGGCCTGGCCGAGGATGCCGGCGACATCGACTTCGAGGCGGCGGGCTCCTACCCGGACGATCCCTGGTTCGAGCCCGACACCGAGGACCCGCTCGAGAGCTCCCAGGGATCGGCCCTCAAGAACGAGGCGACGAAGGCACTGGAAGCGGCCATCGACGAGGGCGAGGCTGCGGATTACACCGACGTCGGGGATCTGCTGGCGGACGAGGAGAGCGTCCGCCTCTTGAACCAGGCGGACGATACCTACGGGGCGGTCACGTTCGCTCCGCTCCAGGGTGAGGAAGGTCCCGACATCTCCGTGATCATGGAGTACGACACGGGCAACCCTCTCCGGCCGGCCCGCATGATGACCCTGGGGTTCTTCGTGCTGTTCCTGTTGCACCTCGGGGGCCTGTGGTGGATGGAACGTAAGGTTCGGCGCGAGGCCGAGGAGAGAGAGGCGGGTCGAGCATGAGCTGGTCACGGGCCCGGTTGGCGGTTGCATGTGCCGGCCTGCCGGTCATGGCGGCGTGCAGCGGGGGCATCAACGCCGGCGTCCAAGGGGGCCGGGCGTTCATAGCCTTCACCGCGATGCTCCTGGTGACCCTCGGCGCGCTCTGGCTGGCCATCGGCCGCGGCGACTAACCGCCCCCGCGCAGCCGAGTACAACATTTCGAGCGCCCAGCGCTAGCGGCGTTGCACTCGGCGGCCAGTTCCGGACGCCCCAGCCCGAGTACAACATTTCGTGCGCCCAGCGCTAGCGGCGTTGCACTCGGCGCGGGGGCAGGCGCTGCTCATAGACCGCGCGAACCGTGGAAGCCACCTCCGCAGGCTTCCATCTGAGGGGAACCCAGGTGAAGCGCAGCACCTGCCATCCCTGAACCGCCAGAACGGCGTCGTCCAGGCGATCCTCGACGAAGGAGTCGCCGTGTAGGTGCCAGGCCTTGCTGTCGCACTCGATGGCGAGCCGAACCTGTGGGTAGGCGAAGTCGGCCACGTTCACGCCATCCGGTACGGAGATCGGATACTGCCGCTGGGGACACGGAAGCCCGAACTCCCGAACGATACGAGCGAACAGCTCCTCCATTTCGCTGTCGGTGGGTCCGAGCCCGGGTGTTCTCTCCTGGACGGCAACTCCCAGTATCCGGACCCCGCGCCGTCCCCGAGTCCAGGGTTCCTCCACCAGTTTCGCCAGCTGGCTCAAGGATGTCTTCCCCGTGCGAAGCCCCCGGTCCAGGGCGAACTGGAACAGAGGATCCTTGCGTCCGGCGAGGTCCATGAGGGTTCTCCGTACACTCGTTACGCGTATCGGGCCTACGGTCGAGACATCTCTCAAG
>WHSQ01000089.1 GCA_009380005.1 Actinomycetota bacterium | reverse complement strand
CTCCTCGCCGTGGAGGTCGCCGCCACCCACGCCCGCCGCCAGAGCAGCCTGGAACGGTTCGCGTCGCTGCCCGCCCCGTGGCGGCTGGCCGACTTCGACTTCGACGCCCAACCGTCGGTGGACCGCAAACTCGTCAACGAGCTCGCCACCCTTCGGTTCCTCGACGACGCCACCAACGTGTTGCTCATCGGCCCGCCCGGGGTCGGCAAGACCATGCTCGCCGTCGGGCTGGCCCGCGCCGCCATCGACGCCGGCTACCGCACCTACTACACCACCGCCGCCGAGCTCGCCGCCCGCTGCCACCGCGCCGCGCTCGAAGGCCGCTGGGCGACCACCATGCGCTTCTACGCCGGCCCCCGCCTTCTCGTCATCGACGAGGTCGGATACCTGCCGATGGCCGACGAAGCGGCCGCAGCGCTGTTCCAAGTCATCACCCAGCGCTACGGCAAAGGCTCCATCGCGTTGACCACCAACCTCGGCGTGGCCTCCTGGGGTCACATCTTCGACGACCCCATGGTCGCCGCCGCCATGCTGGACCGGCTGTTGCACCGATCGGTCGTGTTCAACATCGACGGTCAGTCCTACCGCATGCGCGCCCACCAAGCACGAGCCGAAGCGCTGCGCAAGGCGGTGACCTCGTGACCGCCGCCGGCCGCTACCAGCCCGACCCCACCACCCAGGCCGCGCTCGACGCCCTGCGCTCCCGGGTCACCACCGACAAGCTGCTCAGCGGCCTCGAACGGCGCCTACGCGCCGACGGTGCCACCTTCGACGACATCGACCAGAGCATCATCGCAGAGCTCGGCATCAGCGCCTCCGACTGGCACGGCTACCACGCCGTCCACCGAGCCGCCGACCGCTACCAGCACGCCCACCACCCGAAAATCCCGGACCAAGGAGCGCCCATGGGCTAACCTGCACGAACCCCCACCCCAGCCGAATCACCTGGGGAATTTCGGTGATCGACTCTGAGGAATTTCCGCGATCGGCGGCAAGCTCGTCGAAGCCGCCGATGACCGGGCGCTGGCCAAGGCCATCGCCCGCTACGGCCGACTCGAGCTCTTATGCCTCGATGAGCTCGGCTACCTGCACCTGGACCCGCGCGGCGCCGAGCTGCTGTTCCAGGTGCTCACAGAAAGAGAGGAACGCGCCAGCGTCGCGGTCGCGTCAAACGCGCCGTTCAGTGAGTGGGGCTCGACGTTCACCGACCCGCGGCTGGCCGCCGCCGTGGTGGACCGGCTGACCTTCAACTCCCACATCCTGGAGACCGGAACCGACTCCTACCGGCTGCGGTCCACCCGAACGAAGAAAGGCACCGCCACGACCCCATAGCTACGCGGACACCGCAACCCCCGAACCCACCCAGACGCCGGCACCTCCCAGACCCTGACCGTCCACAACCCCGAAAGGCCCCTGCACCCGCAGCACCGGCAGCACCGACCGAACCAAGACCGGCGTCCCGACGAGGAAGGCACCGACACGACACCACCAGCACCACCCGCCGATCACACAACGTGACGGCGGAGCCAGTGACCATGTCCCGGGTGGGGCCAAATCAAGCTGGCACGGTGGGGCCAAATGGAGTTGACATTCTCGCTTGTTCACCGACCGGCGACCCACCACCTGCCCGTCGTGATCGCACACCGCGAACACCTGCTTCTCATCGGCCAGGTCGACCCCGACGATGGCGTACTCCCTGGGCAGCAACGAACGCAGTCGCGCCTTGCGAGCGTTGCGCCGTCGATCCCCACGAGACGGTCCGATACGGTGAACCATGACATCCTCCTGTGCGGTTCTGGGACACCAAGCCCGACAACCGCACCAGGGGGATGTCGCTATGGCAACCGCCTACAGGCTCTTACTAGTGGTTCGTCTGGTAAATAGGGAGACATGGTAGCGTGGTGGTATGCCGATCAACACTGCGTCTCCTTTGGTGATGACCGCCGAGCAGCGTGCTGAGTTGGAGGTGATGGCGCGGTCGTCGTCGCTGACGGCCCGGAAGGTGGCGCAGGCGAAGTCGTTGCTGCTGGCCGCTGACGGCGTTTCCAATCGGGAGAACGCCCGTCGTGGCGGCGTGACCCGCGAGACGGTGATCGGTTGGCGGAGACGGTTCGAGGAGAAGGGAGTCGACGGCGTCGGCGTGATCGCCCCCGGGCGGGGCCGCAAGCCCCGTCTGCCCGAGGGGACGGTGGCCGAAATCGTGCGGGTGACGCAGCAGGAGAGGCCGGCGGACACCTCGACGCACTGGTCGACACGGTCGTTGGCGAAGCGGTTCGGGATCGGCAAGGACACCGTCGCTCGCATCTGGCGGGACCATGGGCTCAAGCCGTGGAAGGTCGACACCTTCAAGATCTCCAACGATCCCCGTTTCGAGGAGAAGTGCACGGACGTCGTCGGCCTGTACATGAACCCGCCGGAGCGGGCGGTGGTGTTCTCCTTCGACGAGAAGACCCAATGCCAAGCCCTGGACCGCACGCAGGCCTCGTTGCCGATGAAGCGGGGACGGGCCGGGACGATGACTCATGATTACAAGCGCAACGGCACCACCGACCTGTTCGCTGCGCTCAACGTCGGCACCGGCGAGGTCATCACCCACGTGTCCTGTCCGGCTGAAGCGGTGAGAAATGTCATGCGCTTTGATTGATCGCACGGCAGTAGCCGGCGAGGCGGTCGAGGATCTCCTCGGCGGTCTTGTGCCACACGAACGGCGTGGGGTCCTCGTTCCAGGTGTGGATCCAGGCGCGGATGTCGGTGGCGAGCTCGCGGGCGTTGCGGTGGGCGGAGCGTTGCAGCTTCTTGGTCGTCAGCGCGGAGAACCAGCGTTCGACCAGGTTCATCCACGACCTGTAGGTGGGGGTGAAGTGCAGGTGGAAGCGGCGGCGGCGCAGCAGCCAGCGCTGCACCTTGGGGGTCTTGTGGGTGGACAGGTTGTCCAGAATGATGTGCACGTCCAGGTCGTCGGGGACCTCGCGGTTGATCTTGTTCAAGAACGCGACGAAGCCGTTTTGGTTGTGGGACTTGCGGAGGTCGGAGATCACGGTGCCGCGGGCGATGTCCAGCGCGGCGAACAAGTCCACGGTGCCGTTGCGCTGGTAGTCGTGCGTGGCCCGCTGCGGAGTGGTGGGCAGCATCGGCAGCGTCGGGGCGGTGCGGTCAAGTGCCTGGATCTGGGGTTTCTCGTCGACCGCGAACACGGCGGCGGCGTCGGGCGGGTCCAGGTACAGCCCGACGATGTCGCGGATCTTGTCGATCAGATCGGGGTCGGGCGAGACCTTGAAACTGTCCTGGCGCCACGGTTTGAGCCCGAACGCCCGCCAGATCTCGGCCACCGTGGTCTTGGAGAGCCCGTGCTTGTCGGCCAGCCCGCGGGTCGACCAGTGCGTGTCCTGTCCCGGCGCGGTCTCCAACGTGTCGACCACGACCGCTTCGATGGTCTCATCAGCGATCGTGCGCGCCGCGCCCGGCCGGGGCGCGTCGGTCAGCCCCTCGAGGCGGTCCTCGGCGAAGCGGTGCTGCCACTTGGACACCGTGACCGGATGACAGCCCTCCCGCGCAGCGACCCGACCGTTGGTCAGCCCCTCGTGGCAACCCAGCACAATCCGGGACCGCAACGCCAACGCCTGCGAGGACGAATGCCGCCGCGCCCACCGCTGGAGCGTTTCCCGCTCCTGCTCGCTCAACTCGATCGCCACCGTCGGTCGTCCACGTCCGGCCATGCCGCTGTCCTCCTGAGTCGGGATCTACCCGAACCAACACGGCAGCGGCACCAAAGTTCCTCCACCACGACATTTCCTCAGTCAAACAGCCGGACAGGATACTAGGCCGTTCGCTCGGTAAACCCCTGCGTGTCCGTCACCATGCAAGATCATGTTCATCTTGCAGGTCCGGGCAGCCCGCTGCTCCCAATCGATGCCGACGAGGTTGCGGTCGGCTAGTTCCCCAGCGCGGGCGACTTTCTCGCGCTCCGACAGATCAGAGCTCCGTATCTTCTCGCTCACGACGTCGTACGCCCGGATCAGGAAGCCGCCCGAGCCGCAGGATGGGTCAATGACGCGCTCACCGATGGCCGGCTCGACGAGATCCACCATGAAGTTCACGACCTCGCGGGGCGTGGAGTATTGGCCGAGTCCCCCGCCTCGGTAGGTAGCTGATAGGAACTCCTCGAACGCCACGCCCTTCACGTCTAGGTCGGTCAGACCGAGGCTCTTGTCCTCCAACAGTCCAACGATCTTGTCGATGGCCTCCGGTGGCAGGTCGATCCCTTGACCGGGATTCTCGTCTGAGAACACCTCGCGGTAGCGATCGGACGCTACCGTGTCTTTCCACAGCTGCTGTATGATCTCGACACCCTGGTTTGCGCATCTCGCGCACTGCCGCTGTCGTGAAGCGGTTGGTATCGCGGCGACCCTCCGCGACCTCACGCTCCTCGTACATCTTGGCGAACAAGATCTTAGATAGCTCATCGAACGCCTTGGTAGGATCATAGCCTTTGAGGTTGCGAATGATGTCGTGGCAACGCCGCATGAGACGGGAGAGGTCTCTGGCGCTCTCTATAGCGAACAGGGTCCGATTAGCCTGCGAGACGAGACTCTTCCGTTGGTTCTGCGTCAGCCTCCGACGCTGAAGGCCCCGGAGAAGGTCACGTAAGGTAGGCAGCGACTTGATCTGCTGCTTGTGAACGGCATCGAAGACCTGCCATGTACCGTTACAAAGGGCGGCGTAGGGCGCGATATCGGGCAGCAGGCGGGCATAGGACACCACTTGCTCCCGATCGTTCTCGGTTAGATGTTCACGAGGATTCTTCCCGTCCACGACCATGACGGGGGCCTCGTTGATGAACCACCAAGTCGGCGTAAATGGTCTTCTTCTCGCGCCCCTGCTGGGCCGCGATGGGATGGTTGAACCGTAGGACAACGCCCGCCCCTTTCGACTCGTCGTACCCGAGGGAGGCGAGGGTGGGGATGACGACCTTGCTGATGACGTCTTGCTCGGAATACAGTTCCACATCGGGAGACTAGCGGCAGTCCCTCCTTGGGCGCCAGCATAAACCTCAAGACCGCGTTGCCCGGATACCATCGACCGTCGTAACGCCCGGCAGGGCATGAGGATGTCGGGCGCGCTCATTGCGACCGCGAGGCAGTAGAGGAGACGCCGCCAGATGCCCGCGCTACGGCGCACGCGCGCTTGCCCGTGCAGCATCTCCTCGGGAGAGCACCGTGGCGGCGCATCGACTCGACGAACGCCGCACACGCCATGGCCGTCGCCTGCTGCGTGAGCGGAGTGGTCATCGATGCCTGTACCAGCTTCAACGCGGTGCCGTCGCTCGGCAAAAAGCTCGCCTGTGGTGTCCAGCCGCTACAGCTCCATCGTCCCACCGCCGATGATCCCGGCGTCGCCGACCCCAACCGGGGATGCCTGCGCCTCGTTACGACTTTCTCTACGACTTCAAGGGCGGCCTCCGGCCGCCTGCTGGTGGACCGGGAGGAGCTGCAGGCAGTGGCGGGCCTCCGAAGAGACGAGCGGGGCACTGCGGGCGGCGCGCCAGCGCGCCGTCCTCGGCCCCTTCGGGGTTCGGTTCCCCTGCGCGTGCCTCCCAACGTCCGATGCGACATCCTCACCCTGAGTTCGCAGCCATGAATCGGAGCGCCGGAGGGAGGATGCGCGAACTAAGTCGCCTGAACCAACGAGGCCTTACCAAGCCATCCAAGATCCTTAAGACGCCTCCAGGCAACTTCTACGTGCCGAGGAGTAAACAACCTCCCCTTACGACGATTCCACTCGCTCACCACCGGCAGGACACGTAGTGGGTCGTCAATGGCTCTGGGGTCGATGACGGACGCCACGTAGTGCACAGTTGTAAGAAGTTCGAGCCCATAAGGCGACTCGAAGCCTTCTATCAATTGCACCACGCGCTCGATCCGCTCATTGGTTGCTGGCCGGTCGCGTAAGTAAGCCACGGCCATCGCAGGGGCTCCGTCCATAACCTGCACCGGTGTAGCTTCTGCGACTCGCTGGGTGCGATCACCGTACCCCCGCAAGTAATGGCCTTCAACCGCTTGCAACACGTGGTTTACGCTCTCTGCGTAAGGACCGTAATGCCCCTTAGCGAACTTTAGTCTGAGCGGCTCTCCCGCCAGCTGCAGAAGGTACATGAGCTTCTGAATCTCCAAAGGAGTAGTACCCACCGTGGGCTCTGCATAGCGATGCAAGAGTCCTATTAGTGCTGCACGTCCCGGCGTCATGCTTGGCTTCGGCGTTCGAACTGGCATCGCGAGAGGATTTGGGGCCCCTCCGGGAGAAAACACAAGCACGTCGACATCCCTAAGGCCGGCAAGTGAACCCTGAATAAGAGGACCAACATCGCGCCAGGCGAGTCCACCGTTTCCGCATCCGAGAGGCGGTAGCGCCACGGACTTTATCGCGAGGTCTTGGATGACTCGGACCAAGTCCTCGAGTCCTGTCACTATGTCGTTTAGGCGCGACTTGGAGCGCCAATGATCCTTGGTAGGGAAGTTCACAATGTAGTAAGGGCGTGCTAGCTGACCATTGTCGAATACAAACACACGCCCTAGTCTGACTTCTCCCTGCTTACAAGCCCGCCTGTAGGCCTCATAGTTTGCAGGAAAGGCATTCCTAAACTGAAGGGCCACACCCTTTCCCATAACACCCTTGGTGTTTACAGTATTAACTAGTGCGTCAACGTCCGCTTTGAGGAGGTCTCCTTTCGTGAACCTAACCACGCTAACCACCTCCTTCGATTAGTAGTACCAACCAGGCTGCACTACCACCGGTTTATTCCATCGCACTTCGTCGAGGATCTCTCGAAGTGCTTTGGTCCGCTCCTCGTTGCGGGCGGCGAAGCCAAGGACTGCGTCGCAAGGAAGCTTGTGGTGTACGAGCAATTCGGCCATTCTCCGGCGCATACGATCCCCATCTTCCGGAGTATTCCTCCACCATTGCTCCTGCATAATGTCCCAGTCAACCTTATCTAAATCACTGTCCTCGGAAAAGTACTCCGTGAAGGCGCTGCCGCAGTTACCGTCACTGAAAACGTACGCTAGGCCGTGGTCTTTGACAACCTGCATGTCTGTTACTAAATAGACTAGGGGATCCTGTCCGTCGCTATAGTGCTGTACCCCGCCTCTGCTGATCTTGAACAGCATTGGGCTTCGCGGAGCGAAATAGAACGGGGTGTAGTCGGCGGGAACGCCTCCCGGGTGCAGGGGGACGTGCAGCGTCCGGCGGCGGGCCTTCACGTCCGGGTCCCCGACGTCCTGGATGAGGTGGTCCCCGGGTTGCACGTGGGAGTCGCACATCAACCCGCCCATCCTGACGATGTTGCGGATGTTCGCGATGTGCGTGAAGTGGTAGAGGAGGACCCTCGATGGTCTGCCGATTGCCGCTTCCCCCAGGCGTGTTCGGGCATACTCCCCATGAGCTTACGGGGAGGAGGCTGGAGCTGGCGAGAGGCTACGCACGACGGAGGACGATTTCCCGCATGCCGCTGGCACGGGGACGCAACAGAGGTCCGCAAATCGGGCGGTCCGGGAGGGGAGCGATGCTTGGCGGTAGGACCAAGGGCGTCACTAACCAGTCTTGACCCTGGCGCCGAGATGTGGTGAGGCGCAAGCATCTGATACCCAAGCTGACAGCCGAGAGCTTGGCCAGGCGCGAAGATATGCGGACCTAGTTGGATTTTTTGGTCGCTCGGTGCAAAGCAGGCGGAGTGAGGGCGGACGGCGCGCAGCCGCCAGGACGTACCTACGGATCGGAGGACGCGTCGCACTTCGGCCACTGCCTGCCTGTGCGCACCAATGGAGCGGAAGGTCAGCGGCTTGCCTGCGCTCCTCACCGCCAACCCTCCCGTGCTCCTGGTCCTCAACCCGTCTCAGCAGCCCCGGTGCCGAGCATGCGGGCCGCGCTGGCGCCCAGCGCGAAGCCGATGCGGAAGCGGTCCTCCGCCCACAGCGCGCACAGCACGTTGCTGCGCGCCTCATACCGCATCAGCAGCGCCAGGTCCTCGCCTTGCAGGCGCGCGTGCAGCATGTCGAGCGACTCCCACTCCTCCGGCTCATTGATGCGGTAGGCATCCTGTGCCCTCCGGTGGATGTCTGTGCCACGGGTAAGCAGTTCCTCCAGAACGCTCATCACGTCGTCGAAGGTGGGGGCCTCCTCGGGGGTGGGAGGCCAGCCCACGGGTGCGCTACGGTCCATCACGTCGTCCCTCCTTGTCAGGGGCGGCCACGCCCCGGGACTGTTCACGCAGTCGCCGGGGCACTTTCCAGCAGCATGACGCGACGCCGGGGGCGACCGTGCGCACAGGCGAATCTGCCGACCAACCTGACCGCCAACGGCGTGAACACCGGCAGCCTGAGCCAGGCCGGCGCGCACGGGAACGCGCTGGTCCGGACCGTGTGTGCATTCACACGCCCGCGCCCGGACAGCCCATCTCAGAGCTTCAAACCCGAAGGGCCGGGGGACCCAGCCGGGGACCCAATGGGTTGGAGAAGGTTGGACCGATCTGGATCTATTCCACCGTGTGGCCCAGGCTATGGCCGGGTCCGACCCGGCTCGGACGCTACGCCGCTGTCTACGGATCAGAAGGTCGGGGGTTCGAATCCCTCCCGGCGCGCACCACAAACCCCAGCTCACAAGCCCCTCCACTCCCACGGAGGGGCTTCCGTATGTCCTCCGCGGTCGCTCCGGGACCCATTTCGGGACCCACTTGCCTCATCGGGGCCATCATCCGCCGTGAACA
>WHSQ01000088.1 GCA_009380005.1 Actinomycetota bacterium | reverse complement strand
CGACTTGTTGGAGCGGCTCGGCGTGAAGTTCTTCGCGCCCGACTTCGACTTCTACGAGGGCAACGCCGAACACGTACCGCAGCGGCAAACAGTGTCCCTCGCACCGCTGGACATCACCGAGGAGCCGAGTCTCACGTATCGCCGCAAGCATGTTGAGGAGGGCTGGAGCCATACTTCTAGGAACCTGCCCCAGCTCGTCGACTGGATGGCCAAGCAACGGCTGAACATCCTCGTCTACCCCACGGACCACTTCGGGCGCGGCGGCACCGTTTGGGCCGACGTCCGGGAGCAACTCCTGCCCGAGATCCACAAGCGTGATCTGCTCGTCGAGGTGGGCGCTCACGGCTTCCAGACCTTCCTACCACCGGAGGATTACCCGCAGTACTACCCGCCGGGTACAGTCGCGGGGTCGAATGTCTTCGAGGTTGACAACGACGAGGCCGTGCAGGCTTATGTTGACAATGTCGTCGCCTACCTCCAGGAGAATCCTGAGATCGACATCTTCGACGCCTGGCCTCCCGACGGGGCAATTTGGCCGCCGTCAGCCACCGAAGAGTTCGGCAGCATCGCCAACGCCTACGCGCACGTGGTGAGCGAGCTTGGGACGGCCATACGACAAGAACTCCCTGGTGTGCGCGTGGAGGCGATCGCCTACGACACTCACATCGAGCCGCCAGACCCCGAGTACATGTACCACACGGAGACGATCATCGACTTCGCGCCCTACGACCGCAGCTACACCGAGACCATCGACGGCGATACCTACCCGCTCAACCGCTACTACGTCGACCTGATCGAGCGGTGGCGCGACGCCTTTGACGGCGACCTCGCCATTTACGAGTACTACCGCAAATACAGCTTCCACTCACTGCCCGTCGTCATGCCAGAGCTCATTGGGTACGAGGCCCCTTACTACCGCTCCCTCGGCATCTCCGGTTTGGGCACCTACTCGGAGCCGGCTGACTGGATGACCTACGAGCTAACCCACCTCATCCTTGCCGACGCCTCCTGGAACGAAGATCTCGACGTGGAGCAATATCTGACCGCCTACACGAGCGAGCGGTACGGTGCTGCAGCCGAGGACATGCGGACGTATTTCGCCCTTGTGGAGCGCGCTGGCCGCGCCATCTTCGACCGAGCTCCCGGCAACTACAGCGACATGACCGTGGTCAGTGCGGCGCGAGACGGATTCCTAGCGGCGCGCGCCGCACTGGACGCGGGCGACAGCAAAGTGCCGAGCGAGAGTACCGAAGGCTTCCTTCTGAGACGCCTTGCGCGCAACGCCGAATTTGCGATCGCTGATACGGAGATTCGTTACTACGAGCTCACCGGGGAGTCGGAGCGAGCGCGCGAGGCGCGGGAGGCGACACACGTATTCGTCGATGCCCATCGCTTTGACGGAATCATCGTGAAGGACAGGTGGTCGATGCGCAGCTATCAGAGTGGAATGACCGGCAACCACGGGCCAGGCGCAGGGCTGGTCAATACGCAATGGGTGTGGGACATGTACAGGCGCATCTTTGCGCCGGCGCCCCCGCCAGGCGACTCCTACCTGTCCGATCACGAGTGGCGGTATGGCGGCAACGGGTGGGGACCAGTGGAGCGCGACCAGAGCAATGGCTCGTACGAGGCCGGAGATGGCGACACCTTGTCCATCGACGGGCAGACCTTCGCCCGGGGACTCGGTACGCACGCGTATTCCGAAATCGCCTACCAACTCGACGATACGTGCGAGCGCTTCACCTCCTGGATTGGCATCGACGACGAGGTTCGCGGGTCGAGCCAGCCGTTCTTCGGGGAGCCGGCACCGGCAACGTTTCAAGATGATTGGGACTTCCGGGACCAGCAGGGCAAGCAGGCCGTGGCTGGCGGGGGCGACGGCACGATGGCGGTGCTGGGACACAGCGAGGCTGAGGAGCCATCGGACCCGGAGTGGCTAGAGAGCCCGATTGCCGACCACAGCGGGCAGCGACCGTGGGTTTTGTCTCTCGACGGCAACGACGATGTGGTGACGCTGCCCGGCGTGGACGACGTGGAACTGTCGCAGGGCTTTGCCTTTGAGGGGTGGTTCTATCAGCGGACCCGGGGGAACTTCCCGCGGCTGTTCGAGCGCAGGCCTGGGATGATCTTCTTCGTGCTCGCCGACGGGCGACTCAGGGTCGACATGAACACGGTGGCTGGAAAGAGGATCAGCGCGATCTCGCAAGATGCACTGCCATTGAATGAGTGGGCGCACGTGGGCCTGGTCTACGACGTGCGTGACAATGAGGCGCGGGGCCGACTGTACTTGAACGGTGAGGAGGTGAGCTACGCGGTACAGGACGTCACGAGCGACGATCCGGCACTCCTTGGCGGGCGCCCGACCTACCTGGGCAACCGCGGCGATGACAGTGACCGCGGCTTCGATGGACTCGTGGCCTTCGCGCGGGTGGTCACCCCAGCACGTGCCCTCGATGAGTGGACTCTTGATCTATTCCCCCTGAACGCGCTCGGGGGCACCGTCGTGTTCGAGGTGTGGGGCGACGACAGGCAGATCTACACCAGCGACATTCAGACCAAGTTCATGCCGCCGACCTACGTCGACGTGTCGGTCGAAGATGTGAACGAGTTGCGGCTGATCGTGCTCGACGGGTACGACGGCAAGGGCGACGACCACGCGAACTGGGCAGAACCTCGGATCTCCTGCTGATTTCCGTGCTGGTTTCGGTCTGGTTAGATGAGAATCGATCGTCCCAGACGAATTGGTCATACGCTGCATCGTGCGACCCGAGCAGCCGTTCTCGTTGGCACGCTCGAGGTCAGTGGTCCAAACCCACCCCTGAATTTGCCGACTTGCACGTACGCACAGGATTGAGGAGAGTCGCCATGTACCCGCCCTGCTATCTGAAACCCAGACGTGGCGCGTCCGGCTCCGGGCCATCGGCGGCTACTAGGACCGAGTACAGATACTCAAATCAGCAGTCGGTGGGCCAGAGCTGATGAGTCCGGACGTCGAAGTCCTGCGCCGACGACTGCGAGGCATCAGCACCGCCCTCATCACACCGTTTCGGGAGGACGGCGCATTAGACTGGAGCGGACTGGACGCCCAGATCGACGGTGAGCACAAGATCATCAGCGTAGCGGGCTTCTTTGCCGAGTGCCGGTCGTCTGTGGGTCTTCTGGCTGTGCTGGCGGGGGCTGCACGGGCGACCCGCACCCGGAGAAAGCGATCGCCGTGTCGTCGCGGGCGTGATCCGTGGAGGGACGGCTACGCCTCGGGTTCATCGTCGACACCTTGTGCTGCGCGAGGGCGACATGAGACAACGACAAAGGAGGGGCATCGTGCGCCCATTGATGGCAGAGATATGAGTCACCAGGCAGCGAGGACGTGATCGCAATGAGCTCTGAGTTGTCCTCCCCCCGACGGACGTTTCTCAAGGCTGGCGCGTTCGCCGGCGGCGCGTGGGTGATGCGAGACAGGAACGCTGGTCAACTCCACCGGCAGGATTATGCGGCCGGTGAGGCAGCAACTGGAAGATGTGCTACTTATGTCGTTGCCGCTGCTACTGCGCCTGACCATGTGAAAGCGCAGGCCGACTTCATATGTGATGGCGTCGACGATCAAGTGGAGATACAGGCGGCAATGGACGCGCTATCGGCTGGCGGAGGCAACATTAAGCTGACCGAAGGAGCCTTCGAGCTCACGGACAGCATCATTGTGGACCCTAATAGCGCCCTCATTGGGGCCGGAATCGACGCCACGACGATGAACTATTCAGGATCCAGCAACGGCATCAAGGTGCGCTCAACGTCCTCTGACACGCAGAGCGTGGTCCTTCGTGGGTTCGCGCTGGTGGGAACGGTCGGCGGCTCCCATGGCCTTTATATGCCGGGCGCGAAGAATTGGCGCATTATTGATCTCAAGATCAGAGGTTTTACTGGATCCGGCGTCTCCAGTATTTACCTCAGCGGGAACGAAGGAGCCGGGCAGATCGGGTGCTTCTACAAGGAATTTTACGGCGCTGAGGTACGGGGATCGGACTACGGCATCACCCTAACCGGCGTCGAATCCGCAGGCCAGAGCAACGCTAATAAGTGGTACGGCGGAAAATTCCAAACACACGCTGTTCGGGCCATCAACATCGAGGCTCCCGCGACGGGTAACGTGTTCTTTAGCCCATCCATAGAGGACTGCGCCACACTCATCTATTCGAATGGTCGGGCGAATGTTTTCTACGCTCCCTATATGGAGTCTTTTGACGCGACATTCGTAGAGTTTGGCGCTAACTCCACGTGGAACGCCGTCTTCGATATGCCTACGCCGCCGAGCACGTCCACGCCCGTTGATGACAATGGTATCCAGAACGCCATCACTATTGTCCGGCATGACGGTGCGCGAAAAGAAATGTACGGCGGTGTTGTACAAGTGATGAGCACGGATGGAAACGTCCGTCTTGAGAAGGACCTCACCAACGGGCGTTACAAGCTGAATGCTGCCGTCGTGGTAGGGCCGGCGACGACGATAACTATTGCTGCTGGAGTGGTTACCGTTACGGGTAGCTATCACACGGTGGACACCGAGGGAAGTGCTGCTTCTGATGATCTCGACACTATCAACGGCGGCGTGACCGGGCAACTATTAGTGCTGAATGCTATCAATAGCGCGCGGACCGTAGTAATGAAGAATGGGACGGGGAATATCTCGCTAGCGGGTTCCGATTTTGTGATGGATCATCGCAACGATAGGATCATGCTCCAGTTTGATGCTGCGGGCGCTGGTGCTTGGGTAGAGTTGAGCCGTTCCAAAACGGTGTCTAGTCGGCGATTGCGAAAGCCGCTGTGACCGGGGGTCATGATCTTCGTCTGGCTTGGGGGGAATATCTTTTGCCCTCTGGCTGGCTGGTGAATCGGTTCGTCCGATGTCAGTGGTCATCAGGCTCTCTCCAGTTACATGCGTCGGATCCGACTTATGCCGTGTGATGTCGCTGCGGCGGGTGGTTTTTGCGGCGATGACGCCCCAGCGGGCGATTCAGAAGGAGTCGCTTGCTCTCGACGGAGACGCCAGCGGAGGAGGGAAGGTCATGCAGCCTGGGGATCCTGCCCACGCCTGTCGACTGCCGAAGCCACGGTGGCGCGGGGTATTCACCATCCTGATGTCTCCATTCGGGGGCGACGGTTCATTGAGCCTCGGAGGACTACGCGCTCAGGTCGACTTCGCCCGCGCGTGTGGAGTTCAAGGCGTGGTGTTCCCGGGCGTCGCCAGCGAGTCCTACACACTGTCCGACGCTGAGCGCCAGCGGGGGGTCGAGGCTGTCGTGGAGCAGGCATCCGGACAGCTTCCAGTCCTGGCCGGCGTAACCGCGAGCAGTGGTCCCCATGCAGCGGCACTGGCGCGCCACGCTGCCCAGACAGGCGCTGACGGAGCGATGGTCATGGCACCAGCGTTGCTACGACTTGAGGACGCCGACCTGCGGGCTTACTTCGACTCTGTGGCCGGGGCCTCCGGCCTGCCCCTCATTTTGCAGAGCTTCACACCCCCAATCGGAGCTCCGCTGTCTGTGGCGCAGATAACGCGGCTGGTCTGCGAGGTACCGAACATTCGGTACGTGAAGCAGGAAGTGCCACCCACGCCGCACAACGTATCAGCCCTCCTTGACCTGCTCGGCCAGGCGATCGAGGGCATCTTCGGGGGCGCCGGCGGGCTGCACGCCCTCGAAGAGCTCCGCCGCGGCGCCTGCGGCACGATGCCAGGGGTGCATCTTGCGCCGGCGGCGGAAGCGATGTGGGACGCGTTTATCCGCGGAGACGACCAGCTGGCCAGTGAGGTGCACCGCACGATTCTGCCGGCGGTAAATCGTTCGCTGCTCTTGGGCCCCCGCTTCGCGAAATCCGTACTCGTCCGCCGCGGGGTGCTGACGTCCGCCGCGACGCGCGTGCCCTCCCCCCACCCCAACACGCATGACGACGAGGAGCTAGAACGCATCCTCAAGGATCTACAGTCCTACTGGCCGGCATCTGAGTGACAGGTGACCTCAGTCTTATCTCGGCAGGATGGGAGGTACGTGCTATTGGTGGGCTCAGATGATTGAACGGAAGTTGTGATGTGAAACACATAACGACCCAATTCGGCGAAGGGATCCTTGAGGGAGTGGTGGACGCTCTCGGCGACTACGTTCTGGTCACGGACCCAATTCCATGGAAGCTTTACAGGGATCGGCTCTCCCGCCGTCCCGCCCATGTTGTGATGGTGGAGTCTCTGGAGAAGAGACTCCTCGACCAAGCTGTGTCACAGGTGCCAGGCAGCCTGGACATCGTTGGCCTGGGAGGTGGATCCGTTATAGACGCGGCAAAGTACCTTGCCTACGTGCGAGACAAGACTCCTGTGCTGGTTCCGACGATCACCTCAAGCAACGCCCATCTGACCGACTTCATCTCCGTGCGGCTGGAGGGACGGGCGGCGGGGATGAAGGTCGAGGGCTGGCCCAAGCGAGTGGTTGTCGACTATGACCTCATCGCCGCCGCCGACCCGCGACTGAATCGGGCCGGTTTCGGCGATGTGTTGGCGCATCGGACCGCTCTCAACGACCGGGAGATCGCCGCGGCATCGGGCAAGGAGGAAGAGGTGGATCCTGCGGTGCGCGATCGGATCGGCACCATCATCGACCGAGCCATGGACGGCGCCGCCGAGATCGGGACAGTCAGCCGGAGCGGCATCAAGTTGCTAATTGAGCTGTTCGAGGAGTGCACGAACACCACCGAGGAGTCCCCAAGTCCCCTGGGCGCGGGCGGTGAACACCTCTTTGCCTGGAATCTGGAGGGTGTCACGGGCAGGCACTTCATCCACGGCGAGATCGTTTCCTTGGGAATCGTGATCTGCGCATACCTTCAAGGGCGTCACTTCGACCAGCTCCGCAGCGCCCTTGACAGAGCGAGGGTCGCCTACCGACCGGACCAAGTCGGCGCTAATTGGGAGGACATCAAGCAGACACTGGTGACGGTGGAGGACTACAACCAGAAGGTGCGCAGGTTCAACTCAGTATTCGCCAAGATCGAATGGACTCCGAGGCTCTTAGCAGAGATTCGAGACCTGGTCCTTTGACGCGGAGAGTCACGCCAAGTAAGTGGAGAGATCCATGATCGAAAACAGGGCGAAACAACTCGGAGTCGAGATTCCCAAGCCCCCCGAGCCCCAAGCGTCCTACGTTCCCACCAAGCGGGTGGGTGACCTCGTCTACACGTCAGGGATGGGTGCGATCCGCGGCGGAGAGCGCCAGTACTGCGGACGGGTCGGAGAGGACGTGAGTGTCGAGGGCGCTTATCAGTCGGCGAGGTACGCGACGCTCAACTGCCTCGCCGCATTGAGAGAGGCGATCGGGAGCCTGGATACCGTGGCGGGGATCATGAAGGTCACCGGATACGTTCGGAGCGCCCCCGGGTTTTGCGAGCAGCACAAGGTGTTGAACGGCGCATCCGATCTCTTGGTCGAGCTGTTCGAGGAGCGGGGAAGGCACACTCGGAGCGCCATCGGCGTGAGCGAGCTCCCCTTCGGGATTTCGGTGGAGGTCGAGATGATCGCGAGCGTCGTGCCCGACGAGGAGAAAGGTGAGGGTGGATGAACGCTGCGATCGACGCGATCACCAAGCATCGGATCGTCATCATCTACCGAGGACTTGGTCCCCAGGAATGCCTCGAGTTCTCCCGTCACCTTCTCGACGCAGGGATAGCCGTATTCGAGGTCACCATGAACTCCCCGGCTCCGATCGACGCGATCAACCTCCTGCGTGATGAGCTTGCAGGTGACGCGGAGATAGGCGCTGGCACCGTGCTGAGCGCCAGGGAGGTCGATGCCGCAGCCGGTGCCGGAGCGTCGTTCATAATCTCGCCCAACCTTGACGCTAGCGTCATTCGGAGGACCAAGCAGCTGGGTCTGGTGTCTATCCCCGGGACTTTTACCGCCACCGAGGTCGCCGCGGCAGTGGCCGCGGGAGCGGACATCGTGAAGATCTTTCCCATAAACGTGGTGGGAGCCGAGTACCTAAGGCAGCTCAGAGGACCGCTCGCCTCGCTCCCGTGCATGCCGAGCGGCGGCATCACACTTGAACTGGCCACAGAGTTGTTCGACGCCGGGGCGACCGCCATCGGAATCGGGGTCCATCTCCTCGGCCGGGGTCTGGTGGAGACGCGTGATTGGAAGGGTCTCCGCTCCAGGGCGACAGAGTTTGTCAGGGCGGCGGGCTTGTGACCAGGCACGCGCGGGGAGTTGTCGCTGAGGCTGCCTTGAGATCCGGGCCTAAGCACTTGCCAGATTGACCCAGAGTTAGATGTGGTATAACCTCCTACCATATGGGGGACATATCATCGATCCTCGTCGACGGGTCTTGGCGAGCGACCAAATCCTCGCGGGAGGTCGTTAACCCGAGCACAGGAAAGGCGCTCTGGGCCCAGAGCGCGGCGAGCAAGGACGAGGTCCGGGACGCGGTCGAGGCCGTCCCGGGTTTTCGATCGACCGAAACGAGACCTAACAAGGTTTGGCGGCCCACGGTCAGCGACGGAGAGCGGGTTGACGCCCCGATAGGAAGCGGTATAAGGAAGGAGGTATGACCTAATGGCCCAGGTGGAGGCACCTCGTTGGTGACACAGCAATTGGGCCGGACAAGCCGGCTCCCCCCTATTGCAGCCGAGCGGCCCGCCAACGGTTTGCTCAAAAGGCGGTCGCGCTGTCGCTGCCAGGAGGTGCGTCTCTCCCTAGGGCGAGGCATGAAGGTTGACCCAGAGGGTCGGCGGACCACCGTGCCCCTATCCCCCCACGGACTTCGCCGCCCCTCTGAGGTCGCCGGTCGTCTCGCTGGCATGGAGTGCCCAGATGTTGGACGCGTGAAGGTGAAGCACGATAAGGAGCATCAAATCGAGAGGTGCATGTCTAGAGGCGACGACCGGCTCGCGGCCGCTGAACGTGGCGTCACCAGGAGCCTGTCTTGACCAAGCTGCATCGCAGTGCCTGGTGTCG
>WHSQ01000087.1 GCA_009380005.1 Actinomycetota bacterium | reverse complement strand
CCGCAAACGCATGGCCGAGGTCGGCGCCGTCTACGACGTCACCCCGGTGGCCCGCAGCCCTGCCGACGTCATGGCCCCCCACGATGACGCCCAGCCGGTCCCGGCACCGGTCGCCACCGGCAAGTGGCTGTGCGCCTCGGTGGTCGACGACGCCGCCGAGGTCGTCGGCAAGCTCTTCGACGAGGCTCAGCGCCGTGACCCCGACCACCTGCGAACGTGGGTCGCGCTGGTTGATGGCAACAACCATCAGATCGAGACCATCCGCAGCCAGGCTCGCGAACGCGGCATCGACGGCACGATCGTCATCGACTTCGTTCATGTCCTCGAGTATCTCTGGCGTGCCGCCTGGTCGTTCTTCGACGAGGGCGACCTGGCCGCAGAGACCTGGGTGGCCGACAAAGCCTGCGCCGTCCTCGAGGGCGACGCCCGACAGCTCGCCGCCGGCATCCGCCGGCGAGCCACCCGCCAAGGCCTCGACCCGCCCAGACGGGTCAACGCCGATCGCTGCGCGACCTACCTGACCAACAAGGCCGGCTATCTCGACTACCCGACCGCGCTCGCCTCTGGGTGGCCGATCGCCACCGGGGTGATCGAAGGGGCCTGCCGGCATCTGGTCAAGGACCGCATGGACCTCACCGGCGCCCGGTGGGGCCTCGACGGCGCCGAAGCGATCCTCAAGCTCCGAACACTACGCAGCAACGGCGACTTCGACGACTACTGGAGCTTCCACCTGGTCCGAGAACGGCAGCGTGTCCACCAGTCACGCTACGCCGACAACGTCATCCCACAGGCCGCATGACGTCCCTTCAGGAGAGCCGCACCCAATTCAGATTGAAGACGTTCCATTATCGAAACCCCTACTAGCGTTTTATCTTCGGTCACGGCTGCTGTGTAACCACACTGGAAGAAACGCTAGGGCCAGCGGCGCTCGCTGACATCCGCCCACGGGCGACAATTCAACCGCTATATTCGACGTAGTAAGTGCCGGGATGCCTGCGCCGCCGGAAGTAAGGACGGCGCGCGTCTGGCCGATATCCCCTACGAATCCCTATGCCCGCAGGTACCACTCAGGGATGCATGGGCGTCACGGTCCCAGCTACCAGCGTTCGTCAAGCTGGCCCGTACCGTCCGCGAGCACAAGGTACGCATCTACGCCGCGGTCGCTCACAAGCTTTCGAACGCGCGCGTGGAGAGCCTCAATACGAAGCCACGGCTGATCATGCGACGAGCGTTCGGGTTCCGTTCCGTCGACGCGCTCATCGGCCTGGCCATGCTCGCCCATGGTGGCCTGTGCCCACCCCTACCAGGCAGAGCTACAACGGCGTGATCCGACCCACGGATTGTGGAGAAGACCCAGAATATCCCAGTCATGATAGGGGTTTCGGACCAGAGTCTCGCTCGACTCATTCCCAGTGATCAGTAGAAGTGGTACACCATCGCGGCTACATGAAACTATGGAGGTGAGGCAACTTGTCACGCCCGGCCCGCAGTGGGTCATAACGACGCCCAACCGCCCTGAGGTCCGAGCGTAGCCGGACGCCATCTCCGCTGCGCTCAGCTCATAACGAGCTGGCACATATTCGATGCCGCTATGCGCATAGAGTCCATCCAATAGCGGCATGATCGTACTTCCGGCAACACCAAACACATACTCGACGCCTGCACTGGCGAGATAGTCGATAAGTAGCGCCGCCACTGACCGCGTACCATCACCAACGAGCGAGCCCATTCCCCATCCTTTCATTTGAATCGCGGCCAGTCATCAGACTGCACACCTCGGCTGTGCCGTGTCGAACGTGCAAGCACAGAGCATTGATCAGGAGAGCGGCCTAAACAGCTGGAAAGGATTACATGCTCTATTCTGTCACGAGCCACACATCAGCCATGAGCTGCGCTCCCTCAACAGGAAGAGGGCCAGGAACTTGGACCGCTGAGAGTGGGACGGGGCGCTTAAGCGCGCGGAACAGCGCCTCGGCAGCTGGATAAAGCACACTCGGCGTGGTGACGAATAGTTGGACTCGTGCCACGTTGTCCAAGAAGCATGCGGCCCGCTTCAGCCGCTTTCGCAAGTCGTCCAGAACCAGCTCCATCTCTTGACTCGCGCGTGGAATATAATACAGGTCAGCTGACCGTGACAGATCAGAAGCAAGGCCACCGCGCGGCGTAGGGGCAATCAACCCGGACACGAAGCCCAAGTCATTGCACTTAACAACGCTTGAATCCCCGCGAAGTACAAGCTCTTCATCTCCAGCCGGAATGCGCTCAACCCCAGCGATATTGCGTGATGCAATTGTGTTAATCTCGATGATACCGCGATTGACACCAAAGGCCGTCGTGGGGATGATACTTCTTGCTGGTCCATGCTCGCCGAAGGCTTCTAGCCAAACCTCATTGAAGTATGGCATATCGGCAATGTCACTCAGGTAAACTTGACACTTCAGTATGCCTTCGATGCCCGAGCCCGCCGCTTTAAGCGCCCTTTCGATATTTCCGAGCAGGTACCGCGTTTGATGCTTGATCTCGCGGCCGTCCCAGCTGAACTCGGGGTTCATCGTGGCTTCGGGCGGAATCCCGCCGCGAGCAGGCCTGGCTAGGTCTCGGCCCTCGCTATCGCACGCCATCATGCCCGCAAGAAAGACCAAATCACCTACGGCAAGCGCGGGTATATATCCAGACGAAATGCGCGGCGTTGGGACTGACTCCGGGCGAATCTCCTCGCTACTCGCCGCGCTACCAATCAGCGCCACCGCGCTGACGCTCACCTCAGCGCCTGGGAGGGACAAACCGGGCATAATCACTGAAGTGCTTGGAGGAATACGGCTTGATAGCCAACGCCTGCGGACCACGTGATAGGGATCGGGATATTCGTTCGAAGGATAATATTGGTCGACTCGCACCAGGTCATGAAGGGACCCACCAGCGCTTGCTATAGCCTTGGATAACCCTGAAAAGATCGACTCCGCCTGTGCCATAACTGCTGGCTCATCATAGAGCTGGGTACTATTATCCGGGCCGCGACTATTGTGAGTAGTTAGAAGGTCGTTGGCGAACAACCAGCGACCCTGACGCTCAATCGCAGCCAGCTCCAAGCCGTTCGCACCAGTCCTTGTTACGAGGGTTTCGCGATCCATCGCTCTTCTCCCCGAAGATCGAACGTAATCCACAACATTGAACACTACAGAGTATCTCGCTTCGGGCCACGACCGAGTTTGAGTCCGTACGCTGCCAAGCTCGAGATCTCAAAGCTTCGCATGGAAGCTCGTGAAGCGACGAAGCGGTCGGGCGCCCAGGTACCTGATGAACCAGTCCGAGAGGAACCCCAGAGCGGCGATCGCGACTAGCGCGACGAAGATGCGGTCGGCATCGCCGAATAGCGCCGAAGCCTGAAGGAGATAGCCGAGTCCCTCTCTAGCGGCGAGCATCTCGGCAGGTACGATGCTGGCGAAGGCCGAAGCAATTCCCAGGCGCAAACCTGCGAGTATGTACGAAACGGTAGACGGCAGTACGGCAGTGGTAAAGACCTTGAAAGATCCTGCCCCTAGACACTGGGCAGCACGTATGCGTGTGTCAGGCGTAGCCACCACGCCGGCAGTCGTGTTGACGGCAACGATGAAAAAAACGGCCCAAAATACAAGAAAGTACTTCGAAGCCTCGCCAATTCCAAACCAAATAATGGCAATCGGTATCATCGCGGTCGGTGATAACGTGCGCACGAACTGCACCGTAGGATCGACCAGCAATGACACTAACCGCACACGTCCCACAAGTAGCCCAACCACGATCCCGCTGACGCTTCCGAGCAGTAGCCCCACGCCGACCCGCTTCAGTGATGCGCCCATATGTCGAGTGAGTTCAGCCGCCCAGAATAGTTCTGCGGTTTCAGCGGCTACACGTGTAGGGGGCGGCAGGATCGCTGGATTCACGATATAGGTCGAGGCGAGCTGCCATAGCAGCGCAAAAAAACCCAACGAAACGATCACCCCGCCGAGCGTATGCAGGGAGCGTACTGTTTGGCGAAGGAGCCTCGACTGGTTACGGTTGCGCTCCGTACTGCTGATATCCAGTCCATCGGCTACTGGCGCGACCTTGCTAGCAGCATTTGAGCCATCCCGCTGACTAACCAATTGGGCCTTCCTTTCTGGCGACTCGGGGCACCCGACATCTGCAACCTTGACACTGATTCCATGAATTCCGCCATCACAATGACCAGCTAACGGTAGAGATGACTTATATACCGCTGCAGGCGCGCCACCTCTACGTCCTTATCTTCTCCTCTAGGGCGATCTATCCCGACGTCGACTACCTCGATGATTCGAGCGTCGGGGCCGTTCGACATTACGGCAATTCGATCGGCAAGTATGATCGCCTCACCGATATCATGTGTAATAAAGGCAATTGTGCGCCCATTCGAGTTCGGATCCGTCCACACCCGCAGCAACTCCGACTGCATCTCGACGCGAGTCATCGCATCCAGCGCCCCAAATGGTTCATCCATCAACATGACGGCCGGCTCAGCTGTTAAGGTGCGTGCCAATTGAAGACGCTGCTTCATCCCTCCCGAGAGTTCCATTGGCGGCTTGTCGGCATGTTCCAGCAGGTCAACGAGCTCGAGAGATGACCGGACACGCTCTCTTACTTCCGCGTTTGGCCGTGCCCATCTACGAAGGAATCCCTGTTGCAGCTCCAGAACGTATGAGACATTCCCATACACGCTTCGCCAGGGAAGTAGTGCACTCATAGCATCTTGAAACACCATGACGCGCTCACGTGATGGACCGCGGATCTCCTGACCCTCAAAAAGTACCTGGCCGGCGCTCGGACGTTCAAACCCAGCCAAAAGCTTAAGCAGCGTCGTCTTGCCGCAGCCTGAGGGCCCGAGCAAGCAGAGGAATTCACCCCGCCGGATCCCGAGGGAACATTCGGACAACACCTGCCGCGAACTCGCGGAATCCGGATCACCGTACGACATCCTCACTTGTGTTAACTCCATTATATATTCTATCGTGGGAGCGCCCACGGCAGACGTAGTTGTGGTTGCCATAACAGCCAACTCCTCCGAGAATTACGCCAACTGGTTTATCACCCTTGGACGAGTCTTAGCTCCTTGCAGACCACTGCCTTGCGAGCATACTGCCAAGCGTACCCCTATTGCTTATGTCTCGATGTGTCGGTCACTCTGGCTTCCGACCTGCTGCGCCTTCTATTTCGGCCAGCATCACTAAGGCTGAACGGACCTGTCATCCAGGTCCAAGACGGGATCCCAAACTAGCGAACCGATGTCAACCTCTTCTTCAATCATTCCCTTATCTGTCGCCCAACTCGCCAAGTTGGACATTTCTTCGAAGAATGCTTCGTCGAGGAATGTAACTAGCCAATCGGATTTTCCGTATTCGGATGCCACGAGTTCTGAATCCATTTGGAATTCTCGCTCAGCGTACTCACCGACGTAATCGAGGTTGTCTTGAGCGAAGTCAAGCCCTCGTTCCGTTGCCTCGATGAAGGCGAGTACCGTCTCCTCATTATCTTCGAGCCAAGCCTCCCTGCCTGATATCATTGAGTACCCGCCCATATAGCCCGTAGCCGTGCTCAACTCATGCACCCCGGTGTCGCCGAGAGCCTCGAGTGCCTGTCCACCGTGCGGGTCCCAAATAAAGAATGCGTCGATATCTTTGTTGCTCAAGGCCGCTGTCATTTGTCCTGGCTCGAGATTTGCGAAGATTACGTCCCCTTCATCAACGTCGTTGAGCTCCAAGTAGCGCTGTGCGAAGTATTCTGATCCTGACCCCTCGCGGATACCGATGGTCTTGCCTACTAGGTCCTCTGGAGCCTGAATCTCTGCAGTCGCTACGGCAGAGAAGCGCTCAGGTCCGAAGGCGGGTGACATAATCACGCGGGTCTCTTGGTCATGAGTCGCCCAGTAGACGAGCCCTGGGAGATCTCCGGTACCAACGAGGTCGCCTTGTCCTTGACGGAATGCCTCGAGTGCCGTCGTGCCAGAAGGAAAGAGGAGCATCTCGACATCGAGGCCGACGTCCTCATAATATCCTTGGTCGTGTGCCATCCAAATAGGTGCGGATGGGATCGATAACACAGGCATAATTGTTAGCGGCGTCAAATCATCCTGCACTTCTGGTTCCGCCGTACTAGTCTCGGTATCCTCAGCAGTCGCATCATCTGCTGTCTGGGGATCCTGCGCTCCCGAGCAGGCAGCCAGTACCACAGCAAAGAGCCAGAAGAGCACTAGTATCCGGCTTTTGCAGGCACGCTCGAATCGCCTACGGATAACGATCGCCGATTTCGCTTGCAGCATAGCTGTCCCTTTCCGCGAGAATAGTTCTCTTGGCCTGAGAGCGAAATGCGAGATGCTGACGTCCGCCTTCGCGGCCAAGCTGCGCCAGTAATATCACTTGCAGAGCAGCCGCTCACCGGCCGCATGCTGGGCATCGCCGAGGCAACAGGGTTGGGCGACATCGACAACTCGGGGGTGGCCGCCCTCCTCCGCCTCCTCGCTGGCCTGCCGACCGGCCTTGAGGAGGCCGACGACGCCGTCATAGATCCCTGACGCGCAGGCGCTCTAGCGCTTCCTCGTCCAGTTCCACCCCGATGCCCGGTCCTTCGGGCACGGTGAAGGCCCCACCCACCGGGGTCAGGGGCTCGGTGACGACATCGTCGGTGAGGTAGTGTGGCGATATCCCTGAGCCGAAGCGGAGCTCTGGCAGTGTGCAAGCAAGTTGCACCGCCGCCGCCGCGGCGACGCTGGTTTCGCCAGCCATCCCCGCGAAGTGGATCCCTATGCCCGCAGCCGCGGCCACCGCGGCCAGCCGGCGCAGTCCGCTGATGCCTCCCGCCTTGACCAGCTTCGCGATCACGGCCCCGGCGGCATCGGTGTGCAAATAGGTGGCGAGCTCGCGCGCATTGAACAGCCCCTCGTCACCAGCGATGACCACTGACGTGGAACGACGCACGTGCGCCATGCCCGGGATGTCGTCGCGATGCACCGGCTGTTCGAGCAGGGCCGGGCGCGCCGCCTCGACGCCATGGGCGAAGCGGATTGCCTCCGCCGCAGGCCACCCCTGGTTGGCATCGAGCAGTAGGACCACGTCCGGTCCCGTGGCCTCCCGGACGGCCAGGACTCGTTCGATGTCGCGCTCGACCGACCGGATCGCCACCTTGACTTTGATGAAGGAGAAGCCCGCAGCCACCGCCTTCGTGGCATCGGCAGCATCGATGTCGGGGTCTCCACCGGACACATGCCAGATCGTGGGGACCCGGTCGCGGACCTTGCCGCCGAGGAGCTGATACAGCGGCACACCGTGGGCCTTGCCGAGCAGGTCGTACAGCGCGATGTCGATCGCCGAGCGCGTCGCGGAGTTCCCCATCACGGCACGGTCCATGTGCTGCTCGAGCACGTGGAGGTCAGCCGGGTCGGCACCGACGATCAATGGGGCCAGGAGCGCATCGACCAGATAGACCGCGGAGGCCAAGGTCTCGCCCGTGAAATACGGGGCGATGACACCCTCGCCGAATCCCTCCAGTCCCTCGTCCGTACGAATCCGCACCACGATGCAAGTGCGCTCGGTCACCGTGGCGACCGCCATCTTCAGCGGCGTCTTCATGGGCACGGCGATGGGGATGGCCTGGACTTCGGTGATCTTCATGTGGGCACCTCGGCGGGGAGGGTCGCTATCGTTCCAACAGAGTTCGTGGGTGCTGGGGCAGCGCCCCCCCGGTGCGAAGGCGCTCCCCCGGCACGGCTCAGGCCGCGGTCTTGGCGGGGATGCCCCCCATGGTGACGAAGCGGTAGCGGTCCGCGAGTTCAGGGGACAGTTCGCGGCGACGGTCCTCTGGCAGGGCCACCCACATGCGCAGCAGATGCCGCTTCAGGCGTGGATCGTCATAGTCCTCGTACTCGTCGCGGGCATGCAGGATGGCGTGGTTGTTCAGGAACTGCATGTCACCTTCCTGGAAGTCCATCGACAACCGCAACTCCGGTCGGTTGGCAACCTCCTGCACCATGTCCAGCGCCTCACGCTGCTTGTCGCTGAGCCCCAGCTCAGAGCCGTAGCCGACGACGGATTCGAAATACTGCCGGCTGGTGATCCGCGAGGTGAGCTTGTCGCCGTAGTAGCTGAACATCGGCGACGAGTACCACGGCCGCTCGCCGGGAGGCTCCTCGCCACGCCAGTCAAGCGAGAACGGTTGGTGCAGAATCTCGACGAGGTCCGGACGTTCCTCGACCAGCACGTTGTGCACCGTCAAAGCACTGACCATCGTGCTCTTGCCGCCGCTCTTCGCCGTCCGGACGCAGAAGAGCCCGAGGATGTCCACCGGCAGCTGGTCGGCGTGGAAATCCATCTGCGACCGCGTCTGGTAGCCGCGGACGGTCGGGTCGTCGAAGGACTTGCCCTCGTCGCGCACGTGACCGAGCAGATGGCCCCGGGTGTTCTGGCTGATTGGCGTGCCCAAGTGGACACCGGTCCCCCAGTAGATGAGTTCGCGCTCCTCGTCGGTGTACCGCTCCCGAGGGAGCCCGCGCACGAGCATGAACCCCAGACCGTCCTCCAACGCGGTGGGGATGGTGTCCAGTTCTTTGGCCAGCGTCGGCAGGGGGAAGTCCTCCACCTTGAACGGGATGCTCAACCCCTGCGCCTGCACAGCGCGCAACGCCGCATCGATCTCTGCGACCGCAGCGTCACCGAGGTACATGATCCACTCGGACGTGTTGTCTTGGATTTCGGGGCCCACCCATGCGCCCGGGCCCGCGATCTTGTCGAGCAGCGGCTCGGTCATTCGCCGTTCTCCCATCACGTTGGTGGCGCGCTCCACGCCACTCCTCCATCTCCATGTACCTTATATAATCGAAATTGCCAGCTGTAAAGCGTGACGCCGATTTCCCTCTTCGGGCCGCGCGACCAGCAAGCCACGCAGTCGCCCTACGACATACCTGCCCAGGATGTTCATTAAGGGTGTCTGGGGGCGGGGGTTGGTTCGCAGGGAAAGGCCCCCTGACCTGCAAGAATCCGAGGTGTCACGACCAGGGTTCCGAGGCCAGGGGGCGCACCGTGGGGGTGAACGATAGCAGGCTGTTCGACATCGGCGGGCGGCGGGTGGAGATCCGCGGTGACGGCGAGGGGGTGGTGTCCCACGCCGGGGTGGCGCTGCTGTCGGGACTGGCCGACCGGGTCGGGTTGACCGCGGCGCTGGGAGCGCGGCCGCGTGCTCGCCGGCGGCGCGCCTCGGCGCACGACCCGGGCGAGGTGCTGCGCGACGTGGCCGTGGCGCTGGCCGACGGGAGCGAGTGCGTGTCGGACCTGGCGGTGCTGCGCGACCAGCCCGAGC
>WHSQ01000086.1 GCA_009380005.1 Actinomycetota bacterium | reverse complement strand
GGCGAGGAGGAGAAGTAGATGGCACACAAGAAGGGTGCTTCTTCATCTCGTAACGGACGCGACTCCGAGTCCAAGCGGCTCGGCGTGAAGGCGTATGGGGGCCAGGCGGTCCAGCCGGGGACGATCATCGTCCGCCAGCGGGGCACCAGGGTGCACCCGGGCCTCAACGTGAAGAAGGGCGGGGACGACACGCTGTTCGCCACCGCCACGGGAACCGTCAAGTTCCACCAGCTTCGCAACCGTCGCGTCGTAAGCGTCGTCGAGGAATAGCAGCCCGGCGTCCGACCGACCGGCTCCCCGCGCGTCCCTCACCATGAGCTTCGTCGACGAAGCACGCATCCACGTCACCGCGGGCGACGGAGGGCACGGAGCGGTCACTTTCCACCGGGAGCCCTACAAGCCCAAGGGCGGGCCGGACGGCGGCGATGGTGGTGACGGCGGGAGCGTGATCCTTCGCGCCGACGGCTCCGTCGGGACCCTCCTCGACATCCGCGATCATCCCCACGTACGGGCCGAACACGGCGGCAAGGGGCAAGGTGCTCGCAAAACCGGCGCGCGAGGGTCCGATCGCGTGATCCTCGTCCCCCCCGGCACCGTCGTCTACGACGTCGACGACACGTTGCTCGCCGACCTCGCTGCGGCGGGACAAGAGTTCGTTGCCGCGCGCGGGGGCCGGGGGGGCCGCGGTAACTCGCACTTCGCCTCGGCCACCCGTCGGGCTCCTGGGTTCGCCGAGAACGGCGAGCCGGGTGACGAGCTCGACCTTCGTCTCGAACTCCGCTTGCTGGCCGACGTCGGACTCGTCGGGTTCCCCAACGCCGGCAAGTCGACGCTGATCTCCCGGATCTCGCGGGCCAAGCCGAAGATCGCCGACTACCCGTTCACGACCCTGACGCCGAACCTCGGCATGGTGTCGGTGGACGACACCTCGTTCGTCGTCGCCGACATCCCCGGTCTCGTGCCGGGTGCGGCGGAAGGCAAAGGCTTGGGCCATCAGTTCCTCCGCCACGTTCGGCGTGCGGCGGTGCTGGTCTTCATGGCGGATCTCGTGGCGCCCGATCGTGACCCCGGCGACGACTTCGACATCCTGCGGGCGGAGCTCGAAGCGTTCGATCCCGAGCTGGCCGGCAGGCCCTCGGTCCTGGTGGCCGCCAAGATCGATGCAGGCCGTGAGGTATGGGAGGAGATGAAGAAGCGTCACCCCGACGCGCTTCCGGTGAGTGCAGTCAGCGGAGAGAACATCGAGATCCTGCTGGCTCGTCTCCGGGACGAGGTCGAGCGGTCACGGGCGTCATCCCCCGCCCCGCTGGGTTACATCCGACACGTGGCGCGCGATGAGCCGATCGAGGTCGAACGGGAGGACTCCGCGTGGCGCGTCAAGGCTCGACGAGCCGAGCTGGCCGTTGCGGCGACGAACATGGCCAACGAGGAGGCCGTGGCCCGGCTCCAACGGAAGTTGATCGCGTTGGGGGTCGAACGGGCTCTCGCCGGGGCGGGCGCTAAAGAGGGCGACGAGGTTCGTATCGGGCCCGCGAGCTTCGATTTCATCCCCGAGCCGGCGGCCGATGCCCCCGATGCCTCGCGCTGAGGGACGACGCTTTTTCCGTCATTTGGCCCCGCGTTCGATGTTCACTAGAGGGATGGATCACCCCGACGAGGCCGCTATCACGCGCCTCGGAGTCATGGGCGGGACCTTCGATCCCATCCACCTCGGACACCTGATCGTGGCGTCCGAGGTGAGACACGCTCTCGAGCTCGACCGGATCGTCTTCATGCCGGCGGCGCGCCCGTGGCAGAAAGCGATCTACTCGAACGCCGAGCATCGCCTCGTGATGACGGCCCTCGCCGCGGCTCACAACAAGCGCTTCGCCGTCTCCCGTCTGGAACTCGATCGAGAAGGTGCGACCTACACCGTGGAAACGATGACCGCCCTACGCGAGTTCTACGGACCGGCGGTCAAGCTCTTCTTCATCCTGGGGGCGGACGCGGCCGCGAAGCTCGACAGCTGGGTGCGGATCGAGGGATTGCGGGAGGTCGCCGAGCTCGTCGTCGTCGGACGTCCGGGCCATACCGTCGGCGATGGCCCAACTCCGGATTCATGGCCGGTGATGCATCGAGTCGATGTTCCGGCGATCGACATCTCGTCGACGGATCTACGCCGCCGGCTCAGACGAGGGGAGCCGATCGACTTCATGGTCACCGACGAGGTCGCCTCGTACATCAGGGAGAACGGCCTGTACGTCGGAGAGGAACCCGTCGATGCCGCTTAGAGGTCGCCACAGCGAGGGGTACCGGGAGCCCGAAAGCGATCAGCCGCAGCCGGGTCCCCGGATGGAGGCGCTCAAGCGCCGCAAGCGCGTCCGCTTCCTCAGGGAGACGTCGGTGGCGATGGCCGTGATGGCAGTCCTGTTGATCGTGCTCAGCGTCGTGATCTTGAGAGCCGCCGACGAGCCCGAAGATGACCGCCACGATCGAGCGCGCGCGGAGAGCCCGACCGAGGATCCGGTCAACGCCATCCTCTTCGTCGGGACGCGCGAGAAGACCTCCGAGATGGTGTGGCTGACGTTGGTGACCCACGACGAGGGGCAGGATCGCGGTTCCGTCGTGTACATCCCCGCCCATACCGCCGTGGAGGTCCCGGGACGGGGCCTCCAGTCCCTGGTCGACGCCCATGCCTCCGGCGGGATCCCGCTCCTGTTGATCTCGACCGAGAACCTGTTGGGGATCGACATCGATCACCACGTCGAGCTGTCGGATA
Source organism: Actinomycetota bacterium (assembly GCA_009380005.1). Taxonomy (GTDB): domain Bacteria; phylum Actinomycetota; class CADDZG01; order CADDZG01; family WHSQ01; genus WHSQ01. Next base: position 6,856 of record WHSQ01000086.1, on the reverse strand, counting down.
ACGCGGCGAAGATCCTCATCGGCCGTACCGGAACGATGTCCGTGGACGTGCCGCGGGAGGTCACCGTCAAGCTCGGCGCGTCGGCCGCTCGCGTAGTGTTCGAGGCCGGTCCTCAGCGTTTGCCTTCGGACCTGCTCGTGCAGCTGCTTTATACGGTCGGCCTCGAGGGCGACGACGAGGAGCTCGGAGGTCGGCACCTCGCGTTCTGGGATGCGCTGTTCGACACCTACGAAGAGACGCCGAAGAAGCTGGTGACCGCCTTCGAGGGCGCCGGCCCGGCCCTGAGTGACTCCGATACCGAGCCCGCCGAGATAGCCGCGCAGATCGGCGACATCGTCCGGCTCGACGGTCAGGACAGGTCGATCGCGTTGCTACCGGTGCAGCAGGTGAGCGTAGGTGGAAGCGAGTTGTACGCGACGGCCGAGGAGGAGCTGCTCGCCTTCCTCGAGGCCACCGTGGGTGACGCGAGCGCGCCGACGGACGAGATCGAAGTGCAGGTCCTGAACGGGAACGGCCGACCCGGGATCGGTCAGGAGGTCGCAGACAGGCTGATCGGCCACGGCTTCAAGGTGGTGATCTCCAGCAACGCCAGGCACTTCGATTACGACGAGACCCTGATCATCACGTACGAGGATTCGGACGAGGCGGACGCCATAGCGGAACAAGCGAGGTCCTTGATCGGCCTCGGTGAGGTGCAGATGTCCGCCAACCAGCAAGGTATCGTGGACCTAACCATCGTGGTGGGAAAGGATTTTCTGAGAACCCTTTGAGTCATAGCAGTAAGTCGACCGATGTGGTCCTGGAGGCCGCGGCCGCAGCATCTTCCAAGAAGGCCGAGCGGATAGAGATCCTCGACGTATCCAGCCTGCTCGTGATCACGGATCACTTCTTGATCTGCAGTGGCAACACCGAGCGCCAGGTCCGCGGCATCTCCGATGAGATAGAGCGCAAGCTGCGTGAGGAGCGCGGGCTCAAGCCCGCGCGTCGAGAAGGCGAGCGGGAGTCGCGTTGGATAGTCCTCGACTTCGTCGACTTCGTCGTGCACGTGTTCCACGAGGAAGAGCGCGACTACTACGACCTCGAGCGTCTGTGGTCGGACGCACCGAAGGTCCCGTTCGAAGACGTCTGGGAGGGCACCGATGAGTCAGCCGCGGCGGAAGCGACGCAGGCGTCGTAGGCGCGGCGGTGGCGGGGGACAGCAGCCTCAGAAGTCCTCTGCGCAACTGTCGTCGTCCGGCTCCGAGGCTCCTTCCCAACCGGGACGGACGCAGGAAGGCAAGGGCGGCATGCCTCGCCGCCGGCGGCGGCGCGGCTCCAAGGGCCGTACGCAGCGAGAGCCCACGTCCCCGCGGTCCTCGGAGGATCTGGTCCGGGCCGAGCCTCGCCGCCCTCCGACGACGCTGACCATCGAACCGGACGGTCAGACCCTCGAGGGCATCATCGGCGACCTGCAGTCCGAGATGGGCATCCCCCCGTACCCGCAGGAGTACCGGATCACGATCAAGGTCGCCGATGAGGGCGGTCGCGGAGCCACGATCCAGGAGACGGTGCAGGATCCCCCCGAAGACCAGAGCGACGCGCCCAAGCGCGAGAAGGCTCCTGCCGCACCGCGCATCGGCGGGGGCATAGCGCGCGTCCTCACGGGCACTGCCGATGAGGCCCCGAGCGGTGGGGGAGGCGGCGGCCGGCGGCGGCGTAGGCGGCGTCGTGGACGTGGGGGCCGGGGTCGCCGCGGGGGTTCGGACGGTGGCTCTCCCGCGGGAGGCAACCCGAGCTCTTAGTCGTTCTTCCCGCGATCGACTGCCATGCAGCTGGACGGCGCCGCGGGCGTGACGGTCAACGCTTGCTGCTAGCCCTCGGCTGCTAGCATCGTGAGACCGGGCCCGTAGCTCAATTGGTAGAGCGCATCCATGGCATGGATGAGGTCGTCAGTTCGATTCTGATCGGGTCCACTCACGAAACCGCAGGCCGGCATGGGCGCCGAAACTCCACCACGCCGGTTTCAGCGCCGGGACGCGCTGGGACGCGGGAGCCAGTCGTGGCCTCGTCGTTGGGTGGGCCGCCCTTGAGTCACCACAGTTGGGTCGGTACGTTTGCGACGGCCCCACCGAACCGGACGCGACGCCCTTGCAGTTCATCCGGTACCCCAGTGCCTGATTCCGGATTGGTATTCACATGGAGATGCGATCAGGACGGAGGACTCATAGCATGAGTTCCAACTCGATCTCGTCCATCGACGGATTAGATCGGAGTGGCCTGCGGCGTCCTGTCGGAACGAAGCCAGCCCTTCTGTAGAGTTCAAAGGCTGGCTTATTCGACTCGGTAACCGAAAGCCGCACTCGATCAGCTCTCTGTTTGCGAGAGAGCGCGAGGGCTGCGCACGCAGACGAAGATCCTTGAACTTCGACCATTCCTCCGGTCGTGTCCGTCGAATTTCCATCCGTTCCGCTCCTTGATCGAAGCTTGTGTTCGTTGATCCTATTTTCCGGTCTCATAGATGGCGTTCTGCCCTGCGTGGACGTGGTTGTGACATCGCTAGCAGGCGACGAGGGTCTTACGACGCGGGCTGCCATCATCTTGACCTTCGCCGAAGCAATGATCTTCCCGCTGGCGCTGACCGCTTGGCACGCAGCTTTGGCGCCTGCGATGATTGAGTCCGAACGCTGGCATCGCGATACTGGGGTCCCTGAAGCGGACGTGATCGGGGTCGAATGGAGAGGAAGATGAGCGATACGAGAACTGGGTCTCTGAGACGCGTTCGCCGTGTGCTCGTATTGACGGCGGTTGCCGGAATGGCAGTCGTGCTGTGGAGCATGTTCACTGCGGGCGCTCAACTGCGGGAGTCTGGGGAGCGCTCGGTTGAGACCGGCTTTCCCGGCCTACCGGTCTTCACGGCTGAACGCAGCGGGAACACGTCCACGCTCCAACCCAGGATCGGGTTCCTCGTGGTAGTCCTCGTGGTCCCGCTCTTGGCTGCCGGAATCAGCTACGTGCTCGAGCGACGGCGGAACGGGTAACCGAGCCGGCAGTCCTTGGGCCGCTTGCCCGCGGGCACGTCTCGATCTGCCACTGGTAAGAGGCATCTGACGCGGGCTGGCTTCGCTCACTTGAAGAGTCGACCGAGCCCCCGACCGGTGATCTTTCCGGCAACGCGCCGCCCGACGCGACGACCGACCCGCCCCTTCTTGACCGCGTTCACATCACCGAGCAGCCGACCGAGCGCGTAGAGGAAGCTCCTGAAAGTCATCTAGTAACTCTCGTATCCCGCCACGACGATCCACCTCATGTGTCTCCGTCCGCTCATGTCCATCTCAGCTTAGAGAGTGTCCTCTCGGGCCGGGATACGAACTTTCGGCGGATTCGGCGAGGGGGCGTTTCGACCGTCCCGTCCCGTAGCATGCCGCACGTGAAGCGTCTCTTCTTGTCGCTATTGCTCGTATCGCTTATGGGTTGTGATGGCGAAGACGGAACGAGATCATCCGGGCCGGAGCCGACAACTTCGCCGACGCAGGTGGCGAGCCCCAGCCCCTCGCCGCCCCCCTTGGTGACCGCGCCCCCCAGTCCCACCCTGGCCTCGGCGTGTCCCAATGAGATCGCCGTTCGTTCCGACGAGTCACTGCGGAACGGCGGCTCGGTGAAGGGAGACGTGGACGGCGACGGGACGCACGAAGAAGTGTGGGCGGTGGTCGACGATGAGGGAGGGCCTGGATGCGTGGGCTTCCTCGTCGTCAGGCGGGCGGACGATTCGTTGCTGTCGACCGCGCTGCCGTTCGAGACTCTGTTCGGCACCTTCGATCCACGCGTGCATGCGCTGGTGGATCTCGGCCCCCTTGCCGGCTACGAGATAAGCGCCTTCGTGGGGCGTGGGGCCTCCACGGAGTTCCTGGCCCTGTACGCGGTGAGCGGAGACACCGTCGTCCAGCTCAAGATCAACAGGCGCCCGGAGCCTGAGAGATCGGTCTTCGGCACCTATGGAAGCGTCGGCCATCTCAGCGCGATCGACTGCGTGGAGGGTCACCTCGTCGTATCGACGGCGGTGCCCAGCGGCGAGAGCGTCGAGTACCGGGTCAAGAGGCTCGGTTACGAGCTCCAGGGCCTCGTGCTCGCCCGGACGGGGCCGCCGCAGCGGGATCGTGTCGATGCCGACGAGCTCAGCGGGTACCCGGAGTTCGTATCCTCACCCCTGGGTTCCTGCCCGCAGGCCTAGCGCCGTCCCCTTCGTGCCTCCTACTAACATGCGTGGATGGAGCGCAGGTACGACTTCGACGAGATAGAGAAGCGATGGAGCCAGAAGTGGTTCCGCACGAACCCGTGGGCGGCGCCGGAGGTCCCCGATCCGGAGCGCAAGCGCTACGCACTGACGATGTTCCCGTACCCGTCGGGCGACATGCACATGGGGCACGTCGAGGTCTTCACCATCCACGACGCCATAGCTCGCTTCTGGCGGATGAGCGGCTGGCAGGTCCTGAACCCGATCGGTTTCGACGCTTTCGGGCTGCCCGCCGAGAACGCGGCGATCAAGAGGGGAGAGGACCCTAAGACCTGGACCTACGCCAACATCGACAAGATCTACTCGTCGGCGCAACGGCTGGGGATCTCCTTCGACTGGAGCCGGGTGTTCCGCACCAGTGACCCGGAGTACTACCGCTGGAACCAATGGATCTTCCTGCGCCTGTTCGAGCGCGGGCTGGCTTATCGCAAGAAGGCGGGAGCGTGGTGGTGCCCGAAGGACAAGACGGTGCTGGCGAACGAACAGGTGATCGCGGGGCGCTGCGAGAGATGCGACACGCCGGTGATCAAGCGTTACCTGACGCAATGGTTCTTCAAGGTCACGGACTACGCCGACCGGCTGGTCGATGATCTCGATCTGAACGAGGGCTGGACCGAGCGTCTCAAGATGCTCCAGCGGAACTGGATAGGACGTTCCTACGGCGCCCAGGTCGATTTCGAGATCGAGGGCCTGGACGAGCCCATGACGGTCTTCACGACGAGGCCCGACACGCTGTGGGGGGCCACCTTCTTCGTCTTCGCCCCCGAACACCCGCTCGCCCGGCAACTGGTCCGGGGGTCGGACCGAGAGGGAGAGTTCGAGGACTTCGTCACCGAGGTCGGGCGCATGACGGAGATCGATCGCACCTCGACGGAGCGGGAGAAGAAGGGGATCTTCCTCGGGAAGCACGCGATCAATCCGGTCAACGGAGAGAAGATCCCGATCTGGGCGGCCGACTACGTCCTGATGGATTACGGGACCGGAGCGATCATGGCCGTGCCCGCTCACGACCAACGGGACTTCGAGTTCGCGCGCAAATACGGCCTCGAGATCCGGGTCGTCATCCAGCCCCCCGATCGGACGCTCGATCCCGACTCGATGATCGAGGCGTATCCGGGTGAAGGCGCCATGGTCAACAGCCGTGAGTTCGACGGTACTCCCACGCCGGGCTCGATCGGGAAGGTCACCGACTGGCTGGCAGCCAACGGCGTCGGCAGTCATGCGACGAACTTCCGCATCCGCGACTGGCTGATCAGTCGGCAGCGCTACTGGGGCACGCCGATACCGATCGTGCATTGCGACGAGTGCGGCGAGGTCGCGGTTCCCGACGATCAGCTTCCCGTGGTGCTGCCGGAGGGCGTCGACTTCACCCCTTCGGACGAAGCTTCGCCGCTGGCGACGGCAGCCGGCTGGGTGAACGTGGACTGTCCCGATTGCGGGGGCCGAGGCCGCCGGGAGACCGACACGATGGACACGTTCGTGGACTCGTCGTGGTACTTCCATCGGTTCACCGATCCGAACAACGATGGAGCGCCGTTCGATGTAGCGAAGTCCAAGGCATGGATGCCGATGGACCAGTACACGGGTGGCATCGAGCACGGCGTCTTGCACCTCATCTACGCGCGCTTCTTCGAGAAGGTGTTCATGGATATGGGGATGTCGGATTCACCAGAGCCCTTCCCGCACGTCCTCAACCAGGGAACGATCACGATGGGCGGCAAGCGGATGTCGAAGTCGCGTGGAAACATCGTGGAGCCGCGCGAGGCTTTCGAGCGGTTCGGCGCGGATGCCTTGCGCCTGTACATGCTGTTCTCCGGTCCACCGGATCAGGACTTCGATTGGCCTCAGGAAGGCGTCGAGGCGATCGGTCGCGTTACCTATCCATGGCTGCAACGGGTTTGGAGGCTCTCAGAGGACAACCGCGATGTCGTGACGATCGGCGAGCTGCCCGAGGATGCTGCCGATCGAGCGTTGCGCAAGCACATCAACCGCACGATCAAGGTCGTGACCGAGGACTACGAACGCTTGTCCTTCAACACCGCCATCGCCCGTCTCATGGAACTGGTCAACCAGGCCTACCGTTACCGGGACGTGGGGGGTGGGAACCCGAACGTGATCCGCGAGCTCGTCGAGACGCTACTGAAGCTGCTGGCGCCCATGGCTCCCTTCATCGCCGAGGAGCAGTGGCGGCGGTGGGGCCACGAGGAGTCGATCCACGAGACGTCGTGGCCCCGGTTCGACGTTTCGCTGGCGGCAGAGGAAGAGGTCACGATGGTGGTCCAGGTGAACGGGAAGGTGCGCGACACGATCGCGGTGCCCCCCGACATCACCGAGGACGAGATGCGGGAGAGGGCGCTGGCCTCGAAGAAGATCCAGGCTCACCTCGACGGCGGAGAACCCGACAAGGTCATCGTGAAGCCGCCGAAGCTCGTGTCCCTGGTCGTGCGGCGCTAGCCGCACTGCTAAAGACGTCGTTCAGAGATCGCCGGGCACCACGGCGCCACCTTCCACCCGGATGTGACGGCGGCCACTGAAGCGGCTCCGGCCCGGCGGCACGATGCTCCGTATGTCTGACATCATCGTCTC
>WHSQ01000085.1:9449-9752 GCA_009380005.1 Actinomycetota bacterium | reverse complement strand
TGCCCGCCAGTACGGAGATGGCCGGGGCCGTCGTGGCCGGGAGGTTGCGAGGCAGGGGCACGCGCGGCAGCGACTGCGCGTATGCCTTGAAGAACAACGGCAGGCGAGCCACGTCGTTGACCTCGAGGTCCTGCAGCAGGCGAGGGTCCTCGACGGATTCCGTCCACTCGCGGCCAGGCTCGTACGACGTGAGCCGGTGCAGCCTCTGGGTTGCGGTTTCCACGCCCCGACCCTCGCGCACCGCCGGTCAGTCGTCAGGAAAGAAGGTTCGTCCCGGGCTTCCTGGACGGCGTCGTCGGCCTC
>WHSQ01000085.1:0-9439 GCA_009380005.1 Actinomycetota bacterium | reverse complement strand
GGAGTCCCCCCTTGCGATGACGTCGAACCATACGGCCGTCTTTTCTCCGAACGCGATAGGCATGCAGGCTCATTAGCGGCCCATCTTGCGGGAGGACGGCCGTGTCGGAGCGGGAAGAGAACGTGCGCGGGCTAGGTTGCCCTTGGTGGTGAAAGCGACGGATCCCAACCAAGTGATAGTCACATCGGGCCTCACGAAGGTCTTCCCCAACGGCCTGAGGGCGGTCGATGCCCTCGACCTCAGCGTTTCAAGCGGCGAGATTTTCGGTCTGCTTGGGCCCAACGGCGCGGGCAAGACCACGACGGTCGGCATGCTGACATCGCGCGTCATACCGACGAGCGGTGGCGCTTCGATCGCCGGCGTCGACGTCGTCGCACACAGCACCCTCGCCAAACAACTGATCGGAGTCGTGCCGCAAACGAACACGCTCGACCGCAGCCTGACGGTGTTCGAGAACCTCTATTACCATGGCCGCTACTACGGGATGCGTTCCAGCGATGCTCGCGCCGCGGCTGAAGAGACGCTCCGACGATTCAAGCTCATTGACCGTGCAGATGCCGACGTCAATCAGCTCTCGGGGGGGATGGCGCAGCGCTTGATGATCGCGAGGTCGATCCTCCACAAGCCCCAGATCTTGTTCCTCGACGAGCCGACGGCGGGCCTCGATCCTCAGAGCAGACTCGCGCTGTGGGAGATCCTGAGCACTCTGCACGAATCCGGCCAGACGATCTTCATGACCACGCACTACATGGAAGAGGCCGATCAGCTCTGTGACCGTGTCGCGATCATGGACCACGGCAAGATCCTGGCCCTGGACACCGCAGCGCGGCTGAAGCGATCGGTCGAAGCCGATACGGAGATCCGTGTCTCGGTGGAAGAGGATCTGGAGGCGCTCGCCGTTCACCTGAAGACCTTCGACGGGGTTTCCAGCTCGCAGGTTCTGGATGGTGCGGTCCTGATCGCGCTTCGCGGCCGAACGGCCCTCGTCCCGCGCATCGTCGACTTCGTCGAGACCGGCGGGTTCACGCTGAACGATCTGTCCGTCTCGGAGCCGACCCTCGAAACCGTGTTCATCAAACTCACCGGGAAGGAGCTGCGGGATTGACCGACACCACGCTCGCTCAACTCAGGCCCGCACGCGACGCATCGCTCTCTGCGTTCAGAGCGATGCTGCTGCGCGACGTGGCGGTTCTCAGGTCGAATCTCTATTCCTTCATCCTCCGGACCGTGATGCAGCCTCTTCTGTTCGTGTTCGTGTTCACCTACGTCTTCCCCAAGATCGGACAAGGCATCGGAGGGGCCCAGGGCCAAGCGACCTTCTCCAGCCTGCTCGTGCCTGGGGTCGTCGCGATCGCGTGCATCTTCCAGGGCATCCAGGCGGTCATGCTCCCGCTCGTTCAGGAGTTCGGATACACGCGGGAGATCGAAGATCGCGTGATGGCGCCCCTCCCGGTATGGGGCGTTGCGGTCGAGAAGCTCCTAGCCGGCGCTCTACAGGGACTGCTGGCCGCCGCCATCGTTTTTCCACTCGCAACCTTCATCCCGGCGACGCCGGTTCACCTCCAGATCTCGTGGCCGGAGCTGCTCACGTTCCTGCCGCTCGCCACCTTGCTGGGGGCGAGCCTGGGACTGGCGATCGGAACGCGCGTGAAACCGCAGCAAGTAACGCTTGTCTTCAGCGTCGTGATCATCCCCGTGACGTTCCTAGGCGCGACCTATTACCCATGGGCGGCACTCGATCCGATCCCCTGGCTGAAATGGGCCGTGTTGATCAACCCACTCGTGTACATGAGCGAGGCCTTCCGCGCAGCCCTGACGCCACAGCTGCCTCACATGCCCGTCCCGGCGATCTACGCAGCGATGATCGGCTCCATCGCTCTCTTGGGGTGGATCGGCATCGACGGATTCAAGAAACGCGTCACCACGTAGGAGGGCCCATCCGCGAAGCCGTGGCCGCGAACCTCGACAAGCTCAAGGAACTATTGGAGTCCCGCTAGGCCCGCGTTCGTCCTGCGCCGGCGGGTCCGGGAAGAGATCCGTGCCCCCGACGAGTTCGAGGAAGGCTGTTCGCCCATCCACGCGTGTCACCACGAATTCGTCGGGCATGAGAGCGATGTGTGCCGCGGATCCCGCCGGCCAAAAGGTCGCCTCAGGGCTCCAAGGACTCCTTGGGGGCTAGTTCACAGACGATCTTGACTCGGCCGCTTATCTCCGCCATAGCAGCAGGGACCGGCACTCCGCTTAGCCCACCAGATCGCAACTCCTCCGTTGCGGGGGGCGTCAGTGGCACAAACTCGCCACCGCCCGCCGATCCTGAGTAGACGACCTCACCGAACTGGTTCCGGATCTCGGCTTGGCACCGGCCCATTTCCTCACTCTGGGAGTTAGGCGTGTACGGGATAGGGCCGGTCCAAAGCATCGAGCCCTGAAGCCCTGTGGAACCTCCCTTGAACTGTGTCACTTCGACATAAGGGAACTGAAAACCAGGGGCCTCCGGCTCGAAGGGTTCGCCATACCGGAGAAGACGCTCACGCGAATTCTCATCCATAGGGCCGGCAGCATCGCTAACGCTAAGTCGCCCATCCTCGATCGTTACTCCTAACGTCGCTTCAGAGAACGCGTCGCCGCAGCGACCCAATCCGACCGACTCGCTGCAATCCCAAACCTCAAAGGTGACGATCCAGTTGCCTTCAGCATGCTCGATGCCTTGGTAGTCATACAGATGCCCCGTAGGGTCGAGCAGTCCCGCGTCACCGGCTGCTCTTACGGCAAATGATGCCGCACGATCATTTTCCCAAGCCTCCATCCCGGGACGAGCCGATTGCACTCCCAACTCGCTCCTCCTTCGATCAGGGAAGTCGATCCCAGGAATGATCAGTAACCCAATGACCAAGACAACCGTAAGGCCGCTAAACGTCGTCCTCCGGAACGCGCGGATCCGACGACCCCTTGAGATTGCATCTCGCAACTTGGGACTCGGCTTGGATACGCGTTCCGCATCGCGCCGGATCGCTTCCCTTAGGCGCTGGTCGAAGTCCCCCATACCAAAGCCCTCCGATTCGTTGAGTTCTCTAGGACCCTTCTTCAAGGTATTTCTTGAGATGCTCTCTTGCTCGTGACAGATGCTGCTTTACAGCACCTGGAGAAAGATTCATGAGATCAGCGACCGTGTGTACGGGCTGGTCGGCCAAGTAATAGAGGCTGACCGCCTGACGCTGTCGCGTGGAAAGCTGCCGAATCGCGGACAAGACTTCGAACTGCTCAACTACGTCGTTCTGGGATTGGCTGATGTCAGCGCCTGGAGCCGGGGACACAGCCCTGACCACCCTTCTACGCCTCTTATGCCGCTTGCAGACATTGATAGCGGTCGTAACAACCCAACCAGTTCGCCATGGTTGTCGGTGCAGTCGAAACCATCGAGCAAAGGCACGCGCAAAGGCCTCCTGGGTTGCATCGAGGGCCAATTCCCGGTCCCCGCAGAAAGCAAAGGAAGCACGGAAGACGGTCAGAAATTCGCAGGCATAGAAGGATTCAAAAGAATTCGCGTCGATGCCCTCCTTCTTGCGATGTGCCGCCCCTATCTCAGACAACAAGGCAATGGGCAGCCTGCTGCTCTCTCCGCTCAAGAGACGTGCTCCCGACTCGAGATCTTCTCTCCTATAAGTCCAATGAAGAGTGTTTCGGATGACGCACTCATCTATACCTACACGAAGCCCGCGAACGACGGAGGTGTCGATGTCTGGGTGCCCGACCAGGTCTGTCGACGTTGCCGCCTGCAGTTAGCCTGCGTGCATGTCCGCCGGACTGACTTTGCTCGTCGATGCATCCAGCCTCATCTACCGGGCGTTGTTCTCCACGCCCGACTCCGTCACCGCTCCCGATGGGACTCCTATCAACGCGGCCCACGGATTCCTGGGCATGCTCGCCCGCCTCGTAACGGATCGTCGACCCGACTTCATCTGCTGCGCAACCGACGAGGATTGGCGGCCCGACTGGCGCGTGGAGCTGATCGAGGGCTATAAGGCGATCCGCGCCGAGCCGGGCAGCGCACAGGAGATGGCCGAGGATCGGCTCGCCCCCCAGATGCCGGTGCTGTTCGAGATCCTCGAGGGATGCGGGATCCCCGTGATCGGCCATCCTGGATATGAGGCCGAGGACGTCATCGGCACGCTGGCGGAACGCGCGCCCGGCCCGGTGGCCATCGTTTCGGGCGACCGCGACCTGTTCCAGCTGGTGCGGGACCCCAAGGTCTACGTGCTGTATCCGCGCCGGGGTGTCAGTCAGATGGATCAGGTGGACGAGGCGTACATCGAGGCCCGCTACGGCATCCCCGGACGCGCCTATGGCGACTTCGCAGTACTTCGAGGTGACCCTTCCGACGGCCTTCCGGGCGTGCGCGGCATCGGGGAGAAATACGCGAGCGCTCTCGTGGCGCGCTACGGCAGCCTGGATGGCATCCTCGAAGCGGCCGCGGGCTCGGACCAGAGCGTCGTGCTCGGCAAGGTTCGGAGGGATCTCGACTACGTGAAGCGGGCCGTCCAGGTCGTCACGATACCCACCGACCTGCCGCTGCCCGATGTGGACCTCGCGCGTCCGACGGTGGAACCGGAAGCATCGCTCCACGCGTTGGCGGAACGCTGGGGTCTGGAGGGCGCGCTGCGTCGCCTGATCACGGCCCTGGCCGGCAAGTAGCGACGGCATCTCACCGCGCCCGCGTCTAAGGTCGCCGGACGGTTACCGCGCCCCGGTCTGGGGTGGAGGAACGTCCACGGAGATCTCGCGTTCGGGGGCTTCCGGCGTGATCCTGTCGGCCGGCTCGTCGAGCGCCCGCAGTCGAGCGAAGATCGGGATCGCGAGGATGGTCGTGAGACCTCCGATGACGAAGCCGGCGGGGATGGATCGTTCCTGCGATAGATAGCCGAGACCGGCCTGCCCTCCCACGCTCCCAAGGCTGCCGACGAGGGAATCGAACGATACGAGCGTAGCTCGCTCCGACGTGGGGATCGAATGGTGGAGGTAGGTCTGTCGTACGGGTCCCAAGACGCCTCCGGCAACGGCGCCGAGGAGGAACAGCGGCACGGTCACCCAGAATGAGCGGACCGCTCCGGTGGCGACCATGGTAGCGGTCGAGACCGCCGCGGCACCAAGCAATATCGTCGTCCGGCGCCGGCCGGGGATCGCGAGCCGCCCGACGAGAGTGTTGCCTGCGATCCCGGCGAGCGCGAACAGCGCGGCGATGAGCCCGGACAACCAGATCGCATCCTCCCCGTATAGCTCGAGGAAGTACGGCTGCCATGCGTACCAGGCCCACGAGAAGAACCCCCAGATCACGAACGATTCGATGACCAACAGTCGGACTGCGGGCGAGCGCCATCCATACCTGATCCCGGCGCGCCCGACCTTGCGCATCTCGCCGACGATGCCGCGCACTCGGAGCGTCCTCGGCGTGAAGCCGATGTCGTGCATCGTGCGAACGCCAACCGCCAGGGCCATCAGGATCAGACCGGCTCGGACGACGTAGGGAAGTGAGAGGTGCAGCTGTCCTAGCACTCCGCCTCCGGTGGTCCCGACGATCATCGCGATGCTCGAGACCACCGAGGCTCGGGCGAAGACGCGATCGAGCTCGTCGCCGTAGCCGCTCGCTTTCAAACCGTCGACGAGCCATGCTTCGACGGCCCCCGAGTAGAAGGCGTAGCCGAGCCCGAGGATCACGCCTGCCAGGCTGAACAGCACGAGCCCTCCTTCGATCGCCGCAACCCCCACGTACGCGAGCGTCCCGATGGCGAGGGTTGCGGCCGAGAGCAGGAAGCTTGCCCGTCGCCCGGTGGTGTCGGCCACTACGCCCGTAGGGACCTCTAGCGCGGCCAGCGCCGCGGTGAAGGCCGCGTTGGCGATGAAGACCTCGAAGATGGATAGGCCAGCGTCGAGCAGGAAGAGGGTGTTGATGCCCCAGATCAAAGAAGCGGAGAGCGTGAAGAGTCCGCTGATCACCAGGTAGCTGCGGATGAAGCGTTTGGGGTCCATCAACGACGTTCCCACCCGCCGGCGTCAGGCAGGATCGCCCTCGGCGACGACGGTATCCGGTCGCGCGGGCGCGATCCCGGGTTCTGCGGGCTTGAGCCGGCTCAGGCGGGTGATCACCAGCCCCGCGACCACAACAAGGCCACCGGCCACCTGCTCGACGGCGACGCTCTCGTTGAGTCCGACGACGGCGATGGCGCCGCCCAGGACCGGAACCAGGAATCCGTATACGACGGTGCGTGGGATCCCGCGGTGGCGGATCGCCCAGTTCCAGAGCACGTAGGCCAGGTACACGGGGCCGACGATCGCGTAGAGGAGGATCCCCCAGGCCGGCAGACTCACGGCCCCCCAATCCTGATCCAACATCGCAGGCACGCCGACCAGGGCGATCAAGAGGCCGCCCGACGCGAGCCCGTAAGCCATGAGCTCGCGCGATGGGACCCTTTTCGTCAATGGCTGATTGACGACGCCGTAGGCACCGAAGGCCGCCGCCGCGCCGAGTGAGAAGAGGTCGCCGAGTTTCGCCGCGGCGAAGGCGTCCCATCCGCGGAGGAAGATCGCCACGCCGAGGAAGCCCACCAGCACGCCGACGACTTCCAGACGCGTCGGTCGCTCCTTCCTGAGCACCCACATGACGATCACCGAGAAGATCGGATGGGTCGAGATCAGGATCGCGCTGGCCAGAGCAGACGTTCGGTCGAGGCCGAGCACGAATCCCATCTGGTAGAGGAAGTAGCCGGTCAGGCCGGATGCGATCAGCGCCGGGATGTCCGCTCGACGGGGCCGTACGCGGCTGGTCGAGATAGCCAGCACCGCGACCGCGAAGACGAACATCGCGGCGAAGCGAAGGCCGGTGAACGCGACCGGGTCGATCTCCCTCCATGCGATCTTGAAGAGCGTGAAAGTGGATGCCCACATGAGGGCTACGGAGAACAGAGCGAGATCGATCAGGAGCGGGGGAGGGGCGTGCCCGCGATCTGTGTCGTGTGCCCCATCCATGCGGGTGGCAACACGCGGGCTCGTCCGCCTATTCCTGTTCCGCTGCGGTCGGTTTGAGCCTCGGGGGAGGCCTCCTACCTCGCCAGTCGAGCCTTGATGACGATGGATTCGCCGACGTGATCCTGGCGCTCCTCGGGGATCAGGCGACGCATGAGCGAGATGAGCTCCTCGTCGAAGAGGGGATACAGGGCGCATTCGTCGATCCCCCAGGGCTGCCGTTGCACGATCTCGATGTCCTCGAACCCTGCCTTGTGAAGTTTCTCGACGAAGTCACGCTCCGCCAGGGCCCCGGATACTCAGCCGGCCCAGGCGGCCGGATGCGTCAATACCTCGGGCGGGAGCGCGTTCTCCTCCATCACCAGGTCCGAGACGCAGAATCCCCCGCCGGGACGAAGCACGCGTGCGCACTCGGCAAGCACGCGCCGCTTCCTCGGGGACAGGTTGATCACCCCGTTCGAGATCACCTGGTCGACGCTGTCGTCCGGGAGGGGGATCGCCTCCATCTCGCCTTCCAGGAGCTCGATGTTGTCGAGCCCTGCGTCCGCGGCGGCCTTCGACGTCCGCTCGAGCATCTCGGGCAGGAAGTCGAGCGCTATCACGCGACCCGAAGGGCCGGTCGCCTTCGCTGCAAGGACCGTATCGATGCCGGCTCCGGAGCCGATATCCAGGACCGTCTCACCCGGTTCGATGTCCGCGAACCGTAGATGGTTGTTCACGCCCAGAGCGCGGGAGACGGACTCGTCGGGTACGGCCGCCAGCTCTTCCTCGCTGTAGAGCTTGTGGGCGATCTGCCGCGTGTCCAGGCATATGGCGCCGTAGGCCTCGCGGACGAGGCCCTTCAATTCCTGAGCGTGTATCAGGTCGCGTGACATCTCTTAATCACATCTCGTCGAGGAAGCTCGTCAGCCGGACCTTCGCATCACCGGGTAGGTCTTCGAAGGCGTGCGTCGTGAGGAAGGCGCGGAGCTCGTTGGAGAACTCCACCTCGCCGCAACAGCGCTGGCACACCTCCAGGTGTTCCTCGATGGCTCGGCGATCGGACTCTTCGACCGCGCCGTCCAGGTAGTCCCAGAGCTGTCGGACCGCATCCGAACAGGTGATCATCTGACGCCTTCCTTCAGCAGATCGTTGGCCTCGGCGTAATCCCACATCGTCTTCTCGAACAGTTTCCGCCCGCGGTGAAGCCGAGCCAACACGGTTCCCAGAGGGACGCCGAGCAGCTTGGCGACTTCTTTGGTTGCGTACCCCTGCATGTGAACCAGCACCAGCGGCACCCGGTAGATCTCGGGTAGCAGAAGAAGGACCTCCGTAACGTCCTCCTTGCCGAAACGCTGTAGGAAGTCGAGATGAAGTGAGTCCGAGTAGGGGAATGGGTCTTCGTACGCGATCTTGCGATAGAGCGAGAACTCCTCGACCTCGTCCAGGTCGACTTCCACCGGCTCCCTCGAACGAGCTCTGCCGCGATCGCGACAGGAGTTGACGAGGATCCGCATGAGCCATGCCGGGGCCGCACCACGATCGTGGAGCTGGCCGAAGTTCTGGTAGGCCTTCATCAGTGCCTCCTGCACGACGTCCTCAGCCTCGTCGCCCACGAGGCGCCGGGCCGTCGCATACAGACGGTTGAGTTGAGCCGATGCGATCGCTCGGAACTCTTCCTTCTCGTCTACGGTTGCTCCTATCAACACCTGCGTTCCAATCCAAGCAGAGATGCTCCGCTTATGTAGACGTTCCTCGCAGGATGGTTATTGCATCCTCGGCCCGCTGCAATGGGGATGAGCCATCCGACGTCCTCCTACCTAGGGACGCATATCGGGTGCGTCATTAGACGGGAGGCATGTCATGGCAACAACCCACGCGGATGCACGTGCCGTGGGAGCGGTGGAGTCGTCGGATCTGAGACTCGGATCGGGGCTGATGTCGCTCGGTGCTATCGGATTCATCGGTTATGCGGTGATCTTCTTCGTTCGTAACTTCACAGACAGCTTCCTCGAGCTGGGTATCGGCCCGAACGAGGTCGACGTCGGCAAGGCTCAGATCACCGAGTTCAGCCCCGCGCTCTACCACTACATCAGCCATCTCCACATCGCGGTCTCCGGATTCCTTGCATCGACCGGTCTGGCCGTCGTCTTCCTCGTTTGGTACGGCGTGCGCCGAGGCCACATGTGGGCGTGGGTGGGCGCGGTTTCCACTCCCGTCCTCGGACTACTGGTCGTCCTGCCGGCGCACTATCCGAACGATTTCGACACCTTGGGACACCTCGGATTGGTCTATCTTGCCGTGGCGATCTTCGTCGTGGGTGCCCTGTTGTCTCTGCGAGCTCTGCTCGACCGGAGCCGGTAGGCCCTCGCCCGATCGCCGGTGCTGGGTTAGCCGCTCGCGGCTTTCTCGGAAGGTGGTTGACGCAGCTGCCGCGGCAGGT
>WHSQ01000084.1 GCA_009380005.1 Actinomycetota bacterium | reverse complement strand
ACCAGCCTTCCACCGCACCTCCTCCTCATCCGGGCACCGAGTCATTATTGGGCAGATCCGGTACCCGCGAAGCGCACGCGCCCCGGAGAGTGCTGTTGATCGCAGCCGCCGTCCCGTAACCTGTGCCGCTATGACGGCTTCGGCGCTCGCCTCCTACGCGCTTGCTCTTACCTTCGCATGGGCGGCGGTCGCCAAGGCGGTTCGTCCGTCCGCCTGGAGCTCCTCCCTGAGCGGTTACGGGTTCTCCGGATCCCTCGCCCGGGTGGTCGCAGTCGCGGTGCCCGGGGTGGAGGCCGGCGTGGCGGTGCTCTCCGTCGCCGGCCTCCGATCGATCGGAGCGGCGCTTGCGCTCGCACTGCTTAGCGGGTTCTCGTTCGCGATCCTGCAGGCGACCAGGACCCGGGGCAGCCGACTGCCGTGCGGATGCTTCGGCGGAACCAAGGAGCGCGATTTCCGTCTGATGCTGCTGCGGAACGCGTTGCTGGCGGTGCTCGCAGCGGTCGTCCTGGTCGGGCGGCAGGTCCGGCCGGTCTCGGTGCACGGCACCGTGGAAGGTGTGCCTCTGGTGCTGAGCGTCGCGGGCGCGGCTGTGATCTGCTGGACGTTGTGGCAAGTGGTCTCGTCGTTGAGGGGGAGGCGCAACTCTTGAGACGTTGGATGAGGATCTCGTTGGCGATGATCTGTGTGTCCATGCTGCTGGTGATGCCGATGACGGTGCGTGCCACTCATCAGGATCTCACCGACGGAAGAGACACCAAGGGACGCCTCGATATCCGGAAGGTATGGACGTGGGGCCCGCATGCCAACACCGGCTTCCGCATCGGTACCTTCAGGTCGTGGACGCCCAAGTTCATCTGGGACAGGGGTTTCTTCGTCGTCAACGTCGATACGTTCGGTACCTCAAGGTTCGATTACTACGTCCTAATCCGTTCGAACGGCAGGAGGATGAAAGGGTTGCTTTTCCGCGATCGCGCTGAGCGGCGCGATTACGTGATCCGCAAGGTCCGCGTCTGGCGCCCGGACTCCAAGAGCGTCAACTTCCGGTTCCCGTGGGGCGACGTGCGCTTCCCCAAGAGGCGGCGGCACTTCCGGTGGAGCGCTCAATCGTTGTTCTCGAGCGATGCCTGTCCCAGCGTGTGCATCGACAGAGTGCCCAACAAGGGGACCGTGATGACCACCGTTCGTCCAGCGCCGACTCCTACGGCCACCCCTACCGACAGTCCCGCGCCCTAGTCGGTGGGCCCCCGTCTCATCGTCCTCGGGTGGGACTCCGCGACCTTCGATGTGATCGATCCTCTGCTGGATGCGGGACGGTTGCCGGCCCTCGCGTCGTTGATCGAGCGTGGCACGAAGGCGCCTCTACGCTCGACCTGGCCCCCGATGACCGACTGTGCGTGGACCTCCGTGTTCACCGGGCGCAACCCCGGAGGACACGGGATCTTCGGATCCTGGTATCGAGCGCCCGGTTCCTACGCGTGCCGCTACTACTCGTCCCGCGATAGACGGGCGCCGGCACTGTGGGAGCTGACGCAGGGCGAACGCCATCTCGTCTGGAACGTCCCGATGGCGTTCCCACCGAACGAGATCGACGGCGTGATGGTCGCCGGCTACGGCGCCCCACCCGGATCCACGTTCTGCGTACCGGCGGAGTTCCAGTCGAAGCTGGCGGACAAGTGGCCGGTGGAGGACCTGCTGGATCGCGCGCCGCACGGTTCGCTCGAAGACTTCCTTGCCGATCTGCTGAGGGGCCTGGAGACGCAAGCCGATGCCCTGATATGGGCGATGCGTGAGAGCGGCGCAGAGGTCGTGGAAGCGGTGTGGCCGCATGTCGATCGTGCCCAGCATTTCTTCTGGAGCGCGCGCGGGTCCGAAGGTCCCCTGGGTGACGCCATCGAACGCGTCTACGAGGCCACCGATCGTGCCAGCGGTCGCATCGTCGAAGCTTTCCCCGACGCCGACGTGATCGTGATCAGCGACCATGGAGCCGGGCCCTTACACGGCGATGTGAACCTCGGCGCTTGGCTCGCGCACCGTGGAGATGCGGCCTACGGATCCGGACGGCGTTCCCTGCTGGCGAGCCTCGGCTGGGCTCTGCCGCCCGCGGCGCGAAAGGCCGCGAAGCGGGTGGCGCCGGGATTGGCGCGCCGAGCCGTGGGAGCCTCCCTCACGGGCCAGCTGGGTCCCTTCGACTGGTCCCGCACGACGGCATTCATGGGCTTCCACGGGGACCTGTGGCTGAACCTGCGCGGCCGCGAGCCGAATGGCACGGTCGATCCGGCCGATGCCGACGGTGTCCTCGATGGACTGACCGGGGACCTCTTGGCACTCGGGGATCCCCGTCGTGACGAACCGGTCTTCGCCGCCGTGCACCGCCGAGACGACATCTACTCCGGACCCGCGCTCGGTACCGCGCCCGATCTGATGCTGGATTCCTGGAGCAACGGCTACCGGGTCGCGCCCGGGCGGGGGCCCAGCCGAGAGTACGTGACCGATCCCCACGCGTTGTCGGGTGTGAGCGAGCCATGGTCTTCGGATCACCGTCCGACCGGGATCTTGGTAGCGGCGGGGCCGCACATCGCGCGGGCGGGCAGCATCGACGCGCTCCATCTCTACGATATCTGCCCCACCGTTCTCGCGCTGATCGAGTCGGACGTCCCCGCCGACCTCGACGGCCGGGTCGCGACCGAAGTGATCGATGAGGGCTGGCTGAACGACCATCCCGTTCGCACCGGAGGCTCGACCTCGCCGCGCGCGTCGGAGCCGGGATACTCGGGCGACGAGGCCGCGGCGGTTGCCGAACACCTGAGGGACCTGGGCTACATCGAGTAACCCATCAACCGGGAGGTGGCTCGGCCCACACGTCGCGCGCCGGTTGGTATTCGCCCGCCTTCGGGGGGTCGAGGCGACGCAGGCGGGCCCTCCTCATGTTCCGCGCGACCAGCCGGGAGACGAGGATCCACCCCAGGGACACGACGATGAGGAGCACGCACGCCACCGTGAGGATCGGGTCGTTGAAGAACTCCTCGACGTTCGGTTCGTGGAACTGTGCGAAGGGTCCGCTCATCCGGCTTCTCCTCTATCTGAGAGGATGAGTCTATGGACGGGATGCTGGCCGCCAAGACCGTTCGCCTTCATGATCTGCTGAAGCGCATGCCGGCGGCCGTCGTGGCCTTCTCCGGAGGGGTGGACTCCTCGTACCTGGCCGATCGCGCCCACGCCGTGCTCGGTCCCTCGGCCGTGGCCGTCACCGCCGTATCGCCCTCGCTCGCCCGACGGGAGCTCGAGGGGGCGCGTTCTCTGGCCGCCGGCCGGGGGTGGTCACATCTCGTCGTGGGCACGCACGAGGTCGCTCGCGAGGAGTACGCCCGCAATGCTTCGGATCGTTGCTACTGGTGCAAGACCGAGCTCTACGAGGTCCTGGGCCCGATCGCTCGTGGCCGCGGAGCCGACATCCTGGTCGGGACCAACATCGACGATCTCGGCGACCATCGTCCCGGGCACCGAGCCGCCGACGAGCACGGCGTGCGCGCCCCGCTGGTCGAGGCCGGCATCTCCAAGTCCGACGTCCGTGCGTTGTCCGCCGAGCTGGGTCTGCCGACCACGGACAAACCGGCGTCACCTTGCCTGGCTTCTCGCTTCGCGTACGGCATCCGGGTCACGCCCGAAGGGCTCCGCCGAGTCGAAGAGGCGGAAGAGATCGTCCGTGGCTACGGGTTCGAGGTTTTCAGGGTTCGGGATCACGGAGACCTTGCTCGTATCGAGGTTCGGCGCGAACAGATCGGTCGTGCCGTCGAGGTTGGAGAGGAGATCGCAGCACACTTACGCGCCCTTGGGTATCGCTACGTCACTTTGGACCTCCAGGGATTCCGTTCGGGCTCGTTGAACGACGTGCTGAGGCCGCCGACGATCCGACGGTCCGGCGATCGGCCCGCCTAGTCCTCGAACTTGGTGATCGGACAGGTCAGGGTGCGCGTGATTCCGTCGACCGCCTGGACCCGGGACACGACGAGCTCGCCCAGCGCGTTCAGATCTGAGGCAACCGCTCGTACGACCACGTCGTAGGGGCCCGACACATCGTCGGCCGAGTCGATCCCCGGTATCGAACGGATGATCCGCGCCACGTCGGGAGCGTTGACCGCCGTCTGGATAAGGATGTAAGCCTCAACCCTGTCCGCCACTGCTCTCCTCGCTAGTCGGGGGCGGTGATCCTATCGGAGGGATCGCGTCGGTGCCTGCCGGCACCTGAAGCGTGCAATATGTCGCCATGAGGAACATACGAGCCCTCGTCGTGGACTACGGCGGGGTGCTGACGACTCCCCTGCAGGACGCGATGGTCGCTTTCGTGACCGATATCGGTCTCGAGCTGCAGGACTTCATCCGGATCGCTCTGGCCCCCTACGCGGGCGGTGAAGACTCACTGATCACCGACTTCGAAACGGGACGCATCTCGGAGAAGGAGTTCTCGACCGCTTTCGCCCTTCGCCTCGGCGATCTGACTGGCAAGGAGATCGATCCGGAGAATCTGGTCGCGAGGATGTTCGGAGGTGTGCGCCTGGAGGAGTCGATGCTGGAAGCCGTCGCTCGCGTCCGGGCCGGTGGCTTCAAGACCGCTCTGCTCTCGAACTCCTGGGGACTGGATCTTTATCCGAAGCATCGCTTCGCCCAACTGTTCGACGCGGTCGTGATCTCGGGCGAGGTGGGATTGCGGAAACCGGACCGGGCGATCTTCGACCTGCTCCTGGAGAAGCTACAGGTCGAGCCCGAGGCTTGTCTGTTCGTGGACGATCATCCCGCCCATCTCCACGCAGCAGCGGAGCTCGGCATCAACACCCTGCTACACGTAACGCCGGAGCGCAGCATCGCGGGATTGGAAGCCGCGCTGGATCTGGATCTATCCGGGTGAGCCGTCCTCAGCGATAGTTGACGAACTGAAGTGGGATGCCGAAATCGCGCTCCTTCAGCTCTGCGATGATCTCTTGCAAGACGTCGCGCGATTTCGAGGAGACGCGAACCTGATCGCCTTGGATCGCGACCTGGGCCTTGTGCTTCTGGTCCTTGACGAACTTGACGATCTCCCGGGCCTTGTCGGAGGAGATCCCCTGGTTCAGAACGATCACCTGCCGTGCGGTCCCGCCGGCGGCCGGCTGTATGTCTCCCTTCTGTAGCGCTTTCGTAGCCACCTTTCGCTTGATGAGCTTCTCCTCGAGCACCTTGCCGACGTCTTTCACCTTCTGATCGGTGTTCGACTTGATCGTGATGGTGGTCTTGTCGCCCTCGGTCCCGAGGTCGACGCTGGAGCCGGTCCCCTTGAAGTCGTAGCGTTGCGTTATCTCACGCGCCGCCTGGTCGACCGCGTTGCGCACCTCTTGCATGTCGACCTCCGACACGACGTCGAACGACGAATCCTTAGCCATGGGGATCCTTAGCCATGCCCAGAACTTAGCCGAAACCGTAGCGAGGCATCGACGGCGGGGCCTCGTGCTCTTCACGCCCGGTTGCATGGCCACCCGCCTCCGCCTCGATGCAGGTGAAAGGAGCATGGAAGGCGAACCAGTGAGCAAAGGCTTATCGGGGTGCTTCTCGACGCGCGCTCAGGGAGGAAACGGATGACCGCGAACAAGCCGATTCGGCTGATGGTGCTCGGGATCGCTTGCGTGGCGTTGCTCGTGGCGACGATGCCGGCGGAAGCACGGTCGCAGACCCAGCGCTCGCGGCTCCATACGTTGCCGCTGGCGTCCGGGAGCGTCGATCCCGCGGTGGATCTCGTCGAAAGGGATCCGCGCGGACTCGACCTGGTACTGGTTCAGTGGGACCGGTTCGGCGACAGCCGAGCCGTGGACGACATCGCGTCGACCGGCACCGCACTGGTGCAACCGCTCGCACCCGTGAGCTATCTCGTCTGGGCCGACGCGGACCAGACCCAGGCGATCCGGGCTCTGGCCGGGATCAGATGGGCCGGCGTGCTGCCATCGCCGCTCCGAGTGGCGGACAACGTCGACGCCTCCACCGAGCTGCTCCGGGTGACGCTCATCGGCGATGCCGGTCGTTTGGGGGCCCGGCGCGGCCACGTGGTCGAGCGTCATTTCACCGACCTCGCCGGTTCCGTCGTCGTCCTGCCCGGCGGAGCGACCCTCGCTCGCGCGATCGCCCGGAACCCCGAGGTTTACAGCGTTGCGGAGGCCGTCACCCATCCCCAACTCCGTGACGAGCGCACCGCGACGATCGTCGCTCGGGGCACCGAGGACCCACTGGTGCCCGACCATCGCGGCTTCCTTGCCGAGCACGGGGCGGACGGCACCGGCGTCATCGTGTCGCACGTCGACGGTGGAGTGGACTTCAACCATCCCGAGCTGTCGGATCGCATCGCCGACTGCATCGACTACGAGACGAGCTTCCAGGGAACCCGCTGTCAGGCCGGCAACACGGATGATCCCATCGGCCACGGCACGCACACGCTGGGCATCCTGATGGGAACCGGTTCCACGGAGCTGGGAGATGCGGATGGGTTCGACTACGGCTTGGGAGTAGCCCCGGGGGCCGAAGCTGTCGTACAGAACGCGATCGGCCTCGGCGTGCCGTACTTCCCCGATGGCTACACGTCCGTCTACCGCGATGCGTGGGCACGCGGCGCCATCGTGTCTCAGAACTCCTGGGGCCCCGCAGGGGATCCCCAGGGCTACGACGCGGATACGCGCGAATTCGACGCCATGGTGCGGGACCTCGAACCCGACACGCCCGGCGACCAGGGCATCGGTCTCGTGTTCTCGATCATGAACGGAAGCGGGGGTGAGTCCACCCAGGGCAGCCCTGATGAGGGTAAGAACCTGATCGGCGTCGGCGGCACGATAGGACGTGGGGGTTCGCCGGACGACCTGTGCACGTGCACGGCTCACGGACCTGCTCTCGATGGTCGACTGCTTCCCACGTTGGTCGCGCCGGGCCAGAACGTCATGTCGACCCGCGCCACACAGGGCACCCTCTGCGGCTTGCCGCGGATCGCCGGAGCGAGCTCGGATGTGTCGCCGCTGCACGGCTCGTGCACGGGAACCTCGATGGCCAGCCCGCACGTGACCGGCGGATACGCCGTCTTTGTCGATTGGTATCGGCAGCACATCGCCGAGGCAACCCCGTCGCCTGCGTTGGTGAAGGCCGCTTTCGTGAACGGAGCCGACGATCTTGCAGGCGCCAACGACGCGGACGGAGAGACGATGACGCATATCCCCAACAACAAACAGGGGTGGGGTCGCCTCAACCTCGAGAACGTCCTCGGCGCGTGGACGGCGGGCGTGGTGCATGTCGACCAGTCGGTCGTGCTCGACGCTTCCGGAGCGTCTCATGCGCTTCGCGTGGAACCGATCGATCCTTCGGAGCCGATGAAGGTGTCACTCGCATGGACGGATGCCGTGGGACCGGGTCTCGGCGGTGACGCACCGGCCTGGGTCAACGACCTGGACCTCCGCGTCTTAGGTCCCGACGGAACCACATGGCTGGGCAACGCGTTCGAGAGCGGCATGTCGGTCACCGGTGGCTCGGCCGATCGGATGAACAACATCGAGAACGTGTTCCTGACGGCGCCCTCCGGGTCCTACGACGTCACCATCGAGGCAGCGAACATCATCGGGGACGGCGTCCCGAACTCAGGCGACGACACGGATCAGGACTTCGCTCTCGTGATCAGCAATGCTCGCCCGGCTGCGTGAAGCGCTCAGATGAAGGTCTGTAGAAGCGGCATCAGGTCGGAGATCCGCTCCTTGTTGAGATAGGCATCGGCCCATTCGGGCTGCTTCTCGAGCACCGCCGAGAAGGCCACGATCTTGGAAACGGGACTGATCGAACGCAAGATCTCGGCAGCTCCCTCACCGTCCAACCGAGGCAGCTTGTAGTCGAGGATCACGAAGTCGGGCTGGTGCTTGAGGGCCATCGGGACCGCCTCCACGCCGTTCGAGGCCTCGCCGATGACCTCGAAATCCTCGGACTCACAGAGCAGGCGAAGGACGTGACGTACCTCGATGTCGTCGTCGACGATCAAGACGGTCGGCCTCTCGTGTTGTGTCACGTGGGAACCATCCCCCAGCGGTCGCGCCGCCGCAACCACCTTCTCGACCCGGTTTCACTCGCCTCGAGCCTTCAAGTTTCTGACTTCCTTTCCTAGATTACCCATCTCGGATGCGCTGAGGATACGGACGAACACAAAGCGTCACGAGCGCGATCGATCGCATTCACGAGATCCTCAAGGTGTTTGAAGCGGCATCCGATGTCTGTTACCAAGAGCCGGCGGCAAACGCACATCGCGGGAGACTCGAAGGGGGACATCGAGTGACGACGACGCGCGCGTTTTCTTTTCCTATTCGCAAGATCGCGATCGTGATGATCGCAGGCGCCATGGCGTGGAGCACTACGCTGGTGACGCCACCACCGGTGGCAGACGCTGCCGGCAGCGGCTTCTTCAGACGACCCGAGATCTGTTTGATGAAGCGGATCAATGCCAAGCGGGCGGCGCGCGGTCAAAGGCGGCTCACGCGGGATGCTCAACTCGGTTACGTAGCCCGACGGCACGCCGCGAAGATGGCGCGGGAGCGGAACGTGTGGCATGACCGTCGCGTAGGTAGCAAGGTGACTCGTTGGTACAGCCTGGGTCAGAACACCGGCCGCACGACGCGTTGCCGAAGGATCATCAGGAGCTTCCTCCGATCGTCCGCCCACCGGGCGAACATCTTCGGCTCCTGGACGCACATCGGTGCGGGCGTCGTGAAGAGCGGCCGTTACAAGTACGTGCAGATCCTGTTCGAGAGCACTCGTGATCCCGGCAACATCTGGGGCTACCCGAGCTCATAGCTACTCGAGGGGAAGACCGCGGGGGAACAACGCCCCTGCTTCTTCGGCCGTCAGATCGGGCGGTTCCGCTGCGAGCTCGGTGAGCGACGCGATCCGGGCCTCGAAGGCCTCGTTCCAACGCCCGTCGTCTATCGCCCTGGCGATCACCGCGTCGACGAAGCCGGCCAGGCCCGTTTCGCCGTACTGCACGACGGCCCCGTATCCCTCGGTGTTGTAGGAGGGCTCGAGCAACCTGGAGCCCGGCAGGGAAGCCTCCAGCTCGTAGAGCAGGAGATCGGGGGCCGAGATCGCATCCACCACGCCGCTCGCGGCCATACGAGCACAGCCCTGCCCGTCGTTGCTCCGGATGCCCTCGAGCCCCGGCGAGATGTTCTCGACCGGCACCTGGGTACGAGCGTCGCCGAAGAGGCAGACCTTCCCCACGTCGTCGATGCCGGTCGTGTCCGGCGCCAGCAGTAGGCGCTGATGGGCGACGTAGTAGGGCGCGGTGTAGCTCCGCTTGGTGCTCCTCACCGCCCCCTCGGTCATGGGCATCAAGGGGAACGCGAGGTCCAGATCGCCACCATGGATCGACTCCAGGATCTCGGCGGTGGTCCCGAACCGGAACGACGGCTCCACCCCCAGGGCGTCGGCGATCCATCCGGCCACGTCGGTGGTCAGCGAGGCCTCTCGCCCGGGGGTGGCCGGGTCGGCGCCGATGCCGAGCGCTTCGGTGGGGATCCCTACCCGGAGCTCCCCTCGGTCCACGATCCGCAGCAGGGTGGGGTCTTCGGCTATCCGCTCCTCCAGGGCATCGCCCGGCGGCGGCACGCAGGCCGCTCCTAGCAACAGGCCCACCAGGGAGGCGGCGAGGCGGATCCGGGACATGGCCGACGACTCTACGCCGGTCTGGCCGAAGGAAGGGCGTGCACCTGGCCTGTTCGCACAGATATGCTGCGCACCTGCGGGTTCGAGATGGACCCGCCGGTATCCACGGCCCATCGAGGCTACGGGGCAGACCTTGGGGAGGGCAAGATG
>WHSQ01000083.1 GCA_009380005.1 Actinomycetota bacterium | reverse complement strand
CAGGGTTCGATTCCCTGGCGACCCACTCCTGACCAGGAGTTTCGCGATGGCTTCGATGATCGTCCGTTGCTCATTGACGCGGAAGTGTCGCGCGGAAGGACCCCGCAAGCGGGGTCCTTGTTCGTTCAGACGAAGCCGGACGGGAAGTCCACTTTCATCTTCCATCCAGGATCTGTCCAAACATCAGAAACGCGATGGCTCCGGAGGACCATCAATAAGGTGACTGTCAAAGACACCATCTCCAGAAAAGTCATCTCACCCTCCCTTCATCATCGATGCGTGGCTCACTGATCGTTCAAGAGGTTCTCGATGACCGGCAGCGCCTCGTCGATCGCGACCGAGAAACCAATGTTCTCCGCCGACGACGCGGAAGCCGCAGCGGTGTTGACTCCGATCAGCCGACCATTGGCGTCGAGCAGTGCCCCACCGGAGTTGCCCGGATTGATGGCGGCGTCGGTCTGAAGCAGGCCGGTTAGTTCACTGGCTTCGAACGGTCCGTCGCTTACCTGGATCGCGCGATCGAGTCCCGACACGATCCCCTGGGTTGCCGTGGGGCCGAGCCCCAGCGGGTAACCGAGCGCCACGACCGAGTCACCGAGCTCGAGTAGTTCCGAGCTTCCGATGGTGATCGCACTGAGATGGTCGAAGTCGACCTTGAGGATCGCGAGGTCATGCTCTGCGTCGGTGCCCACAACAGTCGCTTCGAGCGCCTCCTCCCCGTCCGCGGTAGTGACCTCGATCTCCGATGTCCCCTCGATCACGTGCGCATTGGTGAGGATGATCCCGTCGCTGCGGATGACGACCCCGGAGCCTTCACCTAGGACTTCGCTCTCGAAGGGCCCGTTGAACGCACTAGCTTTGCTCACGGTCCTGACCGAGACGATCGAATCCATTGCCGCTGAGATCACGTCGGCAAGCGAGCCGGAGCCAGACGATGTTTGAGCCGCGGTCAGTGGCTGCGGCGAATCGGAAGCGCCGGACGCGGATGTGCTTGTGAGTCGAGCCCCGGCGAAGCCGAGTGTGACCGCCACGACAATTGCGGTCGGCACGAACCAACGACGGCTCCGCCGGGGCGACCTCTCGGGCGCGGTGAGTCTCTGCCGTACCCGACCTGAAGAGATGAACTCGTCAACGGGATCTGGGGTTGGGGCAACCGGCGTCCTGGTGGCTTGGTTCATCTCGTCTTGCCTCCTAGGTGTGTCGTCTGCATGGATGCACTAGACAGGAGGGACCTCAGACGAAGCTGAGTGAATGCGCAGTGGATGCTGAGAGATTCCACCGTCCCGGCCGGAGGGGAAGCCGACTCAGAACCCGGGGGTGTTTTCAGGTTGCTCTCAGGAGATTCCCAGGAATCCGATCGATACTGAGGCTATGTCTGAAAAGGGACGCGTGCTCGTCGTGGACGACGAGTCCAACATCACCGATCTGGTCGCGATGGCTCTTCGCTACGAGGGGTTCGACGTCGCCATTGCGGCGTCGGGCAGAGCCGCGCTGGAAGCGGCACGCGCCACTCCCCCGCACCTCATCGTGCTCGACGTGATGATGCCCGACCTCGACGGCTTCGAGGTCGCCAAGCAACTGTCGCTGGGCGGACACCGGGTCCCGATCCTCTTCCTTACCGCTCGTGACACGACCGAGGACAAGGTACGGGGCCTGACCATCGGTGGAGACGACTATGTGACGAAACCGTTCAGCCTGGAAGAGCTCGTCGCCCGCGTTTACGCCATCCTGCGTCGCGTCGGACTCGGCGCAAAGGAGGACACGCGCATCGAGTTCGCCGATCTGCTCATGGACCTCGACACCCAGGAGGTCTGGCGGAACGACCGGTTGATCGAGCTCACGGCCACCGAGTTCCGGCTGCTTCGTTACCTGATGCTCAATCCCCGGCGGGTGCTCACCCGTGCGCAGATCCTCGATCACGTGTGGGACTACGACTTCGGCGGCGACGCGAGGGTGCTTGAGACCTATGTCAGCTACCTGCGCAAGAAGATCGACTTCGTCGAGCCCCATCTCATCCACACGGTTCGTGGGACGGGCTATTCGCTTCGACTTCCTCCCGATGCCCGATGACACTTCGCACCCGGTTGGTCGCGATCCTCGCGGTCCTCATCACGATCGGTTTGGCCGTCTCGGGTGTCACGACCTATGGGGCGTTGAGGACTTTTCTCTACCAACGGGTCGACTCTCAGCTGAGGCAGACCCAGCCGATCGCTATCCGCGCTCTGGTCGAGTCCGCGAGAGGCGATGTCGGCTTCCCGGAGCCTCCCCTGGTCGGACCGGCCGGCCTTCCGATCTCCGCGTACGCAGAGGTGCGGGATGAGACGGGAGATGTTGTCGAATCCGTGGCCTTCGGCTTCGAGGGTGCCGAGGCCAACTATGTTCCGGACATCCCGGAGTCTCTCGACGCCTCGAGCAGCGATGAACCATTCACGGCCCAGGCTGTGGAAGAGCCGTCCTATGGGTTCCGGGTTCTCGCGACGCCCATCGTCGACGGCGGAACTCTGATCGTCGCCATCCCACTCGCCGATGTACAGGACACGCTTCGGCGCCTGGTCGGCATCGAGGGCGTTGTGGCGATCGTGCTGCTCGGGGCCATCTCAGCGGGCGCGTGGTTCCTCCTCCGAAAGGAGCTGCAGCCTCTGGATGAGATGGCTGGGGCCGCGACCGAGATCGCGGCGGGTGATCTCTCCCGACGCGTGGACGAACCCGATCCGCGAACGGAGGTCGGGCGCCTCGGCCGCGCCCTCAACAGGATGCTCGAGCACATCGAGCAGGCCTTCGAGGCTCAGCGTGCCTCGGAGGAAGGGATGCGCCGGTTCCTCGGCGACGCGTCTCACGAACTGAGAACACCGTTGACCTCCATCAGGGGGTACGCGGAGCTCTTCCGCCGAGGCGCAGCCGAGCGCCCCGAAGATCTTCGCGTGTCCATGCGACGGATCGAGGACGAGGCGGCCCGTATGGGGATACTCGTCGACGAGCTGTTACTGCTTGCACACACCGACCGCACCCGCCCGATGGTTCTCACTGCGATTGATCTCGCCGAGCTGGTTAGGGACGCCGGTCAGGACGCGCGGGCACGAGACCCAGAACGACCGATAGACATAGAAACGGCAGACGACATCGTCATTCAGGGAGACGAAGACCGGCTGCGCCAGGCCCTCGGCAACCTTGTCACCAACGCATTGATTCACACGCCCGAGGGAACCCCCGTCGCTCTGCGGCTGTCCAAAGACGGTCAGGCGGCGATCGTCGCTGTAGAGGACTCGGGGCCGGGTCTCGATGCTGAGACACTCGAGAACGCGTTCGAACGCTTCTGGCGCCGGGATCGCAGTCGCTCGCGCGTAACCGGTGGGGCCGGCCTCGGTCTTGCGATCGTCGACGCCGTTGTCCGCAGTCACGGCGGTACCGTGACCGCAGAGAACAAGCCGTCGGGTGGCGCGAGGTTCACCCTCCGCCTGCCGATCGATGGGGCATCGGTTCTCAGCCAATCCTGAGGTTCCCCCCAGCCCCTTCGCAGCTTCGAGCCTCACAGTTGCACGGAGAACTGCGAACGTTCGCGTCGCGGGCGGCCACAAGAGATAAGGAGAGAGCCTTGTTCTATGTCAGGTACTTGTTCGCAGAGCTCAGGCGCCGCTGGGGTCGAACGTTTCTCACGGCGGCCGGCCTGGGAGTCGGCGTCGCACTGGTGGTTGCGACGACGGCCTTCTCGGCCGGACTCAAGGACGCTCAGGACGATGTCCTCGCTCCCCTCACCGGCGTGGGCACGGACATGACGGTTAGTCGCCCGCTGACGATCGACGAGGATGACTCAGGCTTCACCGACCTCTCGGAAGAGGAACGCGAGCAGCTCGAAGAAGAGAATGGAGGCGGCCGGATCGCCTTCGACGAGCTCGGCGAGCCCGGGGAGAAGTTCTCCAACGACAGCCTCGTGTCGGGCTCGCAGCTGAGCTTCTCCTCCGACGTCATCCAAGAGGTCTCGGCGATTTCCGGAGTAGAGAAGGTAACGGGGTCACTGACCCTAACGAACATGCACACCTCCGGCACGGTCCCCGACATCTCCGAGGGTCCACAATTTGGCGTCAGTCACGGTTCCGAAGGCGATCGGGGCGAGGCGAGAGAGCTCTTCGGCAACATGGACATCGAGCAGTTCACGGTGGCCGGGATCGATGCGTCACAGACTTCGCTGCTTCCAGTGTCGGCCACCCAGGTGACCGATGGGGAGTTCCTCGATGACTCCGACGCGCGCGCCGCGCTCCTTTCGACAAGCTACGCGGAGGAACAAGACCTCAGCGTTGGCGACACGATCGAGATCGGAGGCAAGAAATTCACCATCGTGGGCCTCGTGAAGCACGCGCTCGGTGCAGCCGCTTCGGACGTCTATGTCAACCTCACCACTCTGCAGAAGATCTCCGACCGCGAGGGCCGGGTGAACACGCTGTCGGTGCGCGCGTCGAGCACAGACGATGTGGCCTCGGTCGCGGAAGCGATCCCCCAGGTCTTCTCCGGCGCGGAGGTGAGCACGGCCGAGGATCTCGCGGAGCAAGTCCAGGGCTCACTGGTCGACGCGTCCAATCTCGTCGATCGCCTGGGGTTCGTACTGAAGATCGTGGGCCTGGGTGCGGCCTTCCTCATCGCCAGCTTCCTCACATTGTCTTCGGTCGCCAAGCGCGTGCGCGAGCTGGGCACTCTCAAGGCGATCGGTTGGTCGCAGTCCAGGGTCGTGCGTCAGGTGACCGCGGAGTCGGTTGCCCAGGGGCTCTTCGGGGGCGCCGTCGGAGCTGCGCTCGCGGCGGCGGGAATCGCTGCGTTCAACGCGACGGGCATCACGCTTCAAGCGACGGTGGCCGCAGCCCCACAGACGGCCGGCGGCGGACCCGGGTTCGGCCCCCCCGGTGCCTTCGGTCTCGGTAGGGCATCGACCGTCTCGGGCGCGACCGATGTCGTTCTCCAAGCCCCGTTCGATCTCAACGTCGTACTCGTCGCGGTCGCCCTGGCGCTCCTCGGAGGACTCATCGCGGGCGGGGCAGGAGGACTACGTGCCGCCCGGCTGCGTCCGGCCCAAGCGCTTCAAACCGTTGGTTAGACCACACACCCACACGAGAAGGAGAATGATCATGACAGCGATCCGCCCCGAAACAAACGTCGCCTACCGACTCGCTGATCTGTCACGCACCTATGGTGACGGGAATCGCAAGGTACATGCGTTGCGGGAGGCGTCGTTCTCGGTGCGAAGCGGAGAGTACGTCGCCGTAGTGGGATCCAGTGGTTCCGGCAAGTCGACGCTGCTGCAACTGTTGGGTGGGCTCGACCGGCCGTCTTCGGGGACCATCGAGTTCTTCGGTGAAGCGCTGACGGCGATGAGTGAACGCCAGCTCACCAACCTGCGCCAGCGATCGATCGGGTTCATCTTCCAGCAGTTCAATCTGATCCCGACGCTCACCGCGCTGCAGAACGTCGAAGCAGCCCTGGCTGGGGCAGCGCCATCCGGGCATGATGCGGCGCGGAGGGCACGACTGCTCCTCGCGTCTGTCGGCCTCGAGGAACGCGCCCGCCACCTGCCCGGGAAGCTGTCGGGTGGCGAACAGCAACGAGTGGCGATAGCTCGCGCCCTTGCTAACGAACCAAGGGTGTTGCTTGCGGATGAACCGACGGGAAACCTCGACTCGGAAACGGGCCGCGACGTGATCTCCGTGCTGCGGTCTTTGGCGGAGGTTCACGGGCAGACGGTGATCGTCGTCACCCACGACCCACGGATCGCGGCAGGAGCCCCTCGCCTCATGCATATGGACGACGGGCGTGTGGCCGAGTCCAATGAAGTCCTCTCAGATGGTCTCGGAGTCAGCATGGGTTGACCGTAGTGGGGCGGCAGAACGCGACAGGAACGCGATAAGAACCGCCGGGGCAGGCAATTTTCGGACACCTGCTCGACGACCGACCGCGCGCATCGAGCACTGAGGACTAAAGTGGAGAGTGACGCGGGATTGACGCGGTAATTGATCAGATCAATCCGGGCGCGAACGTACAAGTCAGGAAGTCGAATAGTCGCTGTACGAATGTCGCCACAGGCCCCTATTCATCGACTCCACTGATAACACTCGGCCTCGGCCCGAAACTCATCGCTGATCTGAGGGTCAAGAGCTATGCATGTCTAGCCTTCGAGCGCGAACGTACCGATCGGGATATCGCCCACCGGAACGTACCGACCGATCATGACGCCCGACGTCGAGACCATGCTGTCGACGAGCTTCAGTCCACTGGGGACGGTGCCGTCGGCAAAGAGACGCTTGCCGGAGCCGACGACGACCGGGAACACCAACAGGTGGAACTCGTCGATCAGGTTGTGGCTTAGGAGTGTCTGCAGCAGGTTGCAGCTCCCGTGAACCTGCAACTCGGGTCCATCTTGCTGTTTCAGTGCGGCCACACCCTCGGCCACGTCACTCTCGATGAGAACGGATTTCTCCCACTCAAGAGAATCCTCGCTAAGTGTGCGCGACGCCACGTACTTCGTCGCGTCGTTAAGCGGTTTCCCACCGGCCTCCTCCGGAGCATTTGGCCAGAAGGCGGCGAAGATCTCGTACGTCTTGCGCCCCAGCACCAGGTCGAACGGTTTACCCATCACTTTGTCCATCGCGCGGCCCACGTCGTCGTCGAAATAGCTGACTGACCATCCGCCGTAGGCAAAGTCTTCCGAGGGATCTTCCTCGGGGCCGCCGGGTGCCTGCATCACGCCGTCAAGGGTGAGAAAAGTAGTCACGAGCAGTTTCCTCATCGCATGTCTCCGATCTAGTTATGGTCGCTCACGTTTCTTCTAGTAGGACCTGATTCATCCCTAGAACTCATCGCTCAGCGCATCAATCCCGGGGAGGGATCTGTTGAACCACCCAGCCATTCTCCGTCCGGATCCGCAGGTCATGAAAGTCATCCCTAGCAAACTTCTAATCTGAGAGTCAGCTTCGAAACCCACCCTGGACGTTAGCGTCCCGAGAAATGGTGGAAACGGTTAGCAGTCGGGGTTCGCTAGGACCTTTCAGAAGCTCAGGACGCTAGGAGAAAGCTCTTAAGCCGTAGGTTCAGGGTTCGATTCCCTGGCGACCCACGATTGCTCGATCCACGATTGTTGGCGCTCGAGAGTCGAATGCCGGATTTATTCGATTCGCATCCGTAATCGCACTTTGACGTTGCGCTCCAGGATCAAACTCTTCTGTGCGCGCTATCCCCTGTCGCTTGACGGGATTGCTCCCCTGATGCTCGATGGTCGTAGGCCTGATCTTGGCGTGAACGCTGTCTCGGAAAGTGATGCTGCAGCGACGGCCCCCAGCAATATCCACGTCGACCGGAGCCAAAGGGGTGTGGGACGCGTCTTGACAGCATGAGGCCGGAACCGAGGCAGACATGACCGCGTTGATGGAGGCCCAAGTCGCGCCGCGAGCACGGGAGGGTGAATGAGCGACAACAGCGAGATCCGCGACGGGATGAGGGTCGAGTGGGACGTCCCCATTCGTATGGACGACGGAACCGAGCTACGCGCAGACATCTTCCGACCACCCGACGACGGCGCCCATCCCGTGATCCTCACCTATGGCCCTTACGCCAAGGGGCTCTCCTTTCAGGAGGGCTACCCGGATCAATGGGCGATCATGGTGCGAGAGCATCCCGATGTCTCTGCGGGATCAAGCAACAAGTATCAGAACTGGGAGGTCGTCGACCCCGAGAAGTGGGTTCCCGACGGCTACGCGTGCGTGCGTGTTGACTCCCGGGGGGCCGGACGGTCCCCGGGATACATCGACCCGTTCTCCCCCCGCGAGACGCGCGACTTCTACCTGTGCATCGAGTGGGCCGGCAACCAGGCCTGGAGCAACGGGAAGGTCGGCTTGAACGGCATCTCGTACTACGGAATAAACCAGTGGCACGTGGCGACCTTGAACCCTCCACACCTAGCGGCGATGTGCATCTGGGAAGGAGCGGCCGATTGGTATCGGGACATGACCCATCATGGCGGCATCCTTTGCACGTTCTGGGACAACTGGTTTGACAAGCAAGTGCTCACGGTGCAACACGGGCTCGGTTCCCGGGGGCCGCGCGACCCCAACACGGGTGAGCTCGTCTGCGGCCCGGAGACTCTCTCGGACGTGGATCTCGAGCACAACCGCGTGGCCTTCGGCGACGAGATCCTGTCGCATCCCCTAGATGACGAGTATCACCAAGTCCGGTCTCCCACATGGGAGCGGATCACCGTGCCATTCCTCTCGGCTTCCAATTGGGGAGGTCAGGGTCTTCACGCGCGCGGCAACTTCGAGGGTTACGTTCGGGCTGACTCGGATCAGAAATGGCTCGAGGTGCACGGGTTGGAGCACTGGACACACTTCTACACCGACTATGGCCTCGCCCTACAGAAGCGCTTCTTCGCTCACTTCCTCAAAGGCGAGCAGAACGATTGGACGAAGCAACCTCCAGTCCAGCTGCAGGTCAGGCACGTCGACGGTTCCTTCAAGGATCGGGCCGAGAACGAGTGGCCAATCGCAAGATGCCAGTGGACGCGCCTTTACCTAAACGCCGCCGAGCGTCTCTCGCTGGACCGTACCCCCCCAGAAGTGGAGAGCGAGTTCGAGTTCGAGGCTCTGGGTGATGGGCTTACCTTCAGCACCCCACCAATCGAGGAAGAGGTGGAGATCACGGGCCCCATTGCAGCCAAGCTATTCGTGTCGTCGAGCACGGTCGATTGCGACCTCTTCCTCGTTGTACGAGTGTTCGACCAAGACGATCGCGAAGTTGTCTTTCAGGGAGCCCTCGATCCGAACACCCCGGTGGCTCAAGGCTGGCTCAGAGCATCACATCGCAAGCTCGACCCGACCATCAGCGAGGAGTGGCGCCCGTACCACACTCACGACGAAGTACAACCGCTCCAGCCCGGCGTGCCCTATGAACTAGATATCGAGATCTGGCCGACCTGTATCGTCGTGCCGGCCGGATATCGCATCTCCCTTACTGTCAGAGGGAAGGACTACGAGCACTCGGGTGGAGGTGCCCGTCTGTCCTCATTCGCAAACGAGATGACGGGCTGCGGACCGTTCCTGCACGATGATCCACGCGATCGACCCCCGGACATCTTCGGCGGAACGACGACGATCTGTGCAGGAGGCGACCGAGCGTCTTACGTGTTGCTGCCAATCATCCCGGACGGGGGCGGGAAGGACTGAACTGACTGCGCGCGCCGCGCGATCTCGACTTCGTCGACTATTGCTCGACGTCGCAGGACAACACGTAAAGCCCTCCCGCGACGCGGTCCGTCGCGAACACCAGTCCCGACGCGTCAACCATCAGGTCGTTCATCTGTATCGTCTTGGCCCCGGGAACCGGCGGCGGGATGCAGAACGCGATCTCGCGTACGTCGGCTGGATCGCTCACGTCGTAGACCCTGACTCCGGCATTGAAGTAGGTGACGTGCACGATGTTGCTCGAGGTGAACGTGCCGGTTCGCATCTCGTGGAGGTTGTGGGGCCCGAAACGTCCGCCTCGTTGGCAGAAGTCCCCCTCGGGCACGGGGAAGGTCGAGACGACCCGGTGGTCACGGCGTGAAGGGTACCTGGATGCTGGACTAGCGCGGCTCCGGCCGATGCAGGATCCGCCATACCTTCTCGGGAGTCACCGGCATGTCGAGCCCCTCGTCACGGCCATCGAGCGCGTCCACGATCGCATTGACGACCGCCGGAGGCGTCCCTATGCAGCCGGCCTCGCCGGCCCCCTTGGTCCCCAACGGCACGTTAGGGTTCGGCGTCACGGTTTCGGCGAGGACGAGGTCGGGCACTTCAGAGATCGTGGGCAGGGAGTAATCCATGAGCGAGCTCGTCAGCGGTTGCCCGTATTCGTCGTAGATGACTTGCTC
>WHSQ01000082.1:9745-10004 GCA_009380005.1 Actinomycetota bacterium | reverse complement strand
GGCACGGAACGCCGCCTTCGCCGAATACGCGGTGGTGGACGTGTCCGACGGAGTGCTCTCGATCGATGCCCATCGGGTGCCCTACGAGTGCGAGGAAGTCATCGACGCGATCCTGAAGAGCGGGATGCCCCATGCCGATTGGTGGGCCGGCGCCTGGCAAGCCTCGCCGACCTGAGACCTTCCCGGCATCCGGGGGCCTGCCCGATCGCCGGTGACGAGGCTCACGCCCAGCCGGCCTTCGGTGACTACTCGCCGAGCA
>WHSQ01000082.1:0-9735 GCA_009380005.1 Actinomycetota bacterium | reverse complement strand
GACCCCGTTGGCCGGCTCCTTCCACGACGGCGGGGCGATCTTGTCGAGCCACTCCATGACATCTTCCTGAAGACCGCTCTCATCATCGTTGATCCATACCGCCGCAGTGATGTGCATCGCCGAGACCAGGGCCATGCCCTCCGCGACCCCGGATTCGTCGACGGCTCGCTGGACGTCATCGGTGAGGCGGACGAACTCGCGTCGCTCGGTAGTGTTGAATGTCTTGTAGACCGTGTGCGACTTCAACGAGTCTCCCTCCTGGCGACACCACTTTTGGATACCTGGTCATTCACCCAAACGCCGGCGGTGATGTGCATCGCCGAGACGAGGACCACGCCCTCTTCGATGCCGGACTCATCAACGGCGCGCTGCGCGTCCTCCGTGATCCTCACGAACTCACGGCGCTCGCTCGTGTTGAACGTCTTGTAGACCGTGTGCGCTTTCATCTCTGCTCCTAACTCCTCTGGGACCGCCTATCCCGCATCCTCGTTCGCCTGTGCTTATCCTGCACCGTGCACGTCGAACCGTTCACCGAGGATCACCTGGATGATGCGGCAGCGTTGCTCGTCGATAGATTGGAACCTGACGCGTGGGCGGGATGCCGTGGCGTGCCGGTTTTCCTCGAGGTAGAGGCGGCCAGGTCCTACCTGGCCCAGACCTTCAACGGTGACTCGGGACGGATCTCCCATCAGGGTCGGGGCTTCAGCCATTGGCCGACGACGAGAGACATGGCCGCTTGCTCCTCGTCGTCGAAACCCAGCTTGCGGTAAAGCCCGGATGCCCGGTCGGTGACGAGAAGGACGTGGTGCCCGGGCACGGTCTCCAGCAGCAACCGGATCATCTCTGAGGCGATGCCTCGGTTGCGGTAGGGGAGAACGTCCAGACGTCGACCAGGTAGGCGTTGCATACGCCGCCGGCGAGCAGATGGGCCATCCCGACGCAGGTTGCCCCGTCGAAGGCATAGATCGCGGCGAAGGAGTTCAGGAACGAGCGCTCGAGCTGAGCAGGCGTCCGGCCGTTGTCGAAGTCGTCGGCGGCGAGATCGGCCTTGGCCCTGGCCCAGTCCAAACTGTCGGCCGAATCCGTGAGCCTGATCCCGTCCAGCCTCGCCGTCACCCCATCAGCATCCACGATAGGGCCGACCGTCACGGGGACGCGGTCGCAGTCAGCGAGTTTGCCCCGGCGACGCTGGTGATCACGGGGGCACTATATTCCGAGCGACCGAACCACCTACCAGATGCTTCGTACAAGGGAGCGCACGTGGCCGGCGTCACGCGAGGTTCAGGCATCCTGGAGCCATTCCTATCGAGACGCCGCGCGGCGAAGGCGGACGCCCTCATCCCGGATGAGGTGCGGGGCGGCAGGATCCTGGATGTCGGATGCGGACTGGATCCGTTGTTCCTTAGGAAGGTCACCTTCGCGCACA
Organism: Actinomycetota bacterium; assembly: GCA_009380005.1. Lineage (GTDB taxonomy): Bacteria > Actinomycetota > CADDZG01 > CADDZG01 > WHSQ01 > WHSQ01. Next base: position 8,309 of record WHSQ01000082.1, on the reverse strand, counting down.
AGTTCGGCGTGGATCAGTTGCGGCCCGTGGGGGAAGGGGCAGGGGTCGCTCTCTATACGGTCTTCGACGCCGAGACGAGCCCGAGGTTCCCTTTCAGGGATCACTCGTTCGATGTGGTGACGATGCTCACCGTCTTGGAGCACCTGCAGGAGTCGCTGGCTTTATCGATCCTCGACGCGGTCTACGAGGTGCTCAAACCCGGTTGCTTCCTGATCCTGACGACCCCGCCGCCGCGCACGGATCACGTCTTGAGAGTGATGGCGCGATTCAATCTCGTTTCGAAAGAAGAGATCGAGGAACACGATCGCACCTATAACGCCGGCCAGCTCAGAGAGCTGTTCGAGCGGACCAGGTTCTCTACGGATGCACTGGAGATCGGCCATTTCGAGCTCTTCATGAACGTGTGGGCCAGGATCCGCAAACCCCGATACCCGAGATCGGCGCAGGGCGACTCCGTCTCCGCCTGACCTCCGCGCGGCATGGACAGTCGTCCCCGCTATCGAAGGGTGATCGGTCGCAGGTTCGAACCCTCCATTTCGAAAAGGCGCGGATCGTTGCGCTCCTGCCGCATGAGGAACTCGGGGATCAACACCCCGAACCATCCAGGAATGCCGTCCTGTGTCCAAATGTCCGAGATTCCCGCAAGCGATCCGTCAACCGCTACAGCGATCCTGCCGTCGTATCGTTCGCCCAGGTCCGTGAGGTGTCCGAGAACGAGGGCAGGCAGTGGCCCTTCTTCATCACCGGCGAGGGTGTGGGGCAGGGTAAGTGTGGCCGTGAGAGCCGAAGCAGGCCCGATGGTGAAATCACTCAACGGTGCGCCCACGAGGGAGGCTCCCGGGCCCACGAGATACGCGCACCGCGCCCGTCTGCAGTCCCTCCCTGGCACGAATGCCTCACGCCGCATCCGTTGCTGAGCGGTCTGTTGAGCGATGGTGAGGGTCTCTTCCGGTAAGGAGAACGAGTTATCCGATCGCCGGACGATCCTTTTGACAGGTCCTCGGTCGACGTCGGGATCTAGTGCCGAGCGACCGTCTGTCCTCCACGGCACCTCGGCATCGAGCATGGCGGCGATGGTGGGAAGCAGGTCCATGGCCATCAGGTTTCGGTCGTCCACCTTTGCTCGGCTCTGGTGGGGCGCCTTGATGAACAGGGGCACCCAGTAGATCTCATGCATGTTTTCGAGCGTTGGCACTTTGCGCTCGCGTCCGGGATGGAGACCGAGGCCGTGATCCGAAGTGACGATCAGGAGAGCATCGTCGAACATCTCAAGCTCTCGCAGTCTGTCGATGACTCTCCCGAGGAGACTATCCGTGTACTGGAGCTGAAGGAGATGACGCTGGCGAGCGAGCTGAACGGGCCACATTTCTTCGATCCAGGGCCGCGTCAACTCGTCGGTCACCACGGGAAGCTCGTTCCGCCAATTGAGAACTTGATAGATCCGTCCCGAGGGGAACGTGCGCCAGGGGACGTGAGGCAACATCACATGGAAGTAGTGCAGACCGGGCCGTCCCGCGGGGCTGAGCGTTTCGAGGAAGGCAATCAAGGGGAGCTCACCCGGCGAGTAGTCGTGTCCCCCCGACGGCTTCTCCTCGGTGGGTTCGGCAAACTGGACGGTGGTATCTCGGGTGCTCTCGCCGGGGAGAGAGAGATCTCCCCACAGGAGCAGGGCGTCCGAGAGAAGACCCGAGAGACCGCCGCCATCGGGTCCCCCCTCCGCGCCTTGCGCCGCAGAACCGGAGCATGCTTCCGAAGGGCACAACGCCGTGGAGGTCTCGAAGACCTCGAGGCGATGGGTATCCGAGAGAAGCGAGAAGAGGTTGTCGGGGTGATCGTTTGCCAGGGGCGACTTGGACCGATCCGTGATGCTCTTCCCTGTGAGGATCGTGGGGATGGAGAAAGTCGTGAACGACTCGGCCACCGTGTAGTTCCGATACCACGTCGAGCCCGAGGCTAGATCTTCGAAGTTGGGGAACATCTCACTATTGATCCGTCCGGTTGGATCGATGAGCGAGGCAAGCGGCAACTCGTCGAACACCAGCATCACGACCGGAACCGAGTTCGCTTCTCGAGCCGTGGCCCCCGCCTCGCCACTCTGGAGAAGCTTCGAGACCGGAGACAACATCAAGAAGATGAGAAGGAACGCGACCGGCGAAACTGCTGTCCAACGCAACCAGATAACTAGGGCCCGGACCCGAGTGATGAGCCAGACCATGACTGCACCTGCGATCAGAGCCACTGCGAGGAGAGCGCCATCCCGCAAGGAAGTGGTCATCTTCCCGACTTGCATAGTGATCACCGAAGTCATGGCCCCGAGCATCGCCAGATGAACGCCTCGTCGGATCGGACGTCCGAAGAGCCTGGTGCCGGCGGCAGGTAGCCAGAGAGCAAGAGCTGGAAGCAACGCCACCACGAGTGCGAATAGGTAGATGTCGACCGTTCCTGCTTCACGAAAGACGAACGTCTCGGGACTCTTGCCAATAACGTCAAGAACCGGTTGGGCGATGGCGAACGCAGACACACCAAGGACCTGGAGGAAGTAATCGAGTTCCTCCCGCAGTACCGTGCGTGTCGCCGGTCGTTCCGCGTCGCTCGCGCCATCCATCGTAGGTCTCAATCGAACCGCTGAGGCGCTGACCGGGCTCGCGAATCGGGTGTGAGGATGAATGTCATAGTCGGGATGATCGATGAGAAGGTGCGGATGAACCAGGGCGGCGATGTCAGCAGTTGTCGCACCAGAGGATTGTGAGTCTCCCACTTCGCCATGAGGCGCATCGCATCCAGCGTCGCGTCCTTATAGACCCACCCGACGGCCCGCAGCAGGGCTTGAAGTTCCTTCTTTGTGAGCAGGTCGCAATCGTAGGCCGTTCCTCGGTGAGCGAGGCGAACGTAAGGGTCCCGCAGTCGGCGAGGGATCCAACTCAGGAATGGAAGGTGAAAGTGCGGTTCGACCACCCCCCATCGATTTGGCGTCGCGAGATAGGAGATCCCCTCCGGGCGTAGAACGCGCATCATCTCGGTCAAGTGAAGCACTTGCTCTCTCTCGCCTCCGACATGCTCGATGACGTGGTTCGACACCACCACATCGAAGGCATCGTTCTCGAACGGCAAGCGAGCGTCCGCTACCTGAAGGAATCGGAATCCCTCGCTGACGATTCGCGTATCTCTGACATCGACCGCCCAGACTTCTCCCTTGGGCCCGGCTTCCTGTGCAAGAAGAGACGCGATCACGCCCGAGCCAGCTCCCACGTCGAGGATCTTCGAGCCATCGAGGGTACGACCGGCCTGCAGGATGCTGGCGATCTTGCGCGCCTTCAGCCGCCGCGACGTGACATCCAGTGACTCGTAACCCGATCTATCCATCGCGCGCGTCCGTTCTCGTCTGTCTAGGCCTTTCTTACGCCGAGGGTGACCTTACTCAGCCCAACCCCAGACAGTCTCCAATCGTCCGTCGTGATCGGTTTACATTCAGCACAGCAATAACGGAGCAGCCGTGGCGTGCTCAGCTGCATTTTCCGCCACGAACGGAGCCCATCAGGACGACGATCTGGCGCATGATCCTCCAGCCGGGGTTCGCTCTGAACGGCGCCGCCATGCCTAGAATCCCGAGCAATGAGCACAAGGGCCCCCCGGGGGATCGAGGCCGAACCCAGGCACACGGGGTACCGCGCAGCCGGTGAACGGGCACCCTCCAGCGCAAACGACAAGCTCGCCATCGTAGCGCTCGCCTGCGTCGGTCTCACGCTTGGAGGCGCGGCGCGCCTCGGCGCGTCTTCCGGCTATTCCTGGTTGACGTCGGGTCTGCTCGCCATCGGTCTCGGGGGGCTGGCAGCTGTGTTGGGATGGGTTCGCGTGTCGGCGGGTTCGTTCTCGCGGTCGCACGTCCTTAGCATGACCGAGGTGTGGAGGTACCCGGAGCGCTCACGCCGCATGTTCCTTTTCGGTTGCCTCGTGGCTCTGCCGGTGCTGGCCCTACACACCAGATTCCTCTTGGGTGATGCTGACTCGGCGCGCCTCGTGGCCTCAACGCTCTATGTCCAGCGCTTCGGTGTGCGCTATCTGATCGAGACACAGGAGGTTCTCCTCCCTCACCTGGTCCTGGGCCCGTTGATGACGCTGGGCGGTATCACGCTCGTGAAGGCCTTCTTGGTGTTGTCGGTAATCGGGCTGGCTGGAACGGTTAGCTACATCACCTGGCAGGCGTCGCGCTCCGCGGCTGCCGCGCTGGCCGGGGTCCTAGCGCTGCTGAGCTTCGGTGCGATCGATGAACGCGCCATGCTTCTTCCGATGTATGCGTCGATGCTCGCCTTCGGATTCCTCGGCAGCTACTTCATGTATCGGGGTGCTGATCAGAGTCACCGACCAGATCGCATCCGCTACGCGGTGTTCGCGGCCGTTTGCCTCTTATTGTGTATCGAGTCCCATCAGGTGGGTCAGCTCTTCCTGATCGCTGCCCCGATCCTCCTGATCTTTCATCGATCCGGTCACCGAGCGAGAACGTTCCTGAGAACCTACGGCGCGTTCGCGCTTTTCTATCTGCCCCGCGCTGCCATTAACCTGACCGAAGGGGGTTTTAGTCACTTCTTCACCAACCGCGACGACTACTGGATCACGCAAGGACATCTCGTCGAACTTCAGACGCGTTTCTGGCGACTCGGCAACGACTCTCCACTCGGCCAGTACATATCGAAGTCCGCCGAAAGCATTTTTCACATCGTTGGATGGCCGGGGATCCTTGCCGTAGTCCTCGCAGTTGCGGCGTTCTTCCTGGAGCGCCGGCGGATACTTTGGTTCGGGCTGACCTTCGCCCTGTTCTTTGCAGTCATCGTGGTCGGACGCCGACTGCCCTTGTACCCGCGTTACTTCTCACAACTCTTAGTAGGAGGTGCTATCGCGGCGGGAGTCGCGGTGGGGGCGTTGATCCAGCGTGGAGGCCTCTATCGGGTCCTCGGAGCCTTGAGCATAGTGCTGCTCGGCAGCACCGCGATGGCCACGCTCACTATGCAAGTGAATGCAGCGGATGAAAGGGAGGCGCAAGTCCTAAGGGGGCCCTATCCTCAAGTGGCGGCTGCAGTGAATGACGACAGAGGTGTCGTGGGAGCGCGCTCCACCTATCTGAATTTCACACGGCCCGATGTCCTCACATACGGCGGACAGTTCTTGACACGAAGCGAGTTTGTGACGTTCCTGACGTGGCCGTCTGACCGAGCGGTGATCGACATCATGAGAAATAGAGAAATCGGGTGGGTGATCGTCCCCCAGCGCGCGAGACGCTGGGTGTACAGGTATCACAACACGTGGTTGATTCCCAACTACGGCCGTAAGGTCGTGTATCCGAGGGCTGTCCGCCGGAGCCCATTCTTCTGTCATGTGCTAACGGAACAAGGAGCGGAGCTCTACAAACTGTCGCCGCCGGATGACGACGAGAGAGTCATGCCGAACCGAGAATGCCCAGATTAGGTAGGCGTCTCCGGCAGGCGGCTCTCCTACACTAATTTGGGTGCGGATGTCACGCGATCCGTGGGGGAGGATCGACATCCTTTGGCTTCTGGAACACGAGCAGGATGCCGTTCCGGAAGGCCTTGCGCTCTACCTCGTCCCACTCCGCATATGCCGTCTTGACATCCTCGACCGACCAGAAATGAACGTAGAAAAGATGGCGGCGACTTTGGTCGAACTGGGGACCAACTATTAGGTATCCGCCGGGGGCCAGTGCCGCGCGAAGGTTTGCGAAGGCGGCCTCGAGCGCGTCGCGAGTGACGATGTGCTCGATCACGTCGATCATGATTGCCAAGTCATAGCTACCATCGATGGGATGCTTTGTGATGTCTGCTTGCAGGAAGCGGTACCTGGGAAACCGACGTCTATGCCTGTCGAATAAGACGTTCGTGATGTCGACGCCCGTGTAGTTGTCCAGGCCCAACTGGTTGAACAGGCTTGTGTAGAAACCTGTCCCACATCCGATCTCCAGAACTCGCGGTTCCGTCAGATGTCCCAGAATGGGGCCAACTACGCCCTGGAAGACGCCGGCTGCCTCCAGGTACATCTTCTCGTTTGCTTCCTCGGATAGCCCTTCGTGCCCGGCTCCACGGAGTGAGGACCCGTACTTGTTGAATCGCTCGCTCCAGTACCGTTGCGCGTCATAACCAGCCCGCGATCGATACTTGATGCTGCCCGTGAGCTTTTTCGAGATGGCGCGTTTCAACAGCCCAAAATCGATCTTGGGACGTCTGTCGGCACCCATCCATCCACCTCCCTTCGGGATCATCAGCATGGCCGTGTAGCGGTCCACGATGGATGATGACATCCCGACGGTCATCCGTATGCCCGCCACGATCCCGCCTCGACCAGTGATCTCCAGCGACAAGTGCGCCAGGATCGTGGAACTTGGCGGCAGGTATCAGCGTCCTCGGCGATGGCCTGGCCGATTTCAACCGGAATAGCTCGGAACTCTGGTCACAGTTCGACATCCGTCAGCGTGATTCTCGGATTCAGGCAGGTCGCGGGACCCGTATAGATGAAGACCCGCGCAGCCCTCACCTGCAGCCTTTCTCCCAGAGTCGATAGACATCGATTTCGGGCCCGGGCCGCTCGTACGCGAGAGGGTAAGAGTTGCGCGACCAGTCGAAGCTAAACGGAACGGGCTCAGCGCCGACCCTGTACGGGCTGACGCGGTGCACTAGTTCACCCCGACGAGCGAGTGCCCGGTAAAACGCGATCGCTCCCGGCAAGCGCTCTGGCTCATTGAACGCCCGACCCCTCTGGGTATTACCGACGATGACCCAACACACTCCTCGGCGCTCGAACACATCAAGAACTCCTGGCGTCAGCGATTTCAAGTACGGGTTTGGCCAGTGGAAGGCCCGCCAGGGGATGCGCTCCCTTCGCTCGCTCGTGGGTCCGGTCCTGATCTTTGGACTTTCGGGCAACAGGTACATCGGCTCTATCGCAACCGCAGCGTCGCTGGGGATGTTTGCGAACATCCACTCGAGTGCCCTCTCCCTCGTATTCGCCCTGGTATGCAGGCGACTAACATGGACATCGTGGACTAGGCTCTGCGCCGACAGAGCCATCAAGCCAACGACCAGAGCCACCGTAAGTAGACGCCGATGTCGCGCTAAGCCCACTTGCGTGAGCACGCAGAAACCGTATCCGGCAAGAATAGCTACGAACGGGAACGCAGGAAGCATGTATCGACTCACGAAGCCTCCCCGCATGCCCATGAAGATCAGATAGAAGGCGGGCGTCGGTATGAGGATCAAGGCCGCGTTCAGGTTCCGTCGCACCATGAGAGCGGCGCCGGCGATCGCGGTCAGGGATGGAAGCCAGCCGAATCCCCACGAAAACACCCAGAGGTAGTGAAGCACGCCATTAGCGTGGGCTTGACCGAGCTGTCTACCCGCCGGGGGAGTCACTGAGAATACGCTCAGAGTGCTGAAGTATTTCGGGGGGTCGAGGACCGAATATGGGTTCACAAGCACGAAAGCCCCAATCGCGCTGAAGAGGCCGATGGCTAGGAGGGGGAACGTCTGACGACGGTGGCACCGGAGATCTAAGGCCACCGCCGTCAGTACGGCGACCAGTACCATGCCGGCCGTGTATTTCGTTCCAACCGCCAGTCCGAGGCCCCCGCCGGCGAGCAAGTAATCGAGCCGGCGTCCCGAGCGAACGATCCCCACTGCTCCGAGCAGGGCCAGCCCCACAGGAACGAGGGCGGGGACGTCGTTGACGGCGAACTTGGACTGATACACGGGAAGAAACGCGACCGCGATCAGGGCTGCCGAAGCCAGCCCGACCCTTCTATCGAAAAACCGGGATCCAGCCACGTAGACGAGGAGGACAGAGATCGACCCGAGGACGGACGCAGTGACTCTCCCGACGAGATAAAGATCGCGCCAGTCCGCGCTGAGTACGTTGTCACCGCCCCGGAAGGAGACCCAGAAAACAACATAGAGAAGGTATGTGAAGCCGGACGGGTTCAGATAGTAGTTCGGGTCGAAGCTTCCCGAGGCGAAGAAGCGGACTGCCTTCGGGACGTAGTGTGCCGCTTCGTCAGGGTTATAGATCCGCGGCAAACCGTGGTCGATGCCCCAAAGGTTCAGTCCCAGACCAAGCATGATCACGCAGCCGACACCGATCCACCAGGAGAATGGAGTGGACGAACCCGGTTCCGGGCCCCGCGACTCATCCAGCCGAGGAGCCGGTCTTGGCTCCTCATGTGTAGTCATGAAGCCGGAAATATAGCAAGGGTCACCTAGTGTCCTGATTCGTTAATTCCTTAACATCTTGCAGGACTCCGTCTGTGTCGT